>NZ_JBFAWW010000141.1:0-1011 GCF_040680495.1 Streptomyces sp. NPDC052036 | reverse complement strand
CGTCCCCAGCACCACCGCAGACGCGTCCGCTGCCTCGACGCTCTCCTCCACCGACCCCGTCAACACCGGATGCGCACTGACCTCGACGAACACATCGAAACCATCCGCGAGCAACGCCCGCGCAGCACCCTCAAAATCCACCGTCTGCCGCAGATTCGTATACCAGTACTCCCCACCCAGAACCGCACCGTCCACCACACCACCGGTCACCGCCGAATAGAACGGCACCCCACCCGACCGCGGACACACCGACTCCAACAGCCCGAGCAACTCCTCCCGGACCTCCTCCACATGCACCGAATGCGACGCATAATCCACCGGGATCCGCCGCACCCGCACCCCCTCAGCCTCACACGAGGCCACAAACCCCTCCAACGCCCCCACATCACCCGAAACCACCGTCGACAACGGCCCATTGACCGCCGCCACCGACAACCCCCCACCCAACCGGCCCCGCACCTCCTCCGCCGCAAGCGCCACCGACACCATCCCGCCACGCCCCGCCAACACACCCAACACCCGACTACGCAACGCCACCACCCGCGCCGCATCCTCCAACGACAACGCACCCGCCACACACGCCGCCGCAATCTCACCCTGCGAATGCCCCACCACAGCCGCCGGCTCAACCCCCACCGACCGCCACAACGCCGCCAACGACACCATCACCGCAAACAACACCGGCTGAACCACATCCACCCGCTCAAACCCCGGCGACCCCACCTCACCCCGCACCACCCCCGACAACGACCAATCCACAAACGGCGACAAAGCCCGCTCACACTCCACCATCCGCTCACGGAACACCGACGACGACTCCCACAACCCCGCCGCCATCCCCCGCCACTGCGAACCCTGACCCGGAAACACAAACACCACACGCCGACCACCAACACCCACACCACTCACCACACCCGACGCCACACCACCCGACGCCACAACCCCCAAACCACCCAACAACTCACCACGACCACCCGCCACCACCACAGCCCGATGCTCGAACACCGAACG
>NZ_JBFAWW010000140.1:0-1016 GCF_040680495.1 Streptomyces sp. NPDC052036 | reverse complement strand
CGGTAGTTCGTTAAATCCGGAGGTAGAGGTCAATGCCGTGTCCGGTAGTGACCGCGTCGATGAGGGCCTGGAGTTCGTAGGGTGGGGCCGTGTCTGTCCAGGCTCGCCACCATCGGGTGAGGGTGATGGCGGGGGTGAGCCAGGAGCGGATAGCCCGTAAGGCCCTGGGCCAGCAAGGCGGTTGGGGCTGGTGGGATGTGGCTGGACCCCCTCTCTGGGCCCTCATCGGGGCAGGGGTCCGGCGCGGTGTCATCCAGAGGTCCGGGCGGGGCGAACCACTGGTCCCAGCAGAAGGAGAAGGCGCAGTTGACCAGGGTCTGGTGGCGGCGGATGGCTCGGTCGGAGCGGACTTGGAAGTCGGCCCAGCCGAGTTCGTCCTTGATCTGTTTGTAGCTCTGCTCGATCCATGGCCGCAGGCCGTAGAGGCGGACGATCTCGGCGAGGTCGGCCGGCGGGTGCGGGCTGGTGGCGGCGTGGGGTGCGTCGGGGTGGGGCAGGTTGGTGGCCAGGTACCAGGTGGCCTTCTCCGGCAGGCCGGCGGGATCGGTGGTGGCCACGATCAGCCGGCACGGGGAGTTCGGGCCGTAGTCACCCAGGCGGGCATCAGCGGCCCACCAGGTCTCGGTGTGCCCGTCGCGGAAGTGACGCTCCACGGGTGTCCAGTCGCCGGGACGCTTGGCATCCTTCCAGGTCAGGGCGTGAGCGGCTTCGATGGGGGTGTGCGGCTGGTCGGCCCGGGCCCAGGTGCCGCGGTGCGGCTTGAGCGCCACCACATAGGCCAGGCCTGCCTCGCGCAGTGCGAGGTACCAGTCGTCACTCACGGAGTAGGCACAGTCGGCGACCACCGCCCGGCAGCCGAAGCCCGCCTCCTTCCCGCGGGCCGCGAGGGCGGCTGCCAGCTGCGGTTTCGTGCGGAAGGCCGGATCAGTTCGGCCGCGGGTGAAGTGATGGGCGGGGGTGTAAGGCGTCGCGTGCAGCGGGTAGTACACACGGCCGTCGGTCCACACCGTGGTCAC
>NZ_JBFAWW010000139.1:0-1073 GCF_040680495.1 Streptomyces sp. NPDC052036 | reverse complement strand
CGCCCGGCGGAGGAGGCAGCGTGTCGGAGTTCATCCGGTGGACGTGAGCCCAGTCGCCCAGCATCTCCTTGAAGTTGAGGATCTCCCGGTTCGCCAGCACATCCCTCGGCGTGATCAGGTACGACGCCGACACGCCGTCCTTCGCGGCCTGCAGAGCAGCGTTCACGAAGAACACCCACGACTTGCCCTCACCGGCGGCCATGTTGACCATCTCGCCCCGGCCGAGGCCGATCACCGCATCCAGCTGCGTGTACCGCAGCGACACGCCCTGGCGGCTGCGCCGCACCCACTCGTACAGCGCTGCGATCTTGTCGTCCTGCGACCCGCGCCAGTACAACTCCTTCAGCCGTTCCTCACCGACGCGGTCCAGCCGCTCGTGCTCCGGCACGCCGTGCGCCGACCGGGCCCCGATGTCGAACAGCTTCTGCGCCGCCTCATGCGCCTTGTTGGCGCTCGCCAGGAAGCCCTCGTAGGTGGCGGTGTCCAGACCGGCGCGCTCGACCCAGCCGCCCTCCTCGTGCGGCAGGAAAATCTTCGGCTGCCGCAGCCAGGCCCCGTTCCCGTCCTTGATCTGGCGGTACATCAGGACCTTGTCCGCCGCGGTGTCGGTGATCCGCTCGTTCTCCTTGCCCAGCACCACGATGCTGCCGTCGTGCAGGATGAGCTCGGTCTCGCTGTCCGTCTTCCTGGAGATCACCTCGCCGGTGCCGCGGCGCGGCGGCCCCCACAGACCGTCGAAGCCGCGCTCGAAACTCACCCCGTCCGGCAGCACGACGTGCCGCAGCTCACCCGACGCGTCGAAGAGCGCCGTCGACCCCTCCCGCAGCCGCAACGCGAAGTCGTTCCCGTCCCGGTCCCTGCCGGTCACCGTGTCCGGCCGGGCCGCCCTCTCACGCATCGTCTCGGGCGTGAAGGGCCCGTCGGCCCGGTCGGTGGGTGCCCCGCCGTGGCCGGCCCGTGCGGCGCCGTCCTGCGGCGTCCGGCCGCCGTCCGACGGTCCGCCATGCCGCACGGAGGAGGAATTCGCCGTCCGCGACTCCGGCGCGGTCTCCGACACACCGCGGGGCTCCTGC
>NZ_JBFAWW010000138.1:0-1083 GCF_040680495.1 Streptomyces sp. NPDC052036 | reverse complement strand
GCGTCCGGAGTCCGCGCGACCTGCTCCTCGAACAACACCGGCAGCGTGCCGTCCGCCACCACAGCAGCAGTGTCGTTCCAGTCGGTGAGGACCTGGTCGAGGTGGGTGTCGTCGAGGACCGGCAAAGTGTGTACGGGGGTGTCGGGGGCCTGGT
Organism: Streptomyces sp. NPDC052036; assembly: GCF_040680495.1. Lineage (NCBI taxonomy): Bacteria > Bacillati > Actinomycetota > Actinomycetes > Kitasatosporales > Streptomycetaceae > Streptomyces > Streptomyces sp. NPDC052036. The sequence goes on along the minus strand of NZ_JBFAWW010000138.1, from coordinate 929 downwards.
CCAGGGCGTGGACGAGACGGCTGGTGGCAGTGTCCATCAAGGACAGCACCAGGTCCGGATCGATGGGATCGACACACTGCACGGTGAAGACGAACCCGTCACCGGTGTCGTCCACCGACACCGTCAACGGATAGTTGGTCCGCTCCTGCGCGAAGAGGACCTCGATCCCCTCCACCTCCACACCGGCATCCGCCGCACCCGCACTATGACGGTAGTTGAACAACGCCGTGAACAACGGCGCCTCCGCCGGCACCCCGCTCATCCGCTGCGCCAACGCCAACGGAGCATGCTCATGAACCAGCAGCTCCGCCAGATCACCCTGCATGCACCGGACCGCATCCAGGACACCCCTCATGCTGGTGTCGAGACGGACGGGCAGGGTGTTGATGAACAACCCCGGTACCCGGTCCGCACCCTGACCGGCCTGCATCCGGCCGAACAACACCGTCCCGAAAACCACATCCTCACGACCCGAAACCACCCCCACCACCCGGGCGAACATCACATGCAGCACCGTCGCCGCACTCACACCCAAACGCCGCGCCACCTCACGCACAGCGGTGGCAGTGACTCCGTCGAGGGGTTTGCGGAGCTCGGCCACCTCACTGCCGTCACCCCGTACATCAGTGATGCCGAAGGAGGCGGTCGGTTCGGTGACATCACCGAGCAGGCGCCCGAAGAACGCCTCGTGCTCGGCGACCGGGATACCCAGCCTGGCCTGCGCGACGAAATTCCGGAACGGAAGCGGCACCGCAAGCTCCGCCTCCCGACCCTCCAGGAACGCCTGAACCTCCGCGAACAGCACATCCACCGCAGTGTGATCCTGGACCAGATGGTGCACCTGGAGCAACGCCACCCAACGCTGCGAACCCGGCACCACTGCTGTGGTGACCCGCACCAGCGGCGCTGCGGTGATGTCCATGACTGAC
>NZ_JBFAWW010000137.1:0-1133 GCF_040680495.1 Streptomyces sp. NPDC052036 | reverse complement strand
TTGTCGAGGTGGCAGACCTCCTTCGCGTCCTGGAAGTCGTCCTCTACCCGCCACCTGCGGCACACCAGTGACACCAGTCTTGCCAGCGTCACCGGACTGCCGGGCACTCTTATCCTTCTTCTCGTTGACGGCGGAGGCTTAAACGCTTCCTCCGAAGCAGTACCTCGTCAACGAAGGCTATGACGCCAATAGCGATTACTGCGACCACGATCACCGGGAGAGCCAAGAAAGCTCCCACAGCGACGATGTAGTCCATCGGCTGGATGTTGTGCATGTTGCCCTCCGGCATGCTTTATGCCCCATCCAGGCGTAGTCGCGGAGCACTATTCCGGGCTGATGGGTCATGGACACCGTGCGCGCCCCGATCGACGGTCGGCCGTAGGCGCTGTGGTCTTGGCGCAGCAGCGGGCTGCCAGGGGACAGCCAGGCACCGTCGCCGATGGTGATGTCGCCGCCCGCGTTGATCCCGCTGCCTTTACCGAACGGTGCGCTGAAGTAGGCGCCGCCCTCGAAGTGAGTGGGCAGGATCCAGTGCTGCCCGGTGCCCTCCCGCACCAGCAGCGGGTCACCCGAAGTGTCGACGGAAAAATGACCCTCCGGCAGCCCGAGCTCGGCGGCGAGTTCCCCGAGGAATTTCTTCACCAGCCGACCGAATTGAATCTGCTAGTACGCGTTTCCGATGCCGGACGACAACTTCCTGATCTCCTTCAGGACCTGCGCGTACCGAAGAATCGGGTAGGGCCTAGATAATTCGGCCAGGCTTTCCGGCACATTCCCAGGAGCGCTCCACTCCACCGTGGCGCGTTCGTCGAAGTAGTCGGACTTGTTCACCTGTCCCCCAGTAATGATCGGCGAATGAGTGTCCTAGGAATCTTCGGACGAACAAGAGACTACGTGATGGGTCAACGGCTCGACCAACAAGAGTTTCTTATTGATTCAATAAACCATCGTCATGTGACCCATTTGACTGGAAGGTTTAAGCCAATCCGACCGGAGGAGACGGGTGGACTACACCCGCGGTTGTGCCAAGCTGAAATGTTTCCCGCTGCACACGGATACGGCAGCTGTGGATAGCTCTGCCGGTGCTCATCGGCGCTGGTCAGCGGCGTGATAGGGGTGGGTGTGGGCGTGAG
>NZ_JBFAWW010000136.1:0-1178 GCF_040680495.1 Streptomyces sp. NPDC052036 | reverse complement strand
TCGCTCAACCTGCCCGCCGGGGCGGGGGAGCACCTGGCGGCTCGGGCCGCGCTGCTGGACGGCACCTACCGCGAGGTCGCCGCGCGGGTGCCGGCGAACTCCCAGATCGTGTTCGACGACGACGGCCGCCTGCACTTCGCCGCCCTGGAGCCGGAGCCCGAACCCGCCTCCCTACGCCAACTGCGGGAGGCGGTGGAGACGATGCTGCCCCGTGTCGACCTGCCGGAGGCGTTGCTGGAGGTGTTCTCGTGGACCGGCGCCGACCAGGCGTTCACCTCGGTCACCGGCGGCGAGGCCCGGCTGAAGGACCTGCACGTGACGATCGCCGCGCTGCTGGTGGCGCACAGCTGCAATGTCGGCTACACCCCGGTCATCGGGGCCGCGGACGCGCTGAAGTACGGGCGCCTGTCCCATGTCGACCAGACGTATCTGCGGCTGGCGACGTACCGGGCGGCGAACGCCACGTTGATCGACTGCCAGGCGTCGATCCCGCTCGCGCAGGCGTGGGGCGGCGGCCTGGTTGCCTCCGTGGACGGCATGCGGTTCGTCGTGCCCGTTCCGTCGGTGTACGCGCGGCCGAACCCGAAGTACTTCGGGCGCCGGGGCGGGGCGACCTGGCTGAACATGATCAACGACCAGGCCGCGGGGCTGGGCGGGAAGGTCGTGGCCGGCACCCCGCGCGACTCGCTGTACGTGCTGGACGTCCTCTACGACCGCGACGGCGGCAAGCGTCCCGAAATGATCGTCACCGACACCGCGAGCTACAGCGACATTGTCTTCGGGCTGCTCACCCTGGCGGGGTTCGCGTACGCGCCGCAGCTCGCTGACCTGCCGGATCAGAAGATGTGGCGCATCGACCTCGCCGCCGATTACGGGGCCTTCCAGGACGCCGCCCGCGGCCGGATCGACCTCGCCCGTATCGAACGCCATTGGGAGGACATCCTTCGCGTCATCGGCTCCATCCACACCGGAGCCGTGCGCGCGTACGACGTGATCCGGATGCTGTCCCGCGACGGCCGCCCCACGCCGCTCGGCGACGCGATCGCCCACTACGGGCGGATCGCCAAGACCCTGCACATCCTGCGCCTAGCCGACGAGCCCGGCTACCGCCGCCAGATCAAGAGCCAGGCGAACCTCCAGGAGGGCCGTCATTCCCTCGCCCGGAAGATCTTCCATGG
>NZ_JBFAWW010000135.1:0-1208 GCF_040680495.1 Streptomyces sp. NPDC052036 | reverse complement strand
GACGGGGCGGCGCCGCTGGAGCGGTTGCTGCGTACGGAACTGTCGTACAGCGCGGTACGGGACGGGCGCCGGCTGCGCCCGGAACTGACCCCGGCCGCCGATCCCACCCCCGATCCGGCCCCGAGCAGGCTGGTGCTCACCGAGTACGGCGGACCGGAGTACCTGCGGTCGCAGCCGGCCCGGCGCCGGTCCCCGCAGCCGGGCGAGGTCGAGATCGAGGTGCGGGCCGCCGGTCTCAACTTCCGTGACGTGCTGATCTCGTTGGGCATGATGCGGGACCACTACGCGGGGGCCTACGGTCTCGAACACGCCAGGGACATCCCGCTCGGCTTCGAATGCGCGGGCGTCGTCACCGCCGTCGGCCCCGGGGTGACGCAACCGGCCGTCGGCGACGCGGTGATGGCGATGACGGAGGGCGGCTTCGCGGACTACGTCACCACGTCGGCGAGCCAGGTCGCCCCGCTGCCCCAGGGGCTGTCCATGACCGAGGGCGCCACGGTCCCGCTGGCCTTCCTGACCGCCTACTACGCCCTCGCCCGCCTGGCCTCGCTGCGGCCCGGCGAACGGGTGCTGGTGCACGCGGCCTCCGGCGGCGTCGGCGGGGCCGCGGTGCAGATCGCGCGGGCCCTCGGCGCGGAGGTGTTCGCCACGGCCGGTGCCGGCAAGCGGGACGCGGTACGGGCCCTGGGCGTCACCCACGTCCTGGACTCCCGCAGCACCTCGTTCGCCGAGGAACTGCTCGCCCTCACCGGAGGGAAGGGCGTGGACGTCATCCTCAACAGTCTCAGCGGCGACTTCATCCCCGCCGGTCTGTCGGCGCTCGCCCCCGGCGGACGCTTCGTCGAGATGGGAAAGCTCGGCATCTGGTCCCCCGACCGGATGCGGAGCGCACGGCCCGACGTCGGCTACTTCCCGTTCGACCTCGGCGACGACGCCGAACGCGACGGCACGCTGCTGCCCTGCCTGTTCGAGGCGCTGGGCGAGCTGTTCGCGTCCGGCGCGCTGCGCCCGCTGCCCATGACGGTGTTCCCGCGCCGGGACGCGGCCCGCGCCTACGCCCATATGCAGCACACCCGGCACATCGGGAAGGTCGTGCTTACCTTCGACCGGCCGGTCCGGTTGTCGTCGGATGCGGCGTATCTGGTGACGGGTGGTCTGGGTGGTCTGGGGTTGGTGGTGGCGCGCCGGTTGGCGGCGGGTGGTGCGGG
>NZ_JBFAWW010000134.1:0-1277 GCF_040680495.1 Streptomyces sp. NPDC052036 | reverse complement strand
GGAAGCGATCCCGCCACCGGCGTCTCCGCCTCGGTGAAGGTCTCGCCCGCTGCCTGGGGCAGTGTCCTACAGGTCTCCGCCAAAGGGGCACCTGCCGGAATCACCTGCCGACTGCAGGCGATCGGGTCCGGCGGAGCGAGGGCGGACGGCGCTGCCTGGCGGGCAGGCGAATACCCTCCCGGCACCACGATCCCAGGTGCGGTTCCCATGTCCCCGGGAGCCATCGAGCACTTCGAGATCATCGCAGGCAACGGTCAGAAGCTCGTCACAATCCGCGCGTGAAGCGAGGGGAGCCCACGCGCCCCTGTCGTCGGGGCGGCCTCCTGGCTCACCGACCGACTCCTCGCGTCCCGGCGCGGCTCGTGGGAAGGGCGCACCGACCGCGACAGTACCGCCCACGGCGTGCCCCGGGCGTCCACCCACCGCCCCGCCATGGACGCGGCTGTCGGATGTGAGCGCGCGGCGGCACAAGAGCGCCGCGGGTGCGGCGGCCTCGGAGACCGACACCAGTGCCTCTCTGACCGTAGGCTGATCAGCGCCATGCGCGTGGTGGCGGCTGGTGGCCGACGCGGCTGCCATCGACCGGGAAAGCTCATCTCCGCAGCCGGGCCGATCGAGGTGAAAGCCGTCCGGATGTACGACCAGCGGGTCGAGGGGCGGCCTCATGCGGTCGTCGATCTGACAGCTGTGGTGCCACACGCCTCAGGACCGGTCAGGTGCTGCGGCTGCTTCGCCTGCACCATCTGTCAGCGGAGGACTGTACCGGCACCGCGGCAGTTCTACGGCTCGGTCGCGGGGTTCCGGCCCGCTGCCGTCACACGGCGTCCGGGCACTGGCAGACCGGCCACTCGCAGGGGCGCCGGCTCCTGCTCACGGCGCACCGACGGCTTCCGGAAACCGGTCAACCCCTCCGGCGAACCGGCCCAGCCCTCAAGCGACTTGATACATGAGTGCGCCGACAGAGCATGCAGCCGGGCCGTCGGCATTCACGTGACCCACAAAAAGTCCAGCAAAAGGGGCGAACAGCTCGAACCGTTCGGTGTGCGTCGACCGTGGAATTGAATGAGCGCGCCCTTACAGGATCCGGCCCACCGACCGCCCCCGAAGGTATTGGCGGGTCTCCCCCGTTCCGGTCTCCGCACATCCACAGAAGAGCAGAAGACCATGTTTGTGACCGATTCCCCCAGCCCGAGTTCGCTGCCCGGCCAGCCCTGCGACCACCAGGCGCTGCTCACCCTGCCCGCGCAGGAGGCACACGTCCCCGCCGCTCGTCACTT
>NZ_JBFAWW010000133.1:0-1292 GCF_040680495.1 Streptomyces sp. NPDC052036 | reverse complement strand
CGGAGCCTCGAACAACACACGAATACCCAGCTCCACACCCAGCACCGACCGGATACGACTGACCAAACGCGTCGCCAACAGCGAATGCCCACCCAACTCAAAGAAGTTGTCATCAATGGACACCCGCTCGACACCCAGCACTTCCGCGAACAGCTCACACAGCTGCTTCTCCTGCGTGGTTCGCGGAGCACGACCCTCCGCACTCGCCGCGAATTCAGGTGCAGGCAGGGCCCGACGGTCCAACTTCCCGTTCGGCGTCAACGGCAACACATCCAGCACCACCACGGCCGAGGGCACCATATAGTCCGGCACTGCCTTCGCCACATGCGCACGCAAAACCAGCGGATCCAGCACCACACCGGCAGCCGGAACGACATAGCCCACCAGCCGTTTGTCGCCGGGGCGGTCCTCCCGCACAACCACCGCGACCTGCGCGACATCCGGATGCCCGGCCAGGACCGACTCGATCTCACCCAGCTCGATCCGGAAACCCCGCACCTTCACCTGATCATCAACACGGCCCAGATACTCCAACTCCCCGACCGCACCCCACCGCACCAGATCCCCAGTCCGATACATCCGCGAACCCGGAACCCCGAACGGATCGGCAACGAAACGCTCCGCCGTCAGACCCGGACGGTTCAGATACCCCCGCGCCAGACCCGCACCCGCCACATACAACTCACCGGCCACACCCACCGGCACCGGGCACAACCCCGCATCCAGCACATACACCTGGGTGTTCCAAGCAGGCCGCCCGACAGGCACCGGACCAGCCGGAGCCGGCTGACCGGAGAAGAGCTGGTGCGCGACGCAGCCCACCGTCGCCTCGGTCGGACCGTACTCGTTGACCACAGTGGCCGCCGGATGCGCACGTCGCCACTGCTCCAACTGCTCACCCGTCAGCTGCTCGCCGCCCACCACCAGATCACCCGACGGCGAGAACACCCCCGGCAAGGCGTCCAACAACGCGATATGGCTCGGAGTGACCTTCGCGAAGCTCAACGGCACAGCCGCCAAGACTTCCTCGACCGCCGGATCCTCCTCCAGATCCGCCACCACCACACAACCACCACTGACCAACGGCGCGAACAACACCGTCACCGTCAGATCAAACGACACCGGCGAATGCAACAGCGCATTCCCACGCACCCCCGGATACAGCGCAACAGCCCAGAACACGTAATCGACCACCGACCGATGCTCGACCACCACACCCTTCGGCCGCCCCGTCGAACCCGACGTATAAATCACATACGCCGGCACATCCGAGGTCACAGGCGCCAGCCGCT
>NZ_JBFAWW010000132.1:0-1302 GCF_040680495.1 Streptomyces sp. NPDC052036 | reverse complement strand
CACCGCAAGCCCACGCTCACGCAACCGCTCCACCAACGACACCGCCAACAGCGAATGCCCACCCAACTCAAAGAAGTTGTCATCAATGGACACCCGCTCGACACCGAGCACTTCCGCGAACACCCCGCACAGAACCTCCTCCTGCGGAGTACGCGGAACACGACCCCCCACACTCGCCGCAAACTCGGGTGCAGGCAGGGCCCGACGGTCCAACTTCCCGTTCGGCGTCAACGGCAACACATCCAGCACCATCACCGCGGAGGGCACCATGTAATCCGGTACCAAACCGCCCACATACGCCCTCAACACAGCAGGGTCCACAGCAGCACCGGCTGCGGGGACGGCGTAACCCACCAGCCGCTTGTCACCGGGACGGTCCTCCCGCACAACCACCGCGACCTGCGCGACATCCGGATGCCCGGCCAGGACCGACTCGATCTCACCCAGCTCGATCCGGAAACCCCGCACCTTCACCTGATCATCAACACGGCCCAGATACTCCAACTCCCCGACCGCACCCCACCGCACCAGATCCCCAGTCCGGTACATCCGCGAACCCGGAACCCCGAACGGATCGGCAACGAAACGCTCCGCCGTCAGACCCGGACGGTTCAGATACCCCCGCGCCAGACCCGCACCCGCCACATACAACTCACCGGCCACACCCACCGGCACCGGGCACAACCCCGCATCCAGCACATACAACCGCAGATCCGGGATCCCCTCACCGATCCTGCTCCCCCCACCAGCCACACACACGTCCTGGTCCAACGGCAGGTAGGTCACATGCACCGTCGTCTCGGTGATCCCATACATGTTCACCAACGTCGGACCACCATCACCACGCCGCTCGTACCACGACGCCAGCCGGCCCAGATCCAACGCCTCCCCACCGAACACCACATACCGCAGAGCAAGCGCATCACCCGTCGCCGGATCATCCCGCTCCGCCTGCATCAGCTGATAGAACGCCGACGGCGTCTGATTCAGCACCGTCACACCCTCACGCGCCAGCAGGGCCAAAAACTCACCCGCCGAACGACTCACCTCGAACGGCACCACCACCAGACGACCGCCATACAACAACGGCCCCCACAACTCCCACACCGAAAAATCGAACGCATACGAGTGGAACAACGTCCACACGTCATCCGCCCCGAACCCGAACCACCCATCCGTAGCGGAAAACAACCGCACCACACTCGCGTGCTCGACCACCACACCCTTCGGCCGCCCCGTCGAACCCGACGTATAAATCACATACGCCGGCACATCCGAGGTCACAGGCGCCAGCCGCTCGGC
>NZ_JBFAWW010000131.1:0-1327 GCF_040680495.1 Streptomyces sp. NPDC052036 | reverse complement strand
CAGGGCTGTTGCAAAGTCGCATGATCTCGTGGGTGCCCTGGGTCGAAGTTGCCTCGACGCCATGTCCGTTGCCCCCTAGCGGTGTTACCGTCGCGCCATGTCCAAGATCGAGATTGACGCGATAGCCGCCGAGTTCTTCGGAGCCTTCGACAACCGCGGCGGCAAGGCCGCGGACGTGGCCCGGATCCGCCGGCTGGTCATTCCGGGTGGTGTGATCGTGCTGACCGGGCCGAAGTACACGGTCTACACCGTGGACGAGTTCATCGAGCCGCGCGAACGCCTGCTCGCCGACGGCCGGTTGGTCGAGTTCTCGGAGTGGGAGACCTCCGAGCGAACCGAGATCGCGGGCGACATCGCGTCGCGCTTCGGCGAGTACCGGAAGGCCGGCATCCTGGACGGCGAGCCGTTCGAGGGCGGCGGGACCAAGACCATCCAGTTCGTCCGCACCCCGGAGGGCTGGCGGATCGCGGCGTTCTCCTGGTACGACCAGCCCTGAGGGTCCGCAGGTCACGGCGGTCCAAGGATCGCGGGCTGGGCCGTCACGCACGCAGCGAAGCTCCGGTTGAACGGGGTGACCTTCCCAAGTCGCCTCGCACCACCGGAGCTTCGATGTGTCGTCAGTCTGCCACCGTCTGCCTGATCAAGTCGCCCGCTCTGGAGGACACTGCGGGGTTGTCGCTGGTGGAGCGGTTGCGGCTGTTGCCGGATCCGCGTCGACGTCGAGGGGTGCGTCACCCGTTCGTGGCGGTGCTGCTGGTTGCCGCCTCCGCGGTTGTCGCCGGCGCACGCTCGTATACGGCTATCGGCCAGTGGTCCGCCAACGCGCCGCAGCACGCCCTGGCCCGCCTGGGTGCCAGGATCGTAGGGTCGTTGAGCGTGCGCGTCGCGCCGAGTGCCGCCACGATTCGACGGATTGTCGGCCTGGTCTGCCCCGGCGGACTGGCCGATCTGACAGGCGCTGATCCTGCCGGCTCGGACTCGGTGGCGCTCGACGGCAAGGCCGCCCGCGGCTCCCGACACGGCCAGACGCCCGCCGCCCACCTGCTGGCCGCGATGACCGGCGACGGCCGAACCGTCACCCAGCTGCGGATCCCCGACAAGACCAACGAAATCACCTGCTTCGCCGCGCTACTGGCACCCTTCGACCTGACCGGGTTCACCGTCACGGCCGACGCCCTGCACACCCAGCGCGCGCATGCGCGCTTCCTGGTGGACGAGAAGAAGGCGCACTACCTCTTGGTGGTCAAGGCCAACCAGCCCGAACTGCACCGCAGGCTGCGATCACTGCCGTGGAAGGACGTCACCGCCCGCCGCTACGACCGGGAGA
>NZ_JBFAWW010000130.1:0-1339 GCF_040680495.1 Streptomyces sp. NPDC052036 | reverse complement strand
GACAACCGTTCCACCAGCACCATCCCGACGCCCTCCGACCAGCCGGTGCCGTCCGCGCCCGCACCGAACGACTTGCACCGCCCGTCCGCCGCCAGGCCCTGCTGACGGGAGAACTCCATCCAGGCGCCGGGGGTCGACATGACGGTGACCCCACCGGCGAGTGCCATCGCACATTCGCCGTTCCGCAGCGCACGGACCGCCAGATGCAGCGCGACCAACGACGAGGAGCAGGCGGTGTCCACGGTGATCGCCGGACCGTGCAGGCCGAGTGTGTACGCGATCCGGCCGGAGGCCACGCTGGCGGCGCCCCCGGCGAGCAGATATCCGCGCAGCTCGTCCGCGCCGGTGTCCATGTCGGCGTAGGTCTGCCCGGCGAAGCCCATGAAGACGCCGGTGCGGGTGTCGCGCAGCGAGGCCGGGTCGATGCCGCCGCGCTCGATCGCCTCCCAGGCGACTTCGAGCAGCAGGCGCTGCTGCGGGTCGGTCGCCAGGGCCTCGCGGGGCGACATGCCGAAGAACTCCGCGTCGAAGTCGCCGGCGCCGTCGAGGAAGCCGCCACGGGTGGAGTCGGAGCGGGCGGCGAGGTCGTCGAGGTCCCAGCCGCGGTCGCCGGGAAAGTCGCCGATCGCGTCCACGCCGTCGGCGACGAGTCGCCAGAGGTCCTCCGGGGTGCGGACGCCGCCCGGATACCGGCAGGCCATCGACACGACGGCGATCGGGTCGTCGCCCGCCTCCAGGTCGGCGACGCGTTCCCGGGTGCGCTGCAGTTCCGCGGTGACGCGCTTGAGATACGCGGTGAGCTTCTGCTCGTTCAGGGTGGTCATCGGCGATCAGCTCGCTTCCGGGCCGAGTTCTTGGTCGACGAGTGCGAACAGGTCGTCGAGGGACGGGTCGGATTCGGGGCTCAGCAGGGTGCCGAGGTACTCGGCGAGTGCGGCCGGGGAGGGGTGGTCGAAGACGAGCGTGGCGGAGAGTGTCAGGCCGCTGATCCGGTTGATGCGGTTGCGTAGTTCGACGGCGGTCAGCGAGTCGAAGCCGATCTCGTGGAACGGCCGGTCGGGGTCGATCGCGCCGGGGTCGGCGTGGCCGAGCACGGCCGCGGTCTGCTCGCACACCGCGTCCAGCACGTACGAGTCACGGTCGGACTCGGGGAGTTCGGCGAGCCGTTCGAGCAGGCCAGGGTCGGCAGTCGTCGCTGCGGACGCGGTGGCCGCGACGGTCTGCGCGGGTGCGCCGTCGACGATCCAGTAGTGCTGGTGGTCGAAGGCGTAGGTGGGCAGGTCGGTCCGGCGTGCACCGCTGCCCGCGAAGAAGCCGGCCCAGTCCACCGGCACACCCG
>NZ_JBFAWW010000129.1:0-1360 GCF_040680495.1 Streptomyces sp. NPDC052036 | reverse complement strand
AACCATGTTCAGGCACCTGGAACGGGTGGTGGGTCTGCGCGTTCGGCCATGGTGCGTTCATCGACGCTCCCTGGCGTGACCGTTCCTGTCGCAGGCCGGCGCAGTGTTCGCGCAGGGCTGTCGGGCGTGGGATGTGGGGTGAGTGAAGTCGGTCGGCCGCTGCGGGGGCCTGCCGGGTGCTGATGTCCTTGCGGGTCATGTGCCGTTCTTCCTGCCGGGGTCGGGGTCGGGGTCGGGGTCGGGGTCGGGGCCGGTTCTGGTTCCGGGGCGGTCGGCGGCCGTCCAGGCGGCGTACTCCTGGCGGACGTAGAGGCGGCAGTTGGGGGTGAGTGTGATCGCGTCGGGGTGGTGCGGGCCGGCCACCAGGTCGGGATGGCGGCGGTCGTGCAGGACGAGTTGTTCGGCGGTTTCTGCGGCGGCAGCGACCGGGCCGGGGCGGGGGGCGTCCATGGCCATCCGGTCCATGAGGGCGGCGCGGCGTAGCAGCCAGGCGCGTTCGGCGGCCGGGGCATCGACCGGGGGGCCGATGGCGGGCCTGGCCTGACGGCCCTCGCGCTCGGCCCCGAGAGCGAGTACTTGGTGCATCTCGCGGCGTAGGTCCGGCGCCTTCGCGTATGCGTCGTGCGGGGGCGGGGCAGCGATGTCCTGGCCGCTGTCCGGGGTGACGTCCATGTTCACACCTCCGCCGGTACGCAGGGTCCGGCGCCGCAGCTTTGACACGGCACCGTGTCGTGGCCGGGGTCGAGGGCCGATGGGTGTGCCGCGGACCGCATGGGCACCTGGGCCGGGCCCGGGCAGCCGTCGATGGGGCAGGGCTTGTGGGTCGCGAAGGCCCACTCGGCGGGGGCGTCGGGTGGCCCGGCGCTGCAGCCGCCCCTGGTGATCCGTCGCTGTGCCACGGTGTCGGCTCCGGCCGAGCGTCGTAGCTCGTGCGGAATGTCCGGGCCGGTCATGGCGAGCACGGCAGGCAGGCGCGGACTTCGCGACCGCTGCACGTCTGGTGGACCTCGGTCGACTGGGCAAGGTACTGGACGATGCCGGTGCCTCGGCCGTGTTCGTCGGGGGCGACGTCGGGGTGGTGGCGCTCCACGGCCGTGCCGGAGTCACTGACCACAATCTGCAGAGTGCCGTGGTCGAGGGCGAGCAGCAGAGTCATGCGCTCATGGCCGTACTGGGCGGCGTTGGCGGCGAGTTCGTCGACGATGAGTACGGCGGAGTCCCGCTCGCTCGAGGGCACACTCCAGGTCGCCAGCAGATCGGCCGCGAAGTGACGAGCGGCGGGGACGTGTGCCTCCTGCGCGGGCAGGGTGAGCAGCGCCTGGTGGTCGCAGGGCTGGCCGGGCAGCGAACTCGGGCTGGG
>NZ_JBFAWW010000128.1:0-1379 GCF_040680495.1 Streptomyces sp. NPDC052036 | reverse complement strand
GAGAAGAGGACGAAGGCGTTGAGGGGGTGGTGCTGGGTGAGGTCGTGCAGGTTGAACGCGGCGTCTATCTTCGAACGCAGGACACGGTCCAACTGCTCCGCTGTCAGCCCGGTCACCACGCCGTCGTCCAGGACACCCGCCGCGTGGATCACCGACGTCAACGGACGCTCCCGCGGGATCGCCGCCAGCACAGCCGCCAGCGCCTCACGATCCGCCACATCACACGCGACGACCGTCGCCTGCGCACCCAAAGCCGCCAACTCCGCAACCAACTCCCCTGCCCCCGGCGCCTCCTGACCACGCCGACTCGCCAGCAGCAGGTGCCGCACACCGTGCTCGACGACCAGATGCCGGGCCACCAGAGCACCCACCGTGCCCGTACCGCCCGTCACCAAAACCGTGCCCGCATCCCCACCGAATCCCACACCCGCATCCGGCAACGACGCGCCGTACCGCACAAGCCGCGGCACGAACACCGCACCATCGCGCACCGCGAGCTGCGGTTCCCGCTCCAGCGGCAACCCGGCCACCGCGTCCGACTCAGCACCGTCGACCAACCACAGACGGTCGGGATGCTCACACTGCGCCGACCGCACCAGACCCCACACCGGAGCGTTCACCAAATCCACGACATCGTCACCCGGCCGCACCGCCACCGCACCACGCGTGACGAACACCAACCGCGCCGACGCCAAACGCTCCTCGGACAAGAACCGCTGAAGAAGCGTCAAAGCCCGCAGCGTGGCCTCACGCGCCCGCCCCGCCACCTCCTCCGACCGCACACCACCGGCCATGAAGGACGCCACGACGACGTCAGGGACGGACTCTCCGAGAGCTGCGAGGTCAAGATCCGCACCCAGGACCACGCAACGCTCCGTGCCCGCCCGCACCGCACCGCCCGGCACCGGCTGCCACTCCAACCGGTACAGACCCTCCCGCCGACCGACCCGCAACTGCTCCACACTCACCGGCCGCAACGCCAGCGACTCCACCCCCACCACGAGCCGACCCGCCTGATCCGTCGCCGCCAAAGACACACCGCCGTCAACCGTGGCGGCCAGCCGTACCCGCAGCGAAGTGGCCCCGGAGGACACGAGAGACACACCCGTCCACGAGAACGGAAGTCGCGGCTCACCCACCCCGCCCGCATCCGGATCGATCAGCACCAGCGAATGCAACGCAGCATCCAACAGCGCGGGATGCACCACGAAACCGTCACCACCACCCGACGGCAACTCGACCTCCGCGAACACCTCCCCCACCCGACGCCACACCGCCCCCACACCCCGGAACAACGGACCGTAGTCATAACCAGCCGCAGCGAACTCCTCGTACAACGCAGAGACATCCACCTTCACCGCACCCGCCGGCGGCCAAGC
>NZ_JBFAWW010000127.1:0-1385 GCF_040680495.1 Streptomyces sp. NPDC052036 | reverse complement strand
CCTCTTGGTGGTCAAGGCCAACCAGCCCGAACTGCACCGCAGGCTGCGATCACTGCCGTGGAAGGACGTCACCGCCCGCCGCTACGACCGGGAGAGCAAGCAAGTCGGGGCCCTCGCCTGGGCCTCTTCCGTCATCCGCCGCACACGTTCGTCGCTCCGATCGGCCCGGTGCCGCCCCGTCCCGAGGAGAGCGGGCAGCCTCCGGGCTCCAGGCCGGCGGCGGCTCAACCACCGTGCAGCCCGGCGATCCACAGCTGGATGGCGTCCGCGCCCGCCGTGGCACCGCCGTCGGCCTGAAGCCTGGAGGCCGTCCGTGCGAAAGCGTGCCGGATCCGTAGGTCACTGGCGTCGTCGTACGGCCTAGGACAGAATCCGCGCTGCGACGCCGTTGCGGCCCAGCACACGGCCGAGGCCGAGTTCCGCCACGCGTTGGGAATTCACCGCTTCTTTCATGGTCTGCATGACCGTGGTGACCAAGAGCCGTCCGGCATCGCGGTCGTGTCACCAAGGTGTCGGCCACCGTGCAGCCAAGAATGATCATCGGGGTTGCTCCAGCGCCGATCTCCTTCGCGGCCGGGCAGGCGGCGTTCACGGTGACGCTCGTGGTGGTGTTCAACATCGGCCAGGATCCGGACTGGCACCTCGCGTTGCTGCGCCTCCAGGAGTTCGCGCTCGGCCGCGGGGTGAGTCTGCTGGTGACGCTGGTTTCTGGCCGCGCGGAGCGACGGCGGCCGTGGACACGGCACTGGCCGAGTACACCGACAGCGCGACACACCTGCGGCGCGCGGTCGAATACAGCCTGAGCCGCTGCGGCGAGGCGGCCGTGAACGGGCTCCCGCCCACGCAGGAAGAGCGGCAGGCCTCGGCCGCCGCGCGCCCGGCTGGATGGCGCCTTCCGCAGCTGTCTCGCCGAGCGCGGTGCCAGGCCGGTGACGCTGGCGGCCGTGACGACGCTGGTGACCGGCGTTGCCAGGCCCAGGCTCATGGCGGACTCGTTGTTTGCGCTGTGACGGCGGGCGGCGAGGCACGGCTGAACGCCGACAACAGCCCAGCGCGGCTCGAACTGCTCCACGCCGCGGAGAGCGTCACTGGAGGCGGACCGCATGACGGACCCACGGCACGGACGGCGGATCAGGGCTCGGATCGGGCTGCGCTCGACACGGGCACGAGCAACGCAGACGGCTAGAGCAGGGGCGGCAGCCGGCGCGGTTCAAGCACGACGGGACGGCCACTGTCTGCGCTCACCGTCGTCCGGCGGTGTGCGGCTCCGGAGCATCTCCAACCGGGCTGCGGTTATTGAGGTTTTCGGGTTGTCGTCGGGGGTGGTGACGGTTCATGATCCCTGCGGTATGCCGGTGGGATGCGGTATCCGGAGGGTGGGGGCC
>NZ_JBFAWW010000126.1:0-1405 GCF_040680495.1 Streptomyces sp. NPDC052036 | reverse complement strand
ACCACCCGGGCGATCCGCGACGAGCCCCGACGAGCACTCCCCATCCTGGGCATCACCAACGATCCGGACACCTACGGAACTTGATCAAGCCCTGGGTCCGATCGGGTTCATATGAGGCGCCGGCTCGGACCGGCTGTGCCGTGTGCGGGCCCGCCGTGCTCGCTCGAACCTGTGTGTATCAGCTCGCTGCGACCACTCGTTCAGCGAGCCACCGTGGCGGTGGATTGGGTGGAACGCGGACGCGGCACGCTGACCGGCAGCCCCAGGTCGAGCCTCTTGTCCGGGTTGAGGTTCGACCAGAACAGCGCGGTCAGGCCGCGTCGGTCCTCGTCGCTCAGCTTTTTCTGGCCGGCCTCGGCCTCAAGTGGGCGGCACAGACACCGGCATAGCCCAGGTCGGCATGCTCTGGTAAACGAGGGGCTGGCACCCGGCGCACCACGAGGTGCCAGCCCCTTCCTCCCGCGCGCAACCCTCACCCCCACGGCAAAGGCGCGCGGAAGCATGCAAGCGGCCGCCCCCGGCAGGGGAGCTGAAAGGCGGCCGCCCACAAACCCCTACCGCCCCGCACACGACGGCAGGGGGACCACACCACACGCCCGCTCCACACACACCACGTTCTACGCGCAACAAACGGGCGTAAACGGGCCGCCGGCGACCGCGTGGTGGGCTCCGGACCAGAGCCGAGGAGAACTTGGCCCGGAGCACCACAAACGCCGACCCGAGGAGGAGACGAGGCCCGAGCCGGCCGCTTCATCCGCCCGCCCACAGCAGAGCGCTAACTCCCCAGGGCCGAACAACCCCGCCGCGGCCGGACGCATCCGACTCTTTCAGCACCAGCACCCACCCGCAAGATCACCCCAGCAAAACTGCCCCGGCGGACATTTTCGAATGCCCCTTCTGCCCACGTCGTGCAGTGCGAAGTAGACCGGGCCGGCCGAGGAATCCCGGCGGATCTGCCGGGTGCGGATCAGGTGGATGACGGCCTCGCGGACTGCGTCGTACACCGCGGTGTCGATGCTGTGCTGCGGTGCGGTGAGCGCGTCGGCCTTCACCGTCCACCGCGGGCCTTGGAGCTCGACGGCGATGAACACGGCCCGCTGCTGCCTGGCCTGCCTGTACGCGGCGTTGAAAGCGTCCATACCGGTTGCGTCCGGAACCCAGGCAGCGGGGCAGGGGATCGGCATCGGCTCCATGACGACCATCCTTCAGGGGAGCAGGCCGGGACACCGGCCCATTCCCCCTGCATGCCTACAAGACTGGCCCCGACTCCACCGAGCCGGGGCCAGAACCCGAGATTTTCAGCAGTCACTCTAGTAGGACTCCGTTAGGTCTGCTTCGATCTTGGGGTCCTGCTTGGCAGGGGTTGGTGGCAGGTGGTGCAGGTGCCGGTCCAGCAGTTCAGCAG
>NZ_JBFAWW010000125.1:0-1470 GCF_040680495.1 Streptomyces sp. NPDC052036 | reverse complement strand
GCTGGCCCGCGCCCGCCCCGCGCCGGCCCCCCGGGGGGGCCCGTCGCGGGGCGGGCGCGGCCAGCCACTGCCGGAAGCCGCGTGACAGGAGTGGGTCAGAGCCCCACGGCCGAGCCGTAGAACTGCCCCGGCGCCGACCCACCCCCCGATGACAGGTTGTGCAAGCGAAGCAGCCGCAGCACCTGACCGGCCCCGGGGAGTCGACCCGCCGGTCGTGCACCCGGACGACTTTCACCTTGATCCGTCCGGCCGCGGAGGCGGCCTTTCCCGGCCGGTGGCAGTTGCTTCGACCACCAGCCGCCGCCGCGCGCATGGCGCCCAGCCCCTCGGTCATAGAGGTGCCAGTGTCGGCCTCCGAGCTCATCCGCCGGGTGCCCTTGTCGGCGATCTCGCCGATCCCGGAGCCGTACGGCGTGGTGGCATCGGTCGACGACGGTGATCACGAGCATCCCTGTGCAGCCGATGTCACGAGCACAAGCCTTCGCGATGGCCATCGGCTGGACGTCCTCGGCGTGCTCCTCCAGCCTGGTCCACCGGTCTTGAAGCGGCTCGCTTCTAGTCGACTGGCTGGCCCCCTTCTCTGCCCGTGGCCCGACCCTTCGGTGGCGACATCTTCTTGGCCTCTTGCGCTGCCGTGCGCTCACACCCGACAGCTGTGGTCGAATCACTGGGTGGCGAGGCCGCCCAGTGGCGCGACCGTCCTGGCCTGGCCTCACGCCCGGATTGTGACGAGCTTCTGACCGTTGCCTACGAGGATCTCGAAGTGCTCGATGGCTCCCGGAGGCATGTCAACCGTCCCTGGGATCGTGGTGCCGGGAGGGTATTCGCCTGCCCGCCAGGTAGCGCCGTCCGCCCTGGCTCCGCCGGGCCCGACCGCCTGCAGTCGGCAGGTGATTCCAGCAGGTGCCCCTTTGGCGGAGACCTGTAGGACACTGCCCCAGGCAGCGGGCGAGACCTTCACCGAGGCGGAGACGCCGGTGGCGGGATCGCTTCCGGAGAAGGTGCGCCAGGAGGTCGGCGCGGTCGGCCCGGGCGGCGTCGCCTGACTGCCCAGGGATCCGACAGCCGCCAGCCATGTGCCGCCGGCCGCTGCCGCGATGAACGTCAGCGAGGCGGCAGCGCCGGCCAGTTGCAGACGCCAGGTCCTGCGGCGCCGGGTCGCGGCCTGCCGGAGCAGCCTCTCCAGCGCACCCCCCTGCGGCGCATGCGAGACCGCTGGCACACTGGGTCGTTCAGGCAGGGAGTCCTGCGTGTTTTGGGCTGCCCGTGCCACCAGCTGGTCGGCCAGGTCGGCGTCGGCCGCCGGCACTGTCTGGCCGGAGGCTTCGGCTTCGGTCACTGTCGCCAGCAGCGCGGGCAGTCCCGTCAGCTGGGCGTGTTCGGCCCGGCAATCGGCGCATTCCGCGAGGTGGATGCGCACCTGTTCCATGTCCGCCGGGGGCAGCGTGCCCAGGACGTACCCTCCCAGCG
>NZ_JBFAWW010000124.1:0-1695 GCF_040680495.1 Streptomyces sp. NPDC052036 | reverse complement strand
TAGGCGATGCGGTCGGCCGGATAGTCCGGGTCGATGGGCACATACGCCGCACCCGTCTTCACCACCGCCAACAGCGCGATCACCAGATCGGCGGAACGCGGCAGAGCAACGGCAACGAACCGCTCCGGGCCTGCGCTCTGCCCGACCAGCAGGCGGGCCAGGCGGTTCGCCCGCTCATTCACCTCGCGATACGACAGCTCGATGCCGTCGAAGACCACCGCCGTGGCGTCCGGTGTCTGCGCGACCTGTTCCTCGAACAGCTCTGGCAGTACCGCTTCGGGGATGTCCCGGCTGGTGTCGTTCCAGTCCTCCAGCATCAGAGCGCGTTCTGCCGGATCCATCATCCCGGCCCGGCCCACGGGCTGGTCGGGGTCGGTGGTGAGGTTGTTGATGAAGCGTTGGAAGCGGGTGAGGTGGGCGGTGAGTTCTTCGCGCGTATACAGGGCGGGGTTGGCGTGGAAGTCGATGCGCAGCATGCCTGGGTCGCTGTCCGGGGCGACGGTGATGGCCAGGTCTTCGACCGGGCCGTTGGTCATGGGGTGCGCGCTGGCGTGGTGTCCGGCGAAGTCGAGGTCGTAGTCGAAGGACAGGATGTTGACCATCGGGCCGGATGTGTGGTGTCCGCCTGCGCGGCCGAGGCCGCTGTGCAGGTCTTCCTGCCGGTAGCGCTGGTGCAGCAGCAGGCGGCGCACCGAGCCGGAGACGTCGGCCAGGACCTCGGCGATGCCGGCCTGCGGGGGCACGGCAACGGTCAGGGGCAGGATGTTGGAGAGCATGGCCGGGGTGTGGCGGTGGACCGCGGTGACCCGGGAGGTCACGGGCAGTTCCAGGGTGACGGTGTCCTGGCCGGTGAGTCTGGCGAAGTAGGCGCTGCTCAGTGCGAGGACGGCACCGGGCCAGGCGGACCGGCCGAGGCCGGCAGCGGTGCAGATGCCGGTGACGGTGTCCTTGGCCAGACGTGTTGTCTGCCGGAGAGGGAAGTCGGCGGACGGTGCGGTACGTCCGGCGAGCAGGAGCGGCTCGGCATGGGCGGCGGGCTGCGAGGACCAGAAGTCGCGGTCACGGTCGTGCCGGGGTGAACCACGGTATTCCTGCTCCTCCTCCAGGAGCCGGGTGAGCGGCCTGAAGGAGGGGTCCCGGCAGGGTTCGCAGCGGATCAGCGCGGTGTAGACCTCGGCAACGCGCTGGGCGACCAGTCCGCAGCTGTAACCGTCCATCACGATGTGGTGGCAGCGCTGGTACCAGAAATAGCGGTGGTCGGAGAGCTTGAGCAGACCCCAGGTGAAAAGCGGACCCTGGGTCAGATCGAAGGGACGCGTCATTTCCTCGCGCATCCACTCGTGCGCCCGTTCCGCGGGATCCGCTTCCCCGGACAGGTCCAGGCAGGTCAGAGTCCAGCCGGAACCCGAGGTCAGTTCCTGTCTGACCTCGCCCTCCCGCTCCACGATCCTGATCCGCAGCGCCTCGGTCTCGATGAGCACCTGGCGAAGCGCACGCTCGAAAACACCCGCATCGATGGAGCCGACGATGTCAGCGTACTGACTGACATTGAAAACAAGGCTCGCCGGCTCCAACTGCTGGGCCACCCACACACCCATCTGCGCGGCAAGCAGGGGCAAAGAAGTGCTCGGGGCTTCGGTCACTTGGGGTCCCATCACATGCTTCATCTCGATTGCAGACCGCACAGACGCTGAT
>NZ_JBFAWW010000123.1:0-1705 GCF_040680495.1 Streptomyces sp. NPDC052036 | reverse complement strand
TCCGGCCGCCGTCCGACGGTCCGCCATGCCGCACGGAGGAGGAATTCGCCGTCCGCGACTCCGGCGCGGTCTCCGACACACCGCGGGGCTCCTGCACGACGGGCACGCCCCTGGAAGGCGGAGCCGGCGGAACCGGTTCCGAGCCCTCCAACCGGGCCAGTCCGCCCACCTCGTCGCGCCCGGTCTGGACATCTCCCGTAACGGGCGGCTCCGCCCCTGCGGAGACCCCCTCCACAGCGGACCCGGATCGCGGCGCGGCGCCGGCCGTCCGGATTCCCGACCCGATCTGCTGCGGAGCCGTCCCGGCCAGCGGCTGGTGCGGTTCCGTCTGCCGGCCGGAACCCAGCGGGAGGCCCTGCTCGCCGGCCCCGTAGGTCTGGCCGGGGAGGGGCACCCCAACACCGGAGCCCGAGTCGTCCACCACCTGATCGAGCCAGGCCTGGACCGATCGGTCCTCCTGCGGAAGCTGCTGGACGGCGCCCTCGGTGACCGGCTCGGCAACCGACGGCGCTTCCTCCACCTCCGCCGTACGCCCCGGCAACGAACGCCGCGCACCATCGTCCCAGGCCCCGTGCTCGGCCGCCGACACATCCGTCCGCACCTCGCCCGGCCGCGTCACGGCCGACGACCCGCCGCCCTTCACCACCGCGGAGTGCGGCTCGGCGACCGACGGCGCCTCCTCCACCTTCACCGTACGCTCTGGCGACTCCCGCCACACGACGCCATCGTCGGAGAGGACGTCCTCGTGGATGCCCTCCGACGCGGTGCCCGTCGGGTCGGTGACACCGGAACCGAACGACGGAGACCGCCCCTCCACCGACACCAGCGGCGGCTCCCCCGCCAGTCCGCCATCACCGACGACAGGCTGACGCGGCGTCAGTCCGCCTTCACCGTCGACAGGCTGACGCGGCGTCAGTCCGCCTTCACCGACGACAGGCTGACGCGGCGTCAGTCCGCCAGGCCGGCCGAACCCAGAATCGCCGCCGAACGCCGACGCGGGCGGCAAGACCGGGAAGCCGTCGTGGCCCCCATCCGAGCTGAGGTCCGAGACCGAGAGGCCGTCGTGGCCCTCATCCGAGCCGAGCGCCGAAACCTGGTCGTCGGCCGCGTATCCGATCCGGCGACCGCCGGCCGGCGGAGCCTGAACGTCGCCGAAGGAACCCCCAGGCTCAACGGCGGCGGGAGCGCCGTGCTGACCACCGAAGCCCGATGCGTCCTGGCCGTACCCGCTCCCGCCCTCCGGCGCCAGGTAGCCCCGCCCGTCCTCGGACAGGCCCAACGGGTCGGGGACACTTTCGGTCGAGAAAGCCGGAAACCTGGAGTCCTTCGGCGCAGCCCCCTCGGAGCCCGCGCCCTCCCACCACAGCTCGTCCGAGTGGCCGAGGTGTTCGTCCTGGCCGTACTCGGCCTCGGCATACGGGTTGGGCACACTTCGGGTCCGGGGACCCGGATACTCGGAGTACGCCGGCGCAGCCCCCTCGGAGCCCGCACCCTCCCACCACCGCTCGTCCGAGTGGCCGAGGTGTTCGTCCTGGCCGTACCCGCTCCCGCCCTCCGGCGCCAGGTAGCCCCGGCCCCGCCCGTCCTCGGACTCGCCCCACGGGTCGGGGACACTTCGGGTCCGGAGATCCGGATACTCGGAGTACGCCGGCGCAGCCCCCTCAGAGCCCTCGCCCTCCCACCCCACGTCCGAGTAGCCGCGCCC
>NZ_JBFAWW010000122.1:0-1767 GCF_040680495.1 Streptomyces sp. NPDC052036 | reverse complement strand
GGCACTGGGGAATCGAGAACTCCTCGCACTACATCAGGGACGTCACCTTCGCCGAGGACGCCTCCACCGTTCACACCGGGACCGCACCCCGCGCCATGACGACCTTCCGCAGCCTCGCCATCGGCGTGCTGAAAATCCTCGGAGCCGACAACATCGCCAAGACCACCCGGGCGATCCGCGACGAGCCCCGACGAGCACTCCCCATCCTGGGCATCACCAACGATCCGGACACCTACGGAACTTGATCAAGCCCTGGATTCCCCACGGGGCGCCGACCATCGATGGTGCTGCCGACCATGCTCGAACTGGCGTGATATTCCCTGTTTCGAGTGGTTTGATCACTGATTAGTCAATCCTTGCGAATCGGGCGAGTTCCCCATGGGCATGCCGGTGCCCGGGTTGAGGGCCCGGATCTCTCGGAGCGTCGCGGGCCCTCGATCCGCGAGCCGAGAGGCCGACGGACGCACCGGATGGCAAGGAGAACATTCACCGTGGTCGACATCGTCGAGATCTACGTGCACTGGTACGCGGGCCGGTCCAAGAGCCAGGTGTCCGCCTCGCTGGGGGTGGACCGCAAGACGATCAGGAAGTACCTGGCGCCAGCGGAAAAGGCGGGGATCACCCCGGGCAGGCCGCCCATGAGCGAGACGGATTGGGCCAAGCTGCTCAAGAGCTGGTTCCCCGAGCTCACGAGCCGGAAGCTGAACCAGGTCAGGTGGGGCGAGATCGAGCCGCACCGCGACTACGTCAAGGAACTGCTTAAGACGACCACGGTCACCACGATCCACCAACGCCTTCGCGACGAGGGCAAGTTGAAGGTGTCTCTGACGACGTTCCGCCGCTGGGTGCACGAGAACCTGCCTGATGAGGCGGCCCGCTCGAAGGTCACGGTGCTGCGGGACGACGTCGAGCCGGGCTCGGAGGCCCAGATCGACTACGGCTTCCTGGGGCAGTGGATCAACCCCACGACCGGGAAACGCCACCGGATCTGGGCTTTTGTGATGGTGCTGCCCGCCTCGCGGCACATGTTCGTCCGCCCGGTGACGCACATGGACCAGCACGCCTGGACCCTCGCGCACGCGGAAGCCTTCCGCTTCTTCGGCGGCGTCCCGCGCCGCCTGGTGCCGGACAATCTCAAGACCGGGGTCGACAAGCCGGACCTCTACGACCCGAAGATCAACCGCTCTTATGCCGAACTCGCCACCTACTACGGCACGTTGGTGGACCCGGCCCGCGCATCGAAGCCGAAGGACAAGCCGCGGGTCGAGCGGCCCATGCCCTATGTTCGCGACTCGTTCTGGAGCGGTCGGACGTTCACCTCACTGGAGCACATGCAGGCCGAGGCCCTGCTCTGGGCCAGGAACGTCGCAGCTCAGCGACAGTGCCGCCCGTTGGGCGGCGCGAAGCCGCTGTCCGTGTTCGAGGCGGTAGAGGCCAAGGCCCTGCTGCCGCTGCCCGAGGAGCCGTTCGTGCTGGCCCGGTGGTCACAGGCCACCGTCGGCCCGCACATCCACATCAAGGTCGGCCGCACGCTCTACTCGGTGCCCTGGAAGCTGATCGGCCGCCGGGTCGATGTCCGCTCCACCGCCACAATGATGCAGGTCTTCCACGAGGGCGAGCTGGTCAAGACGCACACGGCACTTGAGCAGGGCAAACGCACCGACAAAAACACGGGCTCTCCTGCCGTATGTGTGGGCGCCCTGAACTGCCCCGATACAGGAAACACGCCGCCTCCTGTGATCCTTGAGGTGTCTAGGCTCAAGTTGG
>NZ_JBFAWW010000121.1:0-1789 GCF_040680495.1 Streptomyces sp. NPDC052036 | reverse complement strand
CCATACGAGAGCACCCCGCCACACACCGGGAAAGACCGTCAAACGCGCCGAGACACTCGACCAGCACTATGGCCGCACAGGTTAAAGATCAAGCTCAGATGATGTCATGCATTCGACCGTGTTCAATTGCGTCGGGGTTCCGCGTCGAGTGGGGTTTCACTCCGCGCGGGGGAGGGAGCTGAGTCGTGCAGCGCAGGGAAGAGCACCGCCGTCAGGAGGACTCCCACGAGGAGGGTGTGCCAGCCGAGGTTGGGGACCAGCCCGCGACGCGCGATTCGAAGGTTTCATCGGACGCCGATGAATTTCTCAACGAAGTTGACGATCTCCTCAAGAGGGACGGCCTCGATAAGGAAATCAACGCCAAGAAGTGGGTCGATGGCTTCCAGCAGAAGGGCGGCCAGTAGGCGTGCCCGTCCCGGAAGCGCGCAGGGAAGGGACTGCATCACAGGGACTGCGACCCACGTCGGAATTGTCGATATTGACGGAGATCACCCATCGAGTCATTGACCGGTTGCGTCGCTCGCTGCGCGGGGACATCGCAGCGAGCGGGCAGGGGGAGCAGGGCGGAGATCTGCTGATCGTCAACGGTGAGGTATTCCAGCCCGAGTACGCCGTGTCCGCCGGTCTGGAGCTCGGAGACGAGTTCAAGACCTTCTTCTGCGAGATCGAGGACATCGCGTTCTCGGTCGAGACTGGCAGAACCCGCGTGTACGAGACGATCGGGGGCCGGGACCTGGCGGAGTTCGGGCTGATCCAGATCGCCTCCTATCCGCGCCCGACGGCCACGCTGCTGAGTTCCGTCTCCGCATACTTGGAGCACCGGCAGCGACCGCCGATAAGCGCGGCCGGCATCAGCGCACCGACCAAGCTCTACCAGTTGATGCTCCTCGCGCAGGACGAGTTGCCGGTGCCCGCCACATTCTATCTGCCAAGGCGGCTGCTGAATGGCTCCTTCGCAGACCTCGCCGACCGGCTGGGCCTGCCGTTCATACTCAAGGCGATGAACGCCCGGGGTGGGCGGCTGAATTTTTTGGTCAAGACCGAGATCGACTTCCTGCGGTACGTCGAGGACCCCGCCCACGCGAAGGCAGCCTTCCTCGCTCAGCAGTTCATCCCCAACAACGGCACCTTCCGGATTTTTGTGTTCGGACGGGACGTGCCGGTCGTCATGCACCGCTGCAACACCGACGGCTCTCATCTCACTAACACCGAGCAGGGCGGACACGCCACGTTGTTCGAGGTAGAGACCTTCGATACAGAGGTACTGGGAATGGCCGTTCGGGCAGCTGAGCTCATGGGCTGCGAGATCGCGGGCGTTAACGTGGTGCAGGACCGGCAGACGCGTCAGTGGTATCTGCTGGAAGTCAGCTCCAGTCCAGCCATCGGGAGCGGGGCCTTCGCCGAGGAGAAGACCCAGGCGTACTCCTCTTATCTCCGCACGAAGCTTTCCGCTGTGTGTAAGTGAATGGCTGTGCGCCTGTTTCTGAACTTCGAACCCGCAGGTCACAGCGCTTTGGATCGGGGCTGCCCCGCCCAGGACCGCCCGCAACCATTTGCCAGGATGACGGCCCGGCTCAGCAACCTGACCCAGGGCACTCTGCGCGAGTAAAGGAACCATGCGCGAATTGCTCCAGTTCGATCGTCTCCACAGGGACGAACGGCTGCGGTCGCCCTCTGGGCGGTACGTACTGCACTACTCGGCTTGGACTCGTAGTCGCCGGTCACTCGATCTTCGGCGCGTCCATGGTCAGCCTGGTCCCGGCGAGGCAGCCGTCGATCAGATGGGGAC
>NZ_JBFAWW010000120.1:0-1825 GCF_040680495.1 Streptomyces sp. NPDC052036 | reverse complement strand
CCGGCGTTGCAGGGGTAATCGCTAACAGTGAAGCAACAGCTAAGCTTGAGGCCCCCATCCATGAGCTTGACCAGACTCTACAATCATTTGGAGTAAATCGTTATGCGTACTTTTGCTCAAAGCGTCATGGATATTCACCCGTAAGCGTTCATTCCAAGACGTAGTTGACCTACTTCACGTCCCGGAGAGGTCTCAATAACTCCGGCGAGACCTTGTACTGCTTCCTGCCATCCTCATCCAGCACGATCACGCTCTTGCGGTTGATCTTGGTGACAATCCCCAGCACGGGGCCTTCCCGGCTCTCGAAGGTCACTTTCAGGCCCACCCGCAACTGGCTCAGCGCCTGGAGGTTCTCCCGGTCACGCAGTTCATCAATTCGCCGGCAGATGTATTGATTCAGTTCCAGCAACTGGTCGATGCTCATGTCGTCAATGCGCATGAACGGTGGCCTCCGGCTGTTTGTTCTGTCGGTCAGGATGGCGTGGATCGATCAGCGCCCGTAGCGGATTCTCGGCGAACCGGGTTTTCCAGAGACGAGGCGTCAGGTCGCTGACGTCACTGGCCGGATGCTGACTGACGCGTTGCAGCACGTCCACCAGGTAAGTGTAGGGGTTAATATCGTGCAGCTTGCAGGTGCTGATCAGGCTCTGGATGATGCCCAGGTGTTCCGCGCCCAGTTCGGTCCAGCAGAACATCCAGTTTTTCTTGCCCATTGGAATGGGGCGTAGCGCCCGTTCCAGGTGGTTGGTGTCTGGCTGCACGTCCGGGTTTTCCAGGAACACGGTCAGGCTCGCTTCGCGACCGAGCACGTAGTTCAGGGCCTTGGTCAGCGGGTCGCTGGGCACGAGGCCGCCTTGTGCCAACTGATCCCGGCACCACTGGAAGAAGTCGCTGACCACCGGTTTCGAGTGATCCAACCGGTACTGGCGTTTCTTCTCGCCAGTCAGCCCCTGGGTTTTGGTGGCCTCTTCATTCCGGTACACCTTGGCGATCTGTTGCAGCGCGTTGGTGACTGTCTCCGGGTGATCTTTCTGTGCCTCGATAAAATAACGGCGACCATGCACCCAACATTGGGCATGGGTGACGCTCTCCTGAGCGGCAGCGTAGCGGGCATAGGCCGCGTAGCCGTCACTGATCAGGGTGCCGCTGAACGATTCGCTGAGTACTTCTTCGATATGGGCACGCCCACGGCTGTTCGAGTAGGTGAACACCACCTCGTCGGCATCGCCGTATAACGGCCAGAACCAGCCGGTTTTCATCTTGCCCTTTTGCGGGCCGGCCCGGCCCTGATGACCGGCTTTGATGGGCGTTTCATCCATGGCCAGCACCCGACTGCGCAGCACATTGTCGGTCTGGGCATCCACGATGGGTCGCAACAGGTCGATGGCACGCTTGACCAGGTTCGTCAGGGTGCTGCGACTGACGGTGATACCGGCCTGCTGGATGCGCTGGTGTTGACGATACAGCGGCAGGTGGAACTGGAACTTGTCCACCAGCAGCCCGGCCAGCAGGCTGACGTCGGCCAGGCTGTTGTCCAGCACGTTGAACGGAGCCAGAGTCGTCACCGGCTTCTCGGCCCCCTTTCGCCGGAACACCGGGCGTTCGCACTTAAGCACCACATAACTGGAGGCACGCTGGGCCAGCCGGTAGGTGGTCTTGCTACCGATCACTTCGTACTGATCGGCCTCCGGCCCTGTCAGCTCTGGCGGCAGATACTCTATGACTTCCACCGGCACATCAGAGGTAAAGCGCAGACCGGTGTCGTTCAGGCAGCCATCGTCGCGCTGCTTCTTGCCGGTGCCACGCTGATAGGCCTTGATGGGGC
>NZ_JBFAWW010000119.1:0-2002 GCF_040680495.1 Streptomyces sp. NPDC052036 | reverse complement strand
CGCGACGGTAACACCGCTAGGGGGCAACGGACATGGCGTCGAGGCAACTTCGACCCAGGGCACCCACGAGATCATGCGACTTTGCAACAGCCCTGCCTATTCGGGGCTGTTGTATCCACGCCTCGGCTCCGCGGCGCGGGGTGTTCACGAGTGGGAGTGACCTGCGGTGTCGGGAGAGGGTTGAAGATCGCTTCGCATCCGCAGTGTGATCGTTCCCCGCAGCGCAAAGAGGCAGCTGGTCAGGAATCCTCTCCGTCAGTCCTGGTGTGGGTGGAGACCGTCCAGCAGAACGGTGAGGTAGGCGTCGACGAGGTCGGGCGAGGAGGGTGCGGCGCGGGCGACAGCCAGGGCGGTGGTGCCGATGAGGGTGGTAGCGGTTGTGGGGGCGAGGTCGGCGCGGACCTGCCCGTTGCCCCGTGCGCCGTTGACCATCTCCTCGACGGCGCTGACCAGGTCGGCGCGCAGCCCGGTGGTGGCGGGCAGGTCGAGGCCGGTGAGCTGGTCGTTGATGGCGTGGTGTGCAGCCTGGAAGGTGATCAGCTCGCGCAGGAAAGTACGCAGGGCCTGGAACGGCGTGGTCGTATCGAGCAGCTCGCGGGCGCGTTCGACGACGGGTTTGAGCAGCCGGGAGACAGCGGCGTCCAGCAGGGCGTCCTTGCCGCCGAAGGCGCGCACGACTGTGGCCGCGCCCAGTCCGGCACGCTTGGCAATGGCCTCGACGGTGAGCGCCGCACCCGGTTCGGCCAGTAGCGCCATGGCGGCGTCCAGTGCGAGATCCCGGTTGCGCACAGCATCGGCGCGGCGTTTTGACGCGGGCGCAGGGGGGCCCGGTTGCTCCGAGGGCATTGACAACGGAAATGCTCCTTCCACATACTCATCTGGAACGCACGTTTCACTTAGTCTAGCGCGGGGAGCCCCAATGAACGGGCGGATCCTGATCTCCGGAGCCAGCATCGCCGGACTC
Organism: Streptomyces sp. NPDC052036; assembly: GCF_040680495.1. Taxonomy (NCBI): domain Bacteria; kingdom Bacillati; phylum Actinomycetota; class Actinomycetes; order Kitasatosporales; family Streptomycetaceae; genus Streptomyces; species Streptomyces sp. NPDC052036. The sequence goes on along the minus strand of NZ_JBFAWW010000119.1, from coordinate 1,038 downwards.
ACCCTGGCCCACTGGCTGGCCCGGCACGGCTTCTCGCCCACCATCGTTGAGCGCGCCCCCGAACTGCGTACTGGCGGGAACGGGGTGGACGTGAGTGGCGACGCCATCGCGGTCGCCGAGCGGATGGGCCTCATGGGCCGGATCCGCCAACTGGCCGCCGACGTGCACGGCATGAAGTTCGTCGACGCCGCCGACCGCGCCGTCGCCCGGATCGACACCCGCGACGATGCCTCGGTCGAGATCATGCGGGGCGACCTGGTCGCGCTGCTGCGCGAGGCGACCGATGACGTGGAAATCCTGTTCGGTGACTCGATCCAGGCTCTGAAGCAGGACGACCACGGGGTGACCGTCACCTTTGAGCACCATCCCGCCCGCCACTTCGACCTGGTGATCGGCGCTGACGGGATGCACTCCAACCTGCGGGGGCTCGCCTTCGGCCCCGAGGAGCGGTTCATCGAGCACAAGGACCACTACTTCGCCTTCGCCAACGCCGATGGCCGACTGGGCGAGGACCGCTGGGTGACGATGTTCAACACGCCGGGAAAGATGACCGGCATCTACCGATCGGGCAACCACGCCCAGGCCAAGGCGTACTTCATCCTCCGCTCCGAGCGGCTGGACTACGACCACCGCGATGTCGCCGAGCACAAGCGCCTGGTCGCTGAGGCATTCGCGGACCAGCCCTGGCAGCCCGTCCGGGGCCTACTGGCGACGGCCCTGGCCGACCCCGACTTCTACTTCGACGCCCTGGCCCAGGTACAGATGGACTCCTGGTCCAACGGCCGCATCGCGCTGGTCGGGGACGCGGCCTGGTGCGCCTCCCCGGCCTCCGGCGCAGGCGCCGAACTTGCCCTGGTCGGGGCCTACCGCCTGGCGGGCGAACTAGCGGCGGCAGGCGGCGACCACCAGGTCGCCTTCGCCCGCTACGACTCCGCCCACCGGCCACTAGTAGGACTCCGTTAGGTCTGCTTCGATCTTGGGGTCCTGCTTGGCAGGGGTTGGTGGCAGGTGGTGCAGGTGCCGGTCCAGCAGTTCAGC
>NZ_JBFAWW010000118.1:0-2016 GCF_040680495.1 Streptomyces sp. NPDC052036 | reverse complement strand
CCAAAAATCTCATCACACATCCTGCGCAGGTTTTCCACCTCATGATCATCAATGGAAATAAAGATCACCCCATCTTCACGTAACAGGTTACGAGCAAGATATAGGCGGGGATACATCATGTTCAGCCAATTGGTATCCTGAATCCGTGAAGCCGGCGCCGACACTTTCCCTATCACCGCCAGCGAGCACTTTTTGATCCTTCGCCCCGTGCAAGTTGGCTTTCGCAAGCCCGTTATTGCCAAAACCCACCGTGCTGATCAGTGCTGACGGCCCGTTTTGTCATGCCTTTCCACCCGCCAGGCACGACATATCTGGCGATCGCGTGTCGCTTGGAACTGCTTGTGGATAGAGTGTCGCCGATTGACGGTCAGCATGGCGTTCCTCGTGGATAACGCAGTCGGCTCCGCAGCGTCTTGAGCACCGTCATGCGCCCGATATCCTGCCCGAAGTCGAGGATGATCTGCCGTGCCTTGTGAATCACGAGAGCCGCACGGTGCACCAACTCTTGTAGCACGGTGCGCAGCCGGCGCCGCTTGGCCGGGTGGCGAACCGGGCTCAGCTCGCCGGTCATGCCCAGCTGTCCCATCAGGCGCAGGATGTTGTAGGCCAACTGGGCGAGATGCAGGATCAGATCGTTGGTGGCGAACTTGCCGGACGGCAAGCGCTCCAGGTCGAGATCGGTCTTGATCTCGCTGTGAAACTGCTCATGGGTGGCATGCGCCTGGTAGCGCTTGATCACCGCCTCCGGCGCCTCGTCCAGGCTGGTCCACCAGCCTTCCAACTCATAGTCCGGTTCGAGCAGCAACTGGCCATCGCGATCGGCGGTGCGCTCTACCAGGCGCATCACGCGTTGGACGACGTATTCGGTCTTGTTGTCGTCGTGGATCGAGACGGTCTGCGGCCACAGCGCCTGGCGCTTGCCAGGACGCAGCTCTTCCCAGTAGTCCGCCGCCACCGCCAGCCAGGTATCTCGATCAGCCGTGGCCGAGCCGCGCGGGTTCCATTTGACGACATAGTCGAGCCGGCGCCCCTCGTCGGCAAAGACCTGGCGTTGCTGTTCGAGAAGCGCCAGGTGCGCCTGGCTGTCGAAGCCGCTGTCCTCGCGTAACAGGATCGGTTGCTTGGTCAGGCATTGGGCGCGAGGCAGTACCCGCTCCAGGAAGGCGTTGCTCTCCTTCATGGTGTGCTGCTTGCCAGGCCGCAGTTCCAGACCCAGGCACCACCCTTCGTTGCCCAGATAGGCGGCGATCGGGGTGTAGCCATCGACCTTCTGGTAGGTCCGCGAGACGCCTTCCTTCTTCGAGTTGCTGTTGTCCATGACGAAGGTGTCGATGTCCAGGCAGACGTGTGTCGTCTCGGCGGTGATCGGTGCTTCGATCAGTGACAGCAGGGTCGTGGACCAGGTGGCGGTGCGCGCCTGCAGGTCGTTGGCGGCAAGTTTCTCCAGCCGCTGTCGCAGCGTCGCCGCGCTCGGCACCTTCTGCAGGGTCAGCAGTTGTTGGAAGGGCTTGTCGCGGCGGAAGTTCTCGACAGCGTCATAGTCGCTCATGCCCAGACACAGCAGGCCCAGGTAGCTCTTGATCACGTCACTGGTGCGCATGCCCAGCGTGGTGGGGAAGCGGCTGTCGATGCTGTCGACGCCAGCGATCTCGAAGCATTGCCCGATGATGGACAGCCCGGCGTGGCTGGTGAGGGTGCGGCGACTGGCGCGGAACTTTATGTTGGGCATGGCACTGTCTGGGTGAATGGCGATAATGGCTATATTGCCATGCAGGTCAGTGGGTTAGAAGTGCTTCCGGGGGCCGGTCTCACGGATTCAGGAAATTATTAAACTACGTAAATTTTCATATCGATTTCTAATTGACTAGAACTGACTATCTGAAGTGTATTTCTATAGTTCAACTTGGTGTTGTCGGCTATTTATGTCAAGTGCCAAGCCCACCAAATGTCACAGCTACAAGGACAATAATGAGCAGCAATAACGTTTCACTAATCATCAAAATTACTGGTCGCCAC
>NZ_JBFAWW010000117.1:0-2044 GCF_040680495.1 Streptomyces sp. NPDC052036 | reverse complement strand
GCCGGCGTGCCGGTCGCGGCCGAGGGCGGCGACGAGGAGGTGGCCGCGCCGTCCGATGTGGAACTGCAATACCCGGCGGACGAGTTCTGGAACACGCCCTCCGGCTCGGCGGCGGGTGTGCCGCGCGGGACCGCGCACCTCGACTCCGCCGGGACCGCCCCCCATTGGGCCGGCGGCGACCCGACGGCGTTCGGAGGGCCGCAGGACACCCGGGCCCTCGGCTCATCGGCCCCGGGGCGGCGGACGTCCCGCGACCGGATCGGCTACGTACCCGGCTTGGTGATTCAGCGTCTGGCCGCAGGCGAGCCCCCCCTGCCGTTCCGGGTCAGCGACGTGACCGGTGGCATGGCCGATCCGGAGAGGGAAAGGATGGCGTTCCGGATCGCCATCGACTTCCACGCGAAGGACCACCTGGAGGAGCAGCAGGTGGTGGAGAAACTCAACATCGTCCTGGCCGAGATGCATGCCGAGGGGCTGTCTCGTCAGGACTTCCCGCAGTGGGGGGACTCCTCCGGCTGGCAGATCAGCCCGACCACCGATCTCCGCGCCCTGAGCCTGATCTCGCCGTGGCTGAGTGACACCAAGAAGGACTGGAGTGGTCTGCGGACGGTGTTGTCCCTGATGAGGGATGGCGAGTTCTCGCCATTCTCGTGGGGGTCGGCCCGCGTCCTGGTGGACGTTCCCGGCGGGCTGAGCGAGGACGAGCAGAGGGTGCTGACGGACGTGGTCCGCGGCCACCAGGACGTGCTGTTCCGGCTGGCGGCCGACCCGGTGACCGGCCACGGGCCCCGCCATGTGCGGGCCCTGCCCGCCCCGGACCGGGCGAACGGTCCCGCGGACGGGCTGCTTCCGGTCGATCCGCTCATGGCGGTGCGAGCGGCCGAGCCGGGGTCCCCGTACGTTGATTTCCCACTGTGGACCGCGTCGTTCGACGAGGGGCTGGTCCAGGCTCGGGTGCTGCTGTCGTTGGGCCTGGTGAGCGGGGCGAGGCGGCTGGCCCAGGACCCGTCCTGGGAGTCGCCGGTCGCGGTGCCGCCGGGGACCCACGCGGGCGAGGTGCAGATCCGGGCGAGCGGTACCGGCATGCAGGCCGTGTACCGGCTGGACGACCCCAGCGAGACCGAGGGTCTGGCGTCCCTGCTGGACGCGACCCTGCCACGTCTGTACGACCGTGACGTGGTCAGCGCGCTGTTCGCGACGACGCGGTGGTTCGGCGGTCTGGCCGGTCAGGAGCCGGGACCGGACAACTGGTTCGTTCCGGCCGAGTTCGTGGGACTCGACGACCTCGTTCCGCTGGCCCGGCTCACAGCGGTCGTGGGCGGCAACGGAGCGTCCCTGGCGCGAAGCGAGGACGTCGGCCCCGAAAAGGTGCTCGGCCTCGTGAAGGCGACGGCCGGCTTGTTCGGTCATCAGCAGTACGACGCCTTCCCCGTAGCGCTCACAACGGACGAGCACTCGTCCCTTCCCCTCCTGTACGGGAGAGGGGGTCAGGCCCCGGTGCGCCCGGAGACGTTCGCGCAGCTCGTGAAGTGCCTGGGGTGGTCGCCCGAGCGGTCGCTGTTGCTCGTTCCGATAGGGGGCATGCTGAACGAGCCGGGGCTGTTGTGGCTGGGCGAGCTGGCCACCGTGCTCGGCCAGCCGGTCCACGTGCTCTTCGACTGGCAGGACCTGGGAGGACAGGCCTCGTCGTCACACGACGGCCCCTTCGTCCAGCGGTTCACCACCAAGGACAAGACCCGGGTGGACATCCTGGGCGAGCAGAACTCGGCAGCCGTCTTCGGCTGGGTGCGGGTCCTGCCGCGGCGGGGCTTCACGCTGCCGGACGGCGCCTGGCCGGCGCGGACCTGGTGGAAACAGGTCAAGTCCAAGGACGCCTCGGAGTCCGACGAGTTGATGGACACCTCCGAGGACGGCCCGGCCGGGTATGGGGACCCGATGGACACCACGGTGGATGTGTCTTTCCCGGATGGCGGCCCGGTCGGCGAGGATATGGTTCCGACGGGTGTGTTTGACCTGCCTGGCGCAGAGGGTGGCTGGCCGGATG
>NZ_JBFAWW010000116.1:0-2132 GCF_040680495.1 Streptomyces sp. NPDC052036 | reverse complement strand
CCGCCATCTGGGCAGGTGGCGGCGGATCCCGATCGCTGTCAGGAGTGCGTTCGAAGCACGCTGGCCCCACTCGGCGAGCTCGTCGATGCTCCTGCCTCCCGAGACGACCGCGCAGGCACACACCAGCAGGATCGCGGTCAGCGAGTACCACCGGCCCCGCCGGGAGCGCGGGTCGGGCACCGAGTCGAAGCAGGGACGCAGGTCAGCGATCCGACCGGCATCCAGCGGCCCCAGCTTCACCAGCACGGCGGGAATGGGAGAAGATACAGCGGCAGGCACGGGCAACCTCATGATCATCTGGCTTAGACACCACAATGATCACGAAGCCCGTGCCTGTCCTGTTATGTGCCCCAACCAGTCACAACCCGACCAGCCGCACGTCCCCGGAACTTGCATCCGCCCTGGGGCAGGGCACCGGTCAAGTAATCAGGTGAAGTCCCCTTCAAAGGCGTGGGGGTGGCGGAGGTCGTGGATGAGGAGGTCTACGGTTTCGGTTGTCAGGTGGGGCATGGCGTATAGATGGGCGCTTGTTCGTGCAGTGCCGTCGATGGTGTGTGTCTCGCAGGACAGGGAGTAGCGGTGGGCGAGGTGCTGGGCGGGGGCACGGAAGCGTATGGCGAGGGAGTGTGGTGTTCGGGATGGCCACAGGTCGATGCCCAGGGTGGACTGGAGCTCTCGGAGTTGGTGTAGCGCGTAGTCGGCGACGTGGTCGCAGCGCACGATGGTGCGGATATGGTCGTCATAGGAGTGCCCGGCGAGACGTTCCCACATGATCAGCGCGGAGAAGCCGTTACGTGAACCACTGAGGGTGGTGTCGGGGGCTCCGACGTATTCAGCGGAAGCGGGAGGATGGGGGCGTAGGCCGGTGCGGGTCATGTAAATGCCGCATTCCCAGGGGGTGCCGAGCCATTTGTGGGCGCTGGTAGTCAGGGAACAGACCCCGGGAACGCGGAAGTCGAAGGGTGGTGGGGCGCTGGGCAGGAGGCGGGCTTCGGCGGCCATGCGTTGGAAAGGGGCGGTGGTTGCGGCGAGCGCACCGTCGACGTGGATCCAGTAGGGACGGCGGCTGTGTGGGGGGTGGGGCCGTCCGCGGTAGGCAGCGGTGAGGGCCGCGTCGACCGCGGGAACGTCGTCGTGGGCGCCCTTGAAAGTGGTGCCGCAGGTGAGGGCAACGATGAGGGGGTGCCCCCGAGCAGCGAAGAACTGTGCGAGGGTGGTGAGGGCCTCGACATCAATATCGCCGTCGCCGGATGGGCCGCCTCGGGCGGGCACGCAGGCGGGCCATGGGCGCTCCGGCGCCAGCGGGTTCTCCCCCGGGTAGAGGCGATTGCCAAGCGTCGCCGGTGTGTCAAGGTTGAGGATACGAGCCGCCTTGACGATCGAGTAGTGGGCCTCCTCGCAGTACAGCAGAACGGGGGGCGAGGTGACCGAAGGCGGCGGTGGGACTGCGTCATTAAACAGGGGGGCACCGCTGAGATAGTCGCGGGCGCTCCATAGTCCGTGCAGGTTCCCCTCGGTCGATCCCATCGCCAGGATATAGCCCCAGTAAGTATCCGGGGCGTTTGGATCGTGTGGCCAAGGTGCGTTCCACAGAGCGGCGAAGTGGTCGAGAACGGCGCGTTCGAGGATCTTGGAGTTCAGCGAGTAAGCGCGGGACTCGTAAGGGTCGCCGGCGTTGTTGAGACTGCTGTCAAGAAAAGGGGCTATGCTCTCTGCGCATGTGAAGTCGAGATTTATCTGAAACCCGGCGAATTTTTTTGCCTGCTCGGCCAGGTGGTGCTGCAGGCGAAGGCGAACATCGGCCACCTGGCCTGGGTGGAGACCGAGAGGGGAAAGCTGGACCTGTTCTGGAGTGAGATTGGGCAAAGCGTCGTAAAGATCGTCGGCGGCACTATGTGGGGCAGTTACCTCACGTGTCAGTGCAGCGATCTTCAATCGTGTCAGGCCGAGATCCCAGCGCGGAAGAAGGGAGGGAAGACTGCCGGAGAAACGAGGGGCGTTGCTCATCGCGGGACGACCTTTACCGAATTGAATCTGCTAGTGTCGCGTGATCTGGTTTGTGTCACCTGAAGCTCTTTGACTCGTTGGGTAGTGCATGAACCTCTCTTCGGAACAGGCCGCGGAATTACGGA
>NZ_JBFAWW010000115.1:0-2134 GCF_040680495.1 Streptomyces sp. NPDC052036 | reverse complement strand
ATGTGTTCGTCGAGGTCAGTGCGCATCCGGTGTTGACGGGGTCGGTGGAGGAGAGCGTCGAGGCAGCGGACGCGTCTGCGGTGGTGCTGGGGACGCTGCGACGCGACGAGGACGAACAGCGGCGATTCACGCTGGCGCTGGCGGAGGCTTTCACTGCCGGGCTTGCCGTTCAGTGGCCCGTGTCCGGGCGGGTGGCGGACGTCCAGGACCTGCCGACGTATGCCTTCCAGCGGCAGCGGTACTGGCTCGACGGGTCCACCGCCGCGGCCTCCGGGGACGCTGCCGATCCCGAGGAGAGCCGGTTCTGGGCGGCCGTCGACGGCGCCGACCGAGGCGAACTCGCCGACCTGCTCGGCGTGGACGACACCTCCCAACTGGAGGGCGTCATCGGACTGCTCGGCCCGTGGCGCCGCGACAGCCGTGAGCGTTCCGAGGCGGACGCCTGGCACTACCGCGTCGACTGGAAACCGGTGACCGAAGCGCAGTCGGTGTCGCTGAGCGGTACCTGGATGCTCGCCGTACCGGACGGCGACACGGCCCACCCGTGGGCGGAAGCGGTGGAGAGCGCCCTGTCCGCCGCCGGTGCCCAGGTGGTACGCCTGACCGTGGAAGCGGACTGCGACCGGGACCTGCTGGCCCGACGCATCGCCGAGGAGGTCGGGACGCTCGACGATGCGGAGCCGGCCGGCGTGCTGTCCCTGCTGGCCCTGGACGAGACGCGGCGCCCGGACCACCGGACGCTGACGGCCGGACCAGCCGGGACGCTGCTTCTGATCCAGGCGCTCGGTGACGCCGCCGTAGGCGCACCGCTGTGGTGCGCCACGCGGGGAGCCGTACAGGTCCCCGGCGCGGAGACGCCGATCCACCCCGAGCAGGCACAGGTGTGGGGACTCGGACTGGTGGCCGGGCTGGAACACTCCGACCGGTGGGGCGGCCTGATCGACCTGCCGGAGTCCGTCGACCCGCAGACGCTGCGCAGACTGTGCGGCGCGCTCGTCGGGAAACAGGACGAGGACCAACTCGCACTCCGCCAGTCCGGGGTCTTCGCGCGCCGCCTGGCGCGGGTGTCCCGCAGGCGCCTGCACGACCGCCCGGAATGGCAGCCGCGCGGCACGGTCCTCATCACCGGCGGCACCGGCGCCGTCGGTGGCCGGTTCGCCCGGTGGCTGGCGGCCAACGGCGCCGAACACCTCGTGCTCACCAGCCGGCAGGGACGCTCCGCGCCGGGTGCCAGGGAACTGGAGTCCGAGCTGACGGCCCTCGGCGTACGGGTCACCGTGGAGGCGTGCGACGTCGCGGATCGGGACGCACTGGCCGAACTCGTCGACAGAACTGCTGCCGACGGCGAGCCGATCCGTGCGGTCATCCACGCGGCCGGTACGACCGACTCCGCGCCGCTGGCCGACACGGGCCTGGACCTGCTCGCCGGGCTGACCTCAGCCAAGGTGCGCGGCGCTTCCCACCTCGACGATGTCTTCCGGGACACCGACCTCGACGCGTTCATCCTCTTCTCCTCCGGCGCCGGCATCTGGGGCGGGGGCGCACAGGGCGCGTACGCCGCGGCCAACGCCTACCTCGACGCACTCGCCCAGCACCGCCGTGCCCGGGGACGGACCGCTCTGTCGGTCGCATGGGGCCTCTGGGGCGGCGGAGGCATGGCCGACGGCGAGGTCGGGGAACGGATCCTCAGCCGCGGTGTACGGGTCATGAACCCCGACCAGGCGGTCGCCGCGCTCGCACACGCCACGGCGGCCGACGAGACGACGAGGATCGTCGCCGACATCGACTGGGAGGTCTTCGCTCCCCAGTTCACCGCCGTTCGTCCCTCGCCGCTGCTCTCCGACATTCCGGAAGTGCGGGCGGTGCTGGAGGAGGCGTTCGGCGCGGCGCAGGGAGCGGCCGCCGGCGCCGCTCCGTCGGCACTGCTCGACGGTCTGACCGAGGCGGACCAGTACCTCGTCGTGCTGGACCTGGTTCGCGCACAGGCCGCGGCGGCTCTCGGCCACAGCACACCTGATCCCGTCGACCCGGACCGGGCCTTCCGTGAGTTGGGCTTCGATTCGATGATGGCGGTGGAGCTGCGGAATCGGCTGAATGCGGTGACGGGGCTGCGGTTGCCGAGCACGGTGGTGTT
>NZ_JBFAWW010000114.1:0-2308 GCF_040680495.1 Streptomyces sp. NPDC052036 | reverse complement strand
CAAAAGATGTTCGGCGACCGCGTCGTGTTTAAGCGCGTGTACAAAACCCGGCGATAGCTGCAGAGCATCACGATTTCTCAGTCGGCCATGTATCGGCGAGGCTGCTCATATGTGCCTGTCATGGATCGGAATGAATGCCCTCTTCTAACTACTGCCGGCAAGTAGACCGAGCGCCTCACGAAGTAGCGCTATTGTTGATGTCCGCACAGAACTGACCCACTAGAGCTGGAAATTTTCATCGAATTTTGACCCACGTGATTGAATGCTCTGCTCAATCTTTGAGCAGGGGATACAAAGGTGATCACGGTGGGTATATTGGCCAAGATCAGGCGGATGTATTTCCGCGAGAAGGTCCCGTTGCGCGAGATTGCGCGGCGTACGGGCCTGTCCCGAAACACGGTGCGCCGCTGGCTGCGGCAGACTGATGCCGTCGAGCCGAAGTATCCGAAGCGCGTCAGCCCGAGCGTCATCGACGACTGGGCCGCACAGCTGACAGGTTGGCTGCGTGCCGACAGTCATCGCCCGAAGCGTGACCGGCGCACCGCCCGGTTCATGTTCGAGGCGATCCGCGCCGAGGGTTACGCCGGCAGCTACGGCCGGGTGAGCGCGTTCGTGAGGCGTTGGCACGAGGAGCAGGCTGAGGCGCCTCGCAGGAAGGCCTTCGTGCCGCTCGCCTTCGAACCCGGCGAAGCCTTCCAGTTTGACTGGAGCTGCGAATACGCGTTTGTTGGCGGGCTACGGCGACGCCTGGAGGTCGCCCACGTCAAACTTAACTCCAGCCGCGCGTTCTGGCTCGTCGCCTATCCCACACAGAGTCACGAGATGCTGTTCGATGCGCACGCCCGCGCATTCGCCGCGTTCGGCGGCGTGCCGCGGCGCGGCATCTACGACAACATGAAGACCGCCGTGGACAAGGTTGGCCGCGGCAAGGAGCGTGCGGTCAACGCGCGCTTCGAAGCGATGTGCAGTCACTACCTGTTCGAGCCGGAGTTCTGCAACCGGGCTGCAGGCTGGGAGAAAGGCATCGTCGAGAAGAACGTTCAGGACCGGCGACGTCAGATCTGGCACGAAGCAGCGCTACGGCGCTGGGAAACGCTGGAGATCCTGAACGAATGGGTCGCTGGTCAGTGTCGTGAGGCGTGGCACATGCGGCACCCGCAGTGGCCTGAGCTGACAGTCGAGGATGTGCTGCAGGACGAGCGTACCCGGCTGATGCCCAATCCACGGCCGTTCGACGGCTACATCGAGCAGACCCTGCGAGTCTCGTCGACCAGCCTGATTCACTTCCAACGCAACCGCTACAGCGTGCCCACCGAGTACACGAACCAGTTGGTGAGCGTGCGCTGCTATCCGGCATATCTCAGCGTCGTCGCCAACGCCCAGGAGATCGCACGCCACGAACGCAGCTTCGAGCGGCACATGACCTTCTACGATTGGCGCCACTACGTCACGTTGGTCGAGCGCAAACCCGGCGCACTGCGCAACGGCGCACCGTTCATCACGATGCCGCAGCCGCTGCAACTGCTGCAGCGGCATCTGCTGAAACACCCGGGCGGCGATCGCGTCATGACGCAGGTGCTCGCTGCGGTGCGCGAACACGGGCTCGATGCGGTGCTGCTCGCCGTACAGGCTGCGCTGGATTCAGGACGCCCCAGCGCAGAGCACGTCCTGAACGTGCTGAGCCGGCTGAAGGCGCCCGTCACGAATGGCAGCCTCGCCACGACGAAACTCCAGCTCAAGGAAGAGCCCGCGGCCGACGTGAGCCGTTACGAGACGCTGCGCGCCAACCCACCGGAGGATCGTCATGTCTAACGATATCGCGGCCCAGCTCAAGGGTCTTAAACTGCACGGCATGGCGAGCACGTGGCCGGAGCTGCTCGCGCAGTCGCGCCACACGGACTTCGAGCCGGAGCGCTTCATGAAGCAGCTGTTGATGGCTGAAACCGCCGAACGGCAGGTGCGCTCGATTGCCTATCAAATGACCGCTGCGCTTCCCGGCCCACCGCGACCTGAAGGGCTTCGACTTCGCGCAGGCACACGTCGACGAAGCGCTGGTGCGCGAACTGAGCGAGCTGTCGTTCCTCGAAAGCGCGCACAACGTCGTGTTCATCGGTGGTCCGGGCACTGGCAAGACGCACCTCGCCTCAGCGATCGGAATCGAAGCCGTACAGCGCCACGGCAAGCGTGTGCGCTACTTCTCGACCGTCGAGCTGACCAACGCCCTGGAGCAGGAGAAGTCCATCGGCAAACAAGGCCAGGTCGCCCACAAGCTGATGTACGTCGATCTGGTGATTCTCGATGAGCTGGG
>NZ_JBFAWW010000113.1:0-2397 GCF_040680495.1 Streptomyces sp. NPDC052036 | reverse complement strand
GTCGCCAGGAGGGCAGATGCACCTCGTACACCGAGAACGGCGCCTCGTGGACGGGGATGTCCCCGCGATGCGCGAGCCACTCCTCGTCGTGCCACACGTACGCGGACTCGGACGCGATGACGACCGACGCGGTCGCGGGCGGCACCTCCGTGCGGCGGGCCATGGGGTCCGCGCGTACGGTGTGGGTGCCGTCGGGTCGTGTGATGTCGAACTTGTACAGCGTTCCGGGGTCGATGCCGGGCACGAACAGCTCCCACACCCCGGTCGAGCCGAGGGAGCGCATCGGATGGGCCGTGCCGTCCCAGTGACAGAAGTCCCCGCAGACCCGCACCCCCCGTGCATTGGGTGCCCACACCGTGAAGCGGATGCCGCTGACGCCCGCATGGGTCATCGGATGGGCGCCGAGCGCCCGCCAGAGCTGCTCGTGGCGTCCCTCGCCGATCAGATGCAGGTCCAACTCGCCGAGCGCGGGCAGGAAACGGTAGGGGTCGCCGGTCTCCAGCACGGAGTCCTCGTAGGCCACGAGGAGCCGGTACTCGGGGACGTTCCGCAGTGGCAGCAGAGCCGAGAAGAACCCGTCGCCGTCGTCGTGCAGTTCGGCCCAGAGACTGTCGAGGAGGACGGTCACCGAGAGCGCGCCGGGCCTCAGGACGCGGAGGGCGACCCCGCCGGGCACCAGGCGGGCGCCCAGCACCGCGTGCGGATCGTGGTGCTCGCCCGCCAGCAGCCGCTGCCGCTCGCCGGGCTCCGCGGGCGCGGCACTCGGTCTCCCCAACTGCGGGGAGCACAGGGGCGGTGGGGATGTGCTGGGGGCGGTCACGGTATCAGCCTCCTCAGGCCGGGACGTTCGGCGAGGCGCTCGATCGCCGCCATCGGCACGGGCAGCCAGTCCGGTCGGTGCCGGGCCTCGTACAGCACCTCGTACACGGCGCGGTCCGTCTCGTAGGCCCGCAGCAGTTCCGGTTCCGAGCGGGGGTCCCAGCCGGCCACGGTGGCATAGCCCGCGCAGTATGCGTCCCGGCACCGCAACGCCCACTCGGGGCGCCAGGGCCGGCGGGCGTGGGCGGCATAGTCGAAGGAGCGGAGCATGCCCGCCACATCGCGCACCGGGGACTGGACCCGGCGCCGTTCGGGCAGCGGGCGGGCCGGTTCGCCCTCGAAGTCGATCACATGCCACTGCCGTTCGGCACGCAGCACCTGGCCCAGGTGCAGATCGCCGTGGATCCGCTGCGCGGGCCGGGGGGAGTCGAGGGCCGCCGCCTCGGTGAACGCGGACTGCAGCCCGGCCGCGAACGGCAGCAGTTCCGGTACGGCGTGGAGGGCGTCCCGCAGCCGTTTCAGCATCCCCGCAGCGAGCCGCTCGCTGCGGGGCGGTCCCTGGGACTCGACGGGGAACGCGGCGGCCAGGGCCAGGTGCACCTCGGCCGTCGCCTGTCCCATCTCATGGGCCTCCCCGGTGAACTCCCGGCCGGCCGCGAGCGCGGCCAGCGCCTGCGTCCATCCGTCGTCGGCACCGCGCAGAAACGGCTGCAGCACACCGAGGGTCGCGGCCCACGGACGGGAGGTGCGGAACCAGGCCACCGGGGCGAGGACTCGGGTGCAGCCCTGTCGGGCAAGGGCCCAGGGCACCTCCAAGTCCGGGTTGATGCCGGGCCGCACACGGCGGAAGAGCTTCAGGATGTACGCGTCCCCGTACACCAGGGAGGAGTTGGACTGTTCGGCTTCGAGAAGGCGCGGGGGGAGACCGGCGGGGATGGTCACCCCTCCGTCGCGTTCGAAGCGCAGGGCGCCCGCGGTGCCCGGCGTGCGCAGCCGATCCAGCAGCAGGGACGCCGAACCCGGGTCGTGCAGGGCGTCGTACACCAGCAGCCCCGTCAGCGGGCCCTCACGGACGCGTCCGAGGACGGCCGTGTGGTGCCGGGGCATGAGGAACTCACCGAATCCGAGGATCAGTTGGTAGCAGTCGCGGACCGGGGTGGCACGCGATGTGCCGCTCGCCGACAGCTCGGGGTACTCGGCGCGGACCAGGAGATGCAGGCAGTCGGCACGCAGTTCGGTCACCGAGAGCAGCGCCAGGTCCGTGACGGGACGTCCCTTGCCCGCGAACCAGCGCTGCCTGGGCAGCCAGGTGCGCAGCAGACCGGACAGCGAGGGCAGCAGCCAGGCGGGGTCGAGGCTGTCCGGGCGGAGTGTTGCGCTCTCGGTCTTCGTCATGGCGTCGCGTCCTTTCCGTCCGGGGCGGCCGAACAGCGGCCATGAGTCAACGGGCCACGACCAGGTTCACCTTGGTGGCCTGAGGGAGGTCCTTGCGGATTCGGAACCAGTAGAAGCCGTGGCCTGCGAGGGTGAGCAGGTAGGGCAGTTGGCCGATGGCGGGGAAGCGGACCCCGCCGATGA
>NZ_JBFAWW010000112.1:0-2463 GCF_040680495.1 Streptomyces sp. NPDC052036 | reverse complement strand
ACGACCAAGCGGGCGATCTCCTCCCGGGCCCGGTCATGGTCGAACCTCACCCGTGACAGCAGGTGCTGCAGCCTGGGCTATCGTGGCCTCCACGGCCACCTGGTCCTGAAACATCGTCACAAACGTGATCGCGGGCGGCGCATTCGCGTGTCGCTGCGGCTGCGGCTGCGCCGGGGTTCCACTGCACCCGGAAGTCGTGTGGGCCTGCTCCTTCCCGTGTCGTGCCGGGCTGGTGGTCTGGTCGTCAAGTAATGGCGGGCAGGACGGTCAGCCGGTGCCAGCAGGTGGTGAACGCTGTCGCCCAGGGCCAGCTCCGCTCGATCCGCAGGTAGCGGCGGCGGGCGTGGTCGGCAAGGCGGGCGGGCAGATGGTAAAGGCGGAAACCCATGGTGTCCGGCTCGGCGTCGGCCAGGCCGTCGATGTCGTGCAGGGCCCGCGGCCGCAACCACGCGTCAAGACCGGCGGCGAGGTTCGCGGCGAGCACCCACCCGCGGTTGACCTCCCAGGAGGCGGAGGGCAGGTTGCCCAGACCCATCGCCTTGTTCGTGCGCACCCGGTCTTCCACCCCGACGTGGAAGCAGCGCAGCACGTCGAGGAACTGGGCGTGGCCGGAGCCGGCGATGCCCCACATGTGGCGGATGTTGGTGGCGGTGATGGAACCCTGCCGGGCCCAACCTCCTCTCCCGCCGGTGCCGAGGCCGCCCCTGCCCGAGTCTCAGGGCGAGGCTCTCGCGGGCCCCGGGAATCCACCCTGCCCGCGAGTGCGGTCAGGGCAGACCATGGAAACGCGGTGTCTCGAGCCGGGTGCAGCCACAGCCCCCGCCCGGCTTCGGCGCGGTCGCCGCGGCTTCACCGGGTCACCGCTCTTCTACGACGAGCAGGACTACGCGGGTCGCACCCGCGCACAGGTAGGACCAGTGAGCGCGAACTCGCTGGCTACAGATTCGCCCAGTCCCAGTAGTAGGTCGTGCCTCCGGCGGCGGTGTACACGCGCTTGAGCATGCCGTCGTAGAAGGTGATCGAGTCGCTGTAAGGGCCGTCGCCGTCCATGGGGGCGGCGTTGAGCACGGCTGCCACAAGGTCGGGCGGGGTTTTCGCCATCTCCACGCCGGCCGCCATGGCATAGCGCTGGAGGTGGTTGCGGAACGGCTCGGCGGCCGGCGGCATCGAGCGATGGTGGATGTCGGTCATGGCGTGGTCCAGGCTGACGAAACGGACGCCGCATTCGGTGAACTTGGCGATGATGTCCGGCAGGCAGTCCAGCGCGATCGGCGAACCGTGCATCAGGAAGATGTACGGGATGTCCCGGCCGAACATGGCGCGTGCGGCGGAGGCGTGGTTGGCGAGGTGAACAGGGCAGCTTGGACGTAGGACTTGCGCAGCATCTGGGCGGCTTCCCGGTTGCCGGTGGTCAGCGCGCGGTAGTAGGAGACGAGGAAGGCGAAGTCGCCGAACCAGGTGGTGATCGGCGCGTTGGTGTACCCGTTGGCGCGCAGGTGGTCCTCGCGGCGGGCCTCCGAGGGACCGGGCATGTCCATGGCATAGCGGAAGTACCGCTGCGGGGCGCGCTCGATCAGGTCGCCGATGTACTTCTCGGCGGTGTCGATTTCGCGGCAGTAGGTGTCGGCGTCCACCCAGTTGAGCGGCGCGTGGTTGTGGGTGTGGTTGCCGAGGTGGTGGCCTCCGTCCACCCAGGCCTCGAACGTGGCCCGGGCCTGCGGGTCCCGCTGGATTGGCGACGTGTGGGCGAATGCGTACACCCCCGTGATCCTGGCGTCGTTGAAGGTGGCGGCCATGCCCTCGCTAATGCTGCGGCTGGTGTAGCCGTCCGGCACGGGCGTGCCGTCCCAGAGCACCAGGTCGTCCACGGTCATGGCGACCTCGATCGGGCCGGTCGAGATGAGATCGACGTTGATCATCAGGCAATCCTTTCCTTGACCCAAAGTGAACTCCGTCACTCCACCTGTGGATCTACTCGCATCCGCACAAGTGTTTCGCGAACGCGCACAACCGGTGTCGCACGGTTCGCTCGCGCGCGTTGGGGCGTGTTTGCCTTGCGGCACAACCCACGAACGTGGTTGTGCAATGGCGGAGCAGAAAGCAACTTTATGACTGTCAGATTCGACTTCACCGGCCAAACGGTGATCGTCACCGGGGGCGCCCAGGGTATAGGCCTGGAGATCGGCCGATTGTTTCACCAATCCGCTGCGACTGTTTTCCTGGTTGATTTCGATCGCGCCGCGCTCCACTCGGCGGTCAGCGAGATCGGCTGCCGGGGCGCGGTGGCCGACGTCAGCGACACCGAGTCCGAAGGCTTGCGGGGTCGGGTGCGGGCACAGACGCGGCCACCATGATCATGAACGTTTGTGACGATGTTTCAGGACCAGGTGGCCGTGGAGGCCACGATAGCCCAGGCTGCCTGGGACCGGGTGTTCCGGGCGGCAATGGATGCGATTTGGTCGA
>NZ_JBFAWW010000111.1:0-2611 GCF_040680495.1 Streptomyces sp. NPDC052036 | reverse complement strand
CACGGCCCCACCCTACGAACTCCAGGCCCTCATCGACGCGGTCACTACCGGACACGGCATTGACCTCTACCTCCGGATTTAACGAACTACCGATAGTCGCTCAAGGTCCCTCCGTGCGCTGTTGAGCGCATTGAGCATCCCCATGCGAGTCTGCTCGAACTCGGGGTCGATCTCGACGCCGAGGTCATGTCTCAGAGTGACCCGTAGCAGGAAAACGCCATCGGACATCGGGCCGCTCAACCATGTCTTCGCTCGCTGATACGCCTCGTCCAGGTTGGGGCTGCTGGGCAACTGTCTGACGACTGAGTACCCGACTTGGAGCGTCCCGTTGACCGTAGAGGCCACGTGCAGGACATCCTTCGCGAGAGCCATCTGCGCCTGGGAGTACTGGTCGGCCCAGTCCTCCTTGGCGGAGTCGAGGACTGCGGGGTCGATGGTTTCAGCGCGCTCGGCCGCGTGGACAGCGTCTCGGGCGGCGATCCGGTAGGCGCGAGCCGTGTGTTCAGTCGGGCATAAAGATCGCGCTTGGCCTGCTGCGCTTGTTCCTGGCGCTCTTGCTCGCGTTCACGATCGGCACGCTCGTTTTGCTCCCGGTTGGCGCGCTGGCTGAGCACTGCCCCGCCTAGAGTTCCGCCCAGCGTTCCTCCGACGCTGATGAGTGCGACGGCAAGCGTGGTCACATCCACGAGATCCCCCAACCCGTCCATCCGTCTTCTTGTAGGCGGCCACTGAACGCAGCATGACAGCCGACTCAGCCATGCTCACGCTTCCCACCCGCGGCCTGGTCCAAGACTGGGACTACCCAGTGAGGAGGAGTTGGTTCAGCCCTGATGAGTCCCATCACCTGCGGGAATACTCCAAGATCCCGTCCACGCCTCGTCCACAGACTGGGTGCCCCGGCAGGATTCGAACCTGCGCACACGGCTCCGAAGGGCCCGTGGCAGCAGGTAACGCAGCAGGTCAGGGCAAGGGATGGCCGACCGACTCCGCACGAGTCCACGGATGGGCCACGGCTGAAGGTGAGCCCCGCTTCAGGCGCCGGCCGGTCACCGGGGCCTCACCGCACACCCCGGTGGAGGGTGCGAGGACACAGTGAGCTGCGGGGGACCGTGCGCGTGCGTCGCCGTGGATATCAGGCGTGGATGTCAGGCGCGCCGGGGCACGGCGGCCACCGCCCGGTAGTCGTACCCGTCCTGCTGGAAGCCGGGGGCTTCCCATGTGAGGTCGACCTGCTGTCCGGGCGACAGTGTGCGGAAGCCGGTCGTCCGGATATTGGAGAAATGGCAGAAGCAGCCGCCGGTGGTCTCGGGGGAGTCAAGCACGCCCCACCCTTCCTCGTCGTTCCACTCACGGACAGTTGCAGTCACCATGTGCGGAACCGTACGGGCTCTGTCTGCGCCGGCACATCGGGTTTCTCAGCTTGGGAACCTGTGATCGTTTGCTGCCGCCTTCGGCGCTGACCAGAGCGAACGCCGGAGGCGCCGTCTTACGCCCGTCGCACACCCCCCGTGTTGGCCCGACGGGCTTTCCAACTGTGGTGATGGGCTGCATGAGAGGGGAACTGAGACGGCCGCACTTCTCAACCGCAGCACCGGAGACGGCCCCCGGCCGACTGTCGGGACCACCGTCACCAGTGGGAGCTAGGCCGCCTCGGATCGGGCCGCGCGCGGGGCCGATGCGGGCTCCTGGGCATCGTCGAGCAGGAAGGTCTCGTCTTCCCCGAAGTCCGGGGCCTGGAAGGGATTTGTCGCCGGAGGCGGCGACGCCGCGGCGGAGCGGCGGGGTTGCCCTTCCAGGGCGGAGAACAGCGACGTCAGATCGATGAGAGGTCTCTCTTTCATGACAGGTCCCCGAAGGGGCCTGGTGTGCCGTGACCGGGCACAGCGGTCCTACAGTTTGGTCATCTTGGCGTACGGGCTCAAGATCCGCATTTGCGTCGACCCGAAATCCACGAGTGCCGCGATTCCGTCCTCGATGCCGATCACCCGGCCGAGGCCGTACATGTCGTGTGTGACCTGGTCGCCCACGTTGAAGTGCTTGGGGGCAGGCGCGACCGGGGCCTTGAAGGGGCTGGTGGGCAGATGACGCTTCGGTGCAGCAGGCTTTGTCATTGCCCCCAGTATGCACCTACGAACCGCGCCGGTGGCCGGCTCTCGAGGGCAGAAGTGGTTGATTGTTGGACTCCACTCCGGCAAGAGCTGAGCCTGCCGATCGGTCGGCAGACGGGCGGGGTCGGGCGGTTCGGCCTCATAGGAGGGCGGATCGCCCGTACCCTTCGTGGTGTCTACGGCGTCACATAGCGGACGCCAAACTCTGGAGGCAATACCTCGTGCTGATCGCTCAGCGTCCCTCGTTGACCGAAGAGGTCGTCGACGAATTCCGCTCCCGGTTCGTGATCGAGCCGCTGGAGCCGGGCTTCGGCTACACCCTCGGCAACTCGCTCCGCCGTACCCTCCTGTCGTCGATCCCCGGCGCTGCTGTCACCAGCATCCGCATCGACGGCATCCTGCACGAACTCACCACCGTGCCGGGCGTCAAGGAGGACGTCACCGACCTGATCCTCAACATCAAGCAGCTGGTCGTCTCCTCGGAGCACGACGAGCCGGTCGTG
>NZ_JBFAWW010000110.1:0-2719 GCF_040680495.1 Streptomyces sp. NPDC052036 | reverse complement strand
TCATCGGCGGGGTCCGCTTCCCCGCCATCGGCCAACTGCCCTACCTGCTCACCCTCGCAGGCCACGGCTTCTACTGGTTCCGAATCCGCAAGGACGGCGCGTAGAAGCAGCGGGCGGGGCGGTTTCCACCGTCCCGCCCGGGGCACGCAGGCAGTAACCCCCCGACCACCCCCGGGAAGGGACGTACGCCATGTCGGAAGCCGCCACCCACCCCACCACGGCCCAGGCAGGTCTCCTCGCCTCCCTCGAACCCCTGCTGCGGGAGTGGCTGCCACGGCAGCGGTGGTTCGCGGGCAAGGGGCGGCCGGTCACCGGGTTCTCGCTGGTGGCGGCGACCGACCTGCTGCCACCCGGAGGCACGCTGGGCCTGGTCCATCTGCTGGTACGGGCCCATCAGCCGGAAGCGCCGACCCTGGGCGCCGTGCCGCACCCCGGCGACTGCTACCAGCTCCTGATAGGTGTGCGCGAGGCGCTGCCGCCGCGGCTGGCGCCCGCACTCATCGGACATGTGTCGGACGGACCGCTGGCCGGCCGGACCGTGTACGAGGCGCTGTACGACCCCCGGGCCGCCACCGTGCTCCTGGAGGCGCTGCGCACCCGGGCCCGCGTCGGCGCGCTGCGCTTCGACGGCGATCCGCGCCGGCCGATCGGGGACGGGCTCGTCCCGAGGCGGGTCACCGCGGAGCAGTCCAACTCGTCCGTCGTCTACGGAGATACGTTCATTCTGAAGCTCCTGCGGCGTGTCGTCCCCGGCACCAACCCGGATCTGGAACTCCCGCTGCTGCTGTCGCACGAGCGCTGCCCCCGAGTGCCCGCACCGACCGGCTGGCTGCTCGCGCACCTCGACGATCCGAACGAGCCCTACGTCCTGGCCGTGCTGCAGCCGTATCTGCGGGGCGCCTCCGACGGCTGGGAGCTGGCGCTGCGCGAGCTGGCCAAGGGCGAGGACTTCACCCCGGACGCGCGGGCGCTCGGCCGCGCCACCGCCGAGGTGCACACGGCCCTGGCCCGCGCCCTGCCTCCGGTCACGCTGGGCCACACCCGGATACGGCTGCTGGTCGGCGGCATGGCCGAGCGGCTGGAGGCGGCGGCGCAGGCGGTGCCCGCGCTGCGGCCGTACGCACCCGCGCTGCACTCCGCGTTCGAGGCGCTGGCCGGTCTCGCCGCCGAGGGGCGGTCCTGGACCGCTCAGCGCATCCACGGGGATCTGCACCTGGGCCAGTGCCTGCGCGCGCCGTCCGGCGCCTGGTCGCTGATCGACTTCGAGGGCGAGCCGTCGAGGCCGCTCGCCGAGCGCCGGATGCCGCAGCCCGTGGTGCGGGACATCGCCGGGATGCTGCGCTCCTTCGACTACGCGGCGCACTCGGCCGGGCCCCCGGCACCGCAGTGGGCCACGGCGTGCCGGGCCGCGTACTGCTCGGGATACGCCGAGGTCGCCGGGCACGATCCGCGGACCGAACCGGTGCTGCTGCGCGCGTACGAGACGGACAAGGCCGTCTACGAGGTCCTCTACGAGGCCCGCCACCGCCCCGACTGGCTGCCGGTGCCGATGGCGGCGATACGCCGCCTGGCCGCTGACGCCACCCCCTGATCCACCGCCCGTTGCCCTTTGCCGAGGAGGCCCCGCCCGTGACGCCCCGCCCTCCGTCCGACGACAGCACGCAGAAGAACGGCGACGGTCCGCAGAAGACCGGTACCGGTGGGAAGAAGGCGACGGCCGCGAAGAGGACGACGGTGGCCGCCGAGAAGTCGACGGCCGGTACGAAGAAGGCGGCAGTGGCCGGGAAGGCGCCGGCGAAGAAGGCGGCAGCAGCGAAGAAGGCCCCGGCTCCTGCCAAGAAGGCCGTCGCCAAGAAAGACCCCGCCAAGAAAGCCGCCGCCGGGAAAGCCGTCGCCAAGAAGGCCACCGCCCGGCGGACGGCCGTCGTGCAGGCGGCCGCCTCCGAGGGGGCCCTCTCCCTCGCCGACTCCCCCGCCGTCGGCGCCCCCGACCGCGCGCGGCTGATCGACGGCACCCACCACGATCCGCACGCGGTGCTCGGCGCCCATCCGGTGCCCGGCGGGGTCGCCGTCCGGGTCTTCCGTCCGTACGCGCTGTCGGTGACCGTCGTCGCCGACGGCCTGCGGACCGAGCTGCACGACGACGGCGGCGGGTTCTTCTCGGTGCTGGCGCCGGCGGACCTCCCGGCCTATCGGCTTCTCGTGACCTACGAGGGAGCGACGCAGGAGACCGAGGACGCGTACCGCTTCCTGCCCACGCTCGGCGAGCTGGATCTGCATCTGATCGGCGAGGGACGGCACGAGCAGCTGTGGCAGGTGCTCGGCGCCCATCCGATGACCCACCAGGCCGTGACCGGCACCCGCTTCGCGGTGTGGGCGCCGAACGCGCGCGGTGTGCGCGTGGCCGGAGGCTTCAACCACTGGGACGGCAGCGGTCACGCGATGCGCTCCCTCGGCTCGTCCGGGGTGTGGGAACTGTTCGTGCCCGGGATCGGCGAGGGCGAGCTGTACAAGTTCGAGATCACCCGCCCGGACGGCTCCCGGACCCTGCGTGCCGACCCGCTGGCCCGGCGCACCGAGGTCCCGCCGCACACGTCCTCGGTCGTGCACGTCTCCCGCCACGAGTGGCACGACGAGGAGTGGCTCGCGCATCGCGGGGACATCCCCGTCCACGAGGCGCCGTTCTCGGTGTACGAGGTGCATCTGCCCTCCTGGCGAC
>NZ_JBFAWW010000109.1:0-2720 GCF_040680495.1 Streptomyces sp. NPDC052036 | reverse complement strand
GACGCCACACCACCCGACGCCACAACCCCCAAACCACCCAACAACTCACCACGACCACCCGCCACCACCACAGCCCGATGCTCGAACACCGAACGACCACGCAGCAGCGACGACGCCGCACCCACCAGATCAAGTCCAGGACGCTCCGCCACAAACGCACGCAGGCGCTCAGCCTGCGCACACAACGCCGCCTCCGACTTCCCCGACACCACCCACGGCACCAGGCCTGACAGCTCCCCGTGAGGGTGGTCCCCGGGTTCCGATTCGTGCTCCGGGGCCTGCTCGACGATCACATGGGTGTTCGTGCCACTGGCTCCGAAGGCGGAGATGCCGGCCCGTCGCGGCCGGTCCAGCTCCGGCCACGCCCGCTGCTCCGTCAGCAGCTCCACCGCACCCGCCGACCAATCCACATGCGACGACGGCGCATCCACATGCAGCGTCTTCGGCAGCACACCATTGCGCAGAGCCATCACCATCTTGATGACCCCACCGACACCGGCGGCCGCCTGTGCGTGCCCGATGTTCGACTTCAACGACCCCAGGAACAAAGGCTGTTCGCCGCCACGCTCCTGACCGTACGTGGCAAGGAGTGCCTGGGCCTCGATCGGATCACCGAGCCGGGTGCCGGTTCCGTGCGCCTCCACCGCATCGACATCCGCCGCGCTCAGTCCGGCGTCGGCGAGCGCCTGCCGGATCACCCGCTGCTGCGACGGCCCGTTCGGCGCCGTCAGACCATTGCTCGCACCATCCTGATTGACCGCACTCCCCCGCACCACAGCCAACACCGGATGCCTCAGCCGCAGCGCGTCCGACAGACGCTCCACCACCAGCACACCCACACCCTCGGACCAACCAGTACCGTCCGCGCCCTCCGCGAACGCCTTGCACCGACCGTCCGACGACATCCCCCGCTGCCGGCTGAACTCCACGAACAGACCAGGCGACGACATCACCGTCACACCGCCCGCCAGCGCCATCCGACACTCATCGCGCCGCAGCGCCTGCACCGCCAGATGCAACGCCACCAACGACGACGAACACGCCGTGTCGACCGTGACCGCCGGGCCCTCCAAGCCGAACGTGTACGACAGCCGACCGGCCGCGATGCTGCCCGCGCTGCCGTTGAGCAGGTAGCCCTCGAGTTCTTCGGGGGCCTCGCCGACCCTGGACCCGTAGTCGTGGTACATCAGGCCCATGTAGACGCCGGTGCGGCTGCCCCGTAGCGACATCGGGTCGATACCGGCCCGCTCGATCGCCTCCCACGACGTCTCCAGCAGCAACCGCTGCTGCGGGTCCATCGCCAGCGCCTCACGCGGCGAGATCCCGAAGAACCCCGCATCGAACTCCGCCGCGTCATACAAAAACCCACCCGACCGCGAGTACGACTTCCCCACCGCATCCGGATCCGGATCGAAGAGACCCTCGACGTCCCAGCCCCGATCCGTCGGCCACTGCGACACGGCGTCGCCCGCCGAGACGACCAGCCGCCACAAGTCCTCCGGCGAGCGCACGCCACCCGGGAACCGGCACCCCATCCCCACGATCGCGACGGGTTCATGGGCATCGTCCTGCAGCTTGCGCAGGCGAGCACGGGTGTCGTGCAAGTCGGCGGCAGCCTGCTTGAGGTACGAACGCAGCTTGTCCTCGGTGTTCATTCTTCCCCCTTGCCTGCGGTCATGAAAGTCCGTCGCCTGGCTTCGCTGTCAGCTGCCGTTGTCGAGGAACTCGAAGAGCTCGTCGTCGCTGGCCGCGTCGAACCGGTCCGCACCGGACGGTTCGTCGAGGCTCGCCGCCTCGTCAGCGAGGTGCTTGGCGACGAGTTGCTGCACCCGGCTCAGGACGCGTTCGCGCGCCTGCTCGTCGGCGGCCAGGGTGGCGAGCACGGACTCCAGCTCGTCGAGGTCGCTGAGCACCCGGTCCGCCACCGACTCCTCTTCCGGTCGCAGTGCGTCCCACAGGTGGTCGGCGAGTGCGGCCGGCGTCGGGTAGTCGAAGGCCAGGGTGGCGGAGAGACGCAGACCCGTGACCCGCATCAGACGGTTGCGGAGTTCCACCGCGCCCAGGGAGTCGAAACCGAGCTCCTTGAAACTCTGGTGCGGCTTCACGGCGGTCGCGGTGGCGTGGCCGAGGACTCCGGAGGCCTGCGCGCAGACCAGATCGCGAAGCTGCTCGGTCCGCTCCGCCTCGGGGGCGGCTGCGAGACGCTCGGCCAGGGTCGCGGTGTCCATGGCCGGACCGTCGTCCGCCGTGGCCGCCTTCCGCTGCGCGGGCCTGCGGACCAGTTCCCGCAGGATGGCCGGCAGGTTTCCCGCGACGGCCTGCTCACGCAGGCTCGCCTCGTTCAGGACGGCGGGCAGGACGAAGGCCTCCCCGGCGCGTACGGCCGCGTCGAACAGGTCGAGTCCCTGCTCGGACGTCATCTCCGCGAGGCCGATCTGTGCGATGCGCCGCATGGCGACCGCGTCGAGGTGTTCCGTCATGTCGCTGCGCTCGGCCCAGAAGCCCCAGCCGAGGGCGGCTCCGGGCAGTCCGCTCGCCACTCGGTGTGCGGCGAGCGCCTCCAGGAACACGTTGGCCGCCGCGTAATGCGCCTGGCCGGAGCTTCCGAAGGTGGCCGCCGCGCCTGAGAAGAGGACGAAGGCGTTGAGGGGGTGGTGCTGGGTGAGGTCGTGCAGGTTGAACGCGGCGTCTATCTTCGAACGCAGGACACGGTCCAACTG
>NZ_JBFAWW010000108.1:0-3101 GCF_040680495.1 Streptomyces sp. NPDC052036 | reverse complement strand
CGAGCGCGTTCCCGGCCGCGGCCGCGACCGCCTCGGCCACCGCCGCCAGCGCGGCGGAGTCCAGTTTCCACTGCTGCCAGTACAGCGGGACCTCCGACAACCGGTCCGCGGCCAGGTTCACCAGCCGACCCGCCCGCAGCAGCGGCCCGGCCTGCGGCTCGGGCACCAGACCCCACCCCATCCCGGCCACGACGGCGTCGAGGTACCCCTCCGACGTCGGGACGAAATGCCGCCGCGCACCGGCGCCTTCGGCGGTCCGCAGCTCACGCAGGAACCGGTCCTGGAGGTCGTCGCGCCGGTCGAAGGCGATGACGGGCGCGTCACCGATCACCTCGCGCAGCGGCACCTCGGGCCATCGGTGCAGCCACCGCTCGACGAAGTCCGGGCTCGCCACCGCCAGGTACCTCATCCGCCCCAGGCCGCGCACACTGCACCCCGCCACCGGCTCCGGTGACGACGTCACCGCGGCCATCACCCGTCCCTCACGCAGCAGCGTGGCCGTATGGGCCTCGTCCTCGCGGCGCAGTTCGAAGCAGATCCGCAGGTCCTCGGGCACCTGGGAGAGCGCCGGCAGGAACCAGGTCGCCAGTGAGTCGGCGTTCACCGCGATCGACAGCCGGGTCGTCTCCCCGGCGCCGGTCATTCCGAGGTCGGCCCGGGCTTCGCGCTCCAGCCGGGCGAGCTGACGCGCGAACCGCACGATCACCTCACCCGACTCGGTGGGCCGCACCGGCTTCGCCCGGGTCAGCAGCACCCGCCCGGTCCGCTGCTCCAGCGCCTTGACCCGCTGGCTGACCGCGGAGGGCGTCACATGCAGGACGCGCGCGGCCGCGTCGAAGGTGCCCTCGTCCACCACGGCGAGCAGCGTCCGTACCTGGTCCAGCGGAAGTTCCGGCATCACGAGCGCTAATGATACGTAAGAATCTTTAGCTGTACTTCGGACGTCCTGGTTCATAGCGTCCCGGGTCATGACCCACGCACTGACGGCCCTCGCCGCCGGATTCGCCACCGGACTGTCCCTCATCGTCGTCATCGGCGCCCAGAACGCCTTCGTGCTGCGCCAGGGCGCCCGTCGCGAGGCCGTCCTCGCCGTCGTCGGCATCTGCGCCCTGTCGGACGCGGCCCTGATCGCACTCGGCGTCGGCGGCGTAGGAGCCGTCGTCGTGGCCTGGCCCGGGGCACTGACCGCGGTCGGGCTGATCGGCGGCGCCTTCCTGCTGGTCTACGGAGTCCTCGCCGCCCGCCGGGTGCTACGGCCCTCGGCCATGGGGCTGGACGGCACCTTCGAGCGCTCCCGCAGGCGAGCCGTGCTCACCTGTCTGGCGATGACCTGGCTCAACCCGCACGTCTACCTCGACACCGTCTTCCTGCTCGGCTCCCTCGCGGCCGGCCACGGCTCGCTGCGCTGGACCTTCGGGCTCGGTGCGGCCCTGGCCAGTGTGTGCTGGTTCGCCTCCCTCGGCTTCGGTGCCCGGCTGCTCGGCCGCTTCCTGTCCCGCCCCTCCTCCTGGCGCGTCCTGGACGGCCTGGTCGCGGTGACGATGCTCACGACCGGTGGCCTGCTGATCACCGGAGCCTGAACTCGGTCGACCGGTGGGTCCCCGACGGCCGGGAGCGCGGGCCGATCGGTGATAGTGAACCGGGAATCAAAAGGTGTACTAAGCAGCTAGGAAGTCCGTGGACACGAGCGAGAGCACGACCGACAACGGAACCGACGGCGGAAAACGCGGCGGAACAGACAGCGGAACAGCGGCGCAGGACGACGGGCAGGACGGGGCGGGAGCGCAGGGGCGAGGGTGGCGCCGCTGGGCGATGGACACCCGGCCGCTGCGCCGCCCCGCCTACCGCCGCCTGTGGACCTCGACGATCGTCACGAGCGTCGGCAGCCAGCTGACCGCGGTCGCGGTGCCCAAGCAGATCTACGACATCACGGGCTCCTCCGCCTGGGTGGGCTACGCCAGTCTGGCGGGCCTCCTGCCGCTCGCGGTGTTCGGCCTGTGGGGCGGCGCGATCGCCGACAGCATGGACCGCCGCAAGCTCCTGCTGCTCACCAACTCGGGTCTCGCGGTCACGTCCGTGCTCTTCTGGGTCCAGGCCGCCATCGGTCTGCACTCGGTGTTCGTGCTCATGGCGCTGCTCGCTCTGCAGCAGGCCTTCTTCGGTCTCAACTCCCCGGCCCGCAGCGCCTCCATCGCCCGTCTGGTGCCGGCGGAGGAACTCCCGGCGGCGAACGCGCTCGGCTCGACCGTGATGCAGACCGGCCTGGTGGCGGGCCCCCTCCTGGCGGGCGTGCTGATCCCCGTGATCGGCCTGTCCGAGCTGTATCTGATCGACGCCGTGGCGCTGTGCGTGACGGTGTGGGCCGTGGTGCGGCTCCCCGCGCTGCCGCCCCTGTCGACGGCGGCGAAGACCAGCGCCGGCTGGCAGGCGATAGCCGACGGCTTCCGCTACATGTCGTTGCACAAGGTGCTGTTGCTGTCCTTCGTCGCCGACATCATCGCGATGGTGCTGGGCATGCCCCGGGCGTTGTTTCCGCAGCTCGCCGCCCACACCTACGCGCCCTACGGGGAAGGGCTCGCGCTCGGACTGCTGTTCGCGGCCATTCCGATCGGCGCCGTGCTGGGCGGCCTGATGTCCGGCACGTTCTCCCGTGCGCGCCGCCACGGCCTCATGGTCATCCTGTCGGTGATCGCCTGGGGCGCGGCCATCACCGGCCTCGGACTCACCACGAACCTCTGGGTGGCCGTGGTCTTCCTGGCCGCCGCCGGAGTGGCCGACATGGTCTCAATGGTCTTCCGCGGAGCCATTCTGCTGTCGGCCGCCACCGACGAGATGCGAGGCCGGATGCAGGGCGTGTTCACGGTCGTCGTCGCGGGCGGCCCGCGTCTCGCGGACGTCCTGCACGGCACGGTCGGCTCGGCCCTCGGTGTCCGCACGGCCATCGCCGGCGGCGGCCTGCTGGTCGTCCTCGCCACCCTCGTCCTCGCCCTCGCGACCCCGGCCCTGCGCGAGTACCGGATCTGACCAGGCACCGGTTCGGGGAAATACGGCTGTCGCGGGGGGGGGGGGGTGAGGGCGCGCCCCCCCCCCTTATTATGGTG
>NZ_JBFAWW010000107.1:0-3115 GCF_040680495.1 Streptomyces sp. NPDC052036 | reverse complement strand
ACATCTCGAAGCGTGGAGAACGGCCGCCTCGGCTGTCCCGGGAAGAACCGCAGATCAGCAGGTCGGGTGACACCCGAGGTTAAACACCAAGCTAAGAGCGTGGTGGTGAACCGGACTGTGTTCGGTGGGTGGGGCTGGCGGGGGGATGCCTCGAACGATCTTGCTGGCCGGTCGGCGTGTGTAGAAGAACGGGCCTCTTGGCAGAGACGAGGTTGTCGACCAACTCTCCGCCATGGAGCCCCGTTGCTGTCCCAGTCCACCATCTCCGAGCCGGTCGGTACCACTTCGGCCACCCTGGCGTGTGACTGCTACGTCCACCAGTTCGGGGCGATTGGTGAGGGTGCCCGTCCTGCGTACTATCCGACCGACATGACCGACGCGGAGTGGGCTCAGGTCCGTGCGTCGATGCCGGTGCCGGCCTGGCGTACCGGCCGCACCGGCTGGACCCGCGGCCGGCGTGAACACCCCGCGCTCGCGCACCAGCCAGCCCCGTGCTTGAAGCGCGTAGGCACGGTGGCGCACCTTCTCCACCTCGTTCAGTCGCGATGCGTCCCGGCCCAGCGCGCGCGTCAGCTCCTGCGCGGACACCGGCCCTGCAGCCATGACGATGGCCGAGAACACCTGCCGGTAGGTCCCGGACAGGTACTGATCGTCCATCCCGGGCTGCCAGACCGGCGGCCGCGGGTCATAGCCCGGGCGCAAGGCGGGCGCCGGCGCCGCCGCAGCGGCCATGTCCTCCGCAACAAGCGCAGCCGGCGAGGCGTCATCACCCGTGTCCGACACTGCCGCGGTCTCCTGGCCGGCCTGGGCGTGCCCGGCGACGGACTCGGCCTCCTCCGCGAGCGCGCGCAGCACCTCGCCACAGGCGATACGCGCGTGTTCAAGGCGCTGCCGGGCGGCAGCAGCCTGTTCCTCGGCCTCCTTGACCACCTCCAGCCAGGACTCGAGCTCTTCCCGAGCCCGGGCCTCACGGAACTCCAGCAACGCGATCATCGACGGCACCGCACACCTCCGAGCCAGAAACAACCACCCGCTGGCTGCCCCAGGCCGACCGCCCCCACACCACAGCCACCCGAAAACCGCAGATCATCGAGCTACAGCACGGTTCACCACCACGCTCTTAAACGCCAAGCTAAGTCGGGGCGCCAGCGAACTGCCCACGGTGGAAGGCCGGATTACTGGTCACGTGAGACCGTCCGCTGGGACTTGTCCCGTCGGTCATGTGACTACTCCGCGTCCGGGTCGTTGATGTGGACATGGGGCGGGGCGATCCGACCGATGCCGAGTGGGAACGGCTGCGGCCGTTCCTGCCGCTGAGCACGAGGCGTTGTGGCCGGTGGCGGCACCACCGGTAGGTGATCAACGCCCCGCTCAGGCAGGTCACGCCGCTGAACGCCGGTCCGCACCTGGTGCATGATCCCGTCGGAAGTTGGTGGGACACCCACACCGCGCCCGGGATTCACAGGTACGGCTGACGATTTCAACCGGAACCCAAAGTCGTCAGTCAGACCAGGTCACAACCTTTCCATTGTTCCATGAGGTCGAGTGGTGGTAATTGGGACAGCTCGGTGTCGGCGGTGCGCATGGCGGCGGCGTACTGCGGAGAGCCGAGGACGTCCGTGATGGCGTCGGCGATCTGGAGGCGCGTCGCCGTGAGGTCCAGCGCGCGCCCGAGGCCGCGCCGGGCGAACGCGGCTGCGTTGTCGGGCTGGTCGGCGAGAACACCCATGGCCAGGACGGGAGTTGCTCCCTGCACCGCGTCGAGCAGGGATGCCCGGCCGCCGTGCGTCACGAACAGGTCGGCGTGGCGCAGGAGCGCGGGTTGCGGGACGTGCTCGACGAGCTTGATGCGTGGGCCGGTGCTCCGCAGATGCTCCGCGAGGTTGCCCGCGGACACGATCGCGTCGCAGTCGATGGCGGAGAGCGCGGCCATGATCTCCCGGTACGCGCTCCCCACGACGGTACGCAGATCGGTCATCGCGGTGGTCAAGGTCCCGAGGCTCACGTAGACGAGCGGACGGGAGGAGGGGGAGCGGTCCAGCCACCCGGGCAGAGCGGTTCGGAATTCCGCGACGGTGCGTCGGACCGCGCGTGCCGAGGATGGGGGAGCCGGGTAGAACCACGCCACCGGCGCCGGGGTGACCATCGGAGGAAGCACGGGCGTGTCCTGCTCGTACTGTTTGTAGAGGGGAAGCAGCGCCGGCGCGATGTCGGTGTCCCAGAGGTCGAGGAGCACCGGTCCGAGGCCGTTGTCCGCCGCGAGCAGGGGCAGCCCCAAGACCTTGGCCGCGAGGTGCGCACCGAGGTCGCTGCACTCGGCGATCACCAGATCGGGCCGTGCCCGTGTCCACGCGGTGAGCAGGTCACGGGCCTTCGCCTCGGCTTGCTTCGGCCAGAGGTGACCGAAGACGTACCGGTTGAAGGGTGCGTTTCCCAAGCCCGTCCAGATCTCGCTCGCCGTCCGCTGAACGAGGGGATCGCAGGCCCAGTTCGTTCCGGCGCCGTGCAACTCCACCCCGCGCCGCCGGGCTTCTCGGCGGAACACGACGGGGGCGTGGAGCGTGACATGGTGGCCCTGCTCAAGGGCCGGGCGGATGACGTAGTCCAGCGCGGATACATGCGAGGGTATCGGCTCAGCGGTAATCCCTATGCGTAAGGCCACGGACACTCCAAGGTTTTTATCGATGTAGGACGTGATGATCTGATCATGGTGCAACCACTGTCACTCGGTCGCCAGTTGTCGCCCTGACCGTTGTCCGTGTCGCTGCAGGCCACGCGAACGCAGGTGT
The DNA here is from genome assembly GCF_040680495.1 of Streptomyces sp. NPDC052036. Taxonomy (NCBI): domain Bacteria; kingdom Bacillati; phylum Actinomycetota; class Actinomycetes; order Kitasatosporales; family Streptomycetaceae; genus Streptomyces; species Streptomyces sp. NPDC052036. Next base: position 326 of record NZ_JBFAWW010000107.1, on the reverse strand, counting down.
TCGCCTGCGGCGGTGGGCCAACTCGAATTGGTCGGACTACTACGGCAGCTGTAGATAGCTGCTGTTGAGCTTTCTGATCATGGTGTGGTGCCGGCGTACGCGTGCCAACGGCGGTGGCACAGGCGGGCGCGGTGTTGATGGCGGCGGCGCCAGGTAGACCACCACAGCAGGTGGTCGCGGTCTCGTCGGGGTCGCGGAAGGATCAAGGCCCAAGGCCCGTAGCAGGCGGATAAGTTCGTGGCTGCTGAGGGGGATGAGGTCGGCCTCGGCGGGATCGTTCCGGCCGGTCTGGGCGGCACGATCAAGAGCAGCGGCGACAGCCAGGA
>NZ_JBFAWW010000106.1:0-3159 GCF_040680495.1 Streptomyces sp. NPDC052036 | reverse complement strand
ACAGCTCGCGGTCGATCAGCGCGCGGCCCTTCGAGGAGGCGTAGGCCAGGAAAGTCCCGATCTGGGAGTTCTCGGTCCTGCCCGCGGTGCCGGTGTACTGGCGCTGGACACCGGCGGAGCGGGTGCCCTTCTTCAAAAAGCCGGTGTCGTCCCCGATCAGGATTCCGTCCCTGGCGCCGATGGTCTCCACCACGTAGGCGCGTACGTCGTCGCGGACCGCGTCCTCGTCCCACTCGGAGTGGTTGAGCAGGCGCTGGACCGAGTCGGGCCGTACCTGTCCGACCTGCTCGGACACCGTCCAGCCGTTCTTCCTCTCCAAGGGAGCAAGCAGCCCCGTCAGGTAGTCCAGCGCCCGCCCACGGGGTTCCGACCTGCCGAAACGGTGTCCGAACCGGGCATGGAACCTGCAAGGCCGGGTAGTTAAGGTTTCCGGCCGGGGTGCAAGGCGGGGCGGAGCGGGGCCCGTCGCGGTGTGCAGAACGTGATCAACGCGGCCCCGTTGAAGCAGGTGTCGACCAAGACGTCCTGCCCATGGAGCCGCGTTGCCTGTACATTCTGCCTCCCCGCCCGCCCTGGCGACGCTCTCGCGGGAAATCACCCTGGCCGCAGGGCGTTTCGCCGCCGGGCACCTGGGCGGACTGACGCCGTTCCTGCCTTTCGAACTGGTGGACGCCGTCCTGGAGGAGACCCGTGCGGTCCAGCAGCGGCTGCGGGATCTGCCTTCGCGGGTCGGGGTGTACTTCCTCCTGGCGATGTGCCTGTTCCCGGAGGTCGGATACCGGCTGGTGTGGGACAAAATGACGGCTGGACTCGACGGCCTCCTCCCGGCGCCGAGCACGAAGGGCCTGCGCGATCTTCGACGCCGGGTGGGCTGCGCCCCGATGAAGACCCTGTTTGAGGTGGTGGCCGGAGCACTGGCGCAACCACACACCCCCGGGGCCCGTTTCGGCCCCTACCGCACTGTCTCCTTCGACGGCTGCAGCTCCATCAAGACCGCCGACAGCGAACGCAACCGGGGCTGGCTGGGCCGATGCCCGCACGGCGGCTATCCCCAACTCGAGTTGATGACGCTGGTCGAGACCGGAACCCGGGCGGTGATCGCCGCGATCTTCGGGCCTACCAGGGAGGGCGAGACCTCCTACGCCACCCGGCTGCTTTCGCACCTTCGCCCCGACATGCTGGTGCTGTGGGACCGGGGTTTCGACGGCAACGACTTCCTCGCCGCCGTGCACACCACGGGCGCCCGCATCGTGGGCCGCATCAGCCAGCGCCGCCGCCCACCGGTGCTGAAGACCCTCGCAGATGCCTCCTACCTGTCGGCCATCGGCGGCGTCCCGGTACGCATCACCGAGGCCCAGGCCAGCGTCACCTGCGCGGACGGCAGCGGCTTCGCAGGCACCTACCGCCTGGTCACCACGCTGCTGGACGCCCACCGCTTCCCCGCCGACCGCCTCGTGCGCCTTTATCACGAGCGCTGGGAACACGAGAGCGCCTATTACGCGCTGCGTCACACCATCCTCAACGGGCGCGTGCTGCGCTCGTGCGACCCGGTCCGCGTCGAGCAGGAGATGTGGGCCCTGCTGGTCCTCTACCAGCTGCTACGCCGGGCCATGGTCGAGGCGGCGGAGTCCCGGCCGGGCACCGATCCCGACCGCTGCGGCTTCACCATCGCCCTCCACACAGCCCGCGACCTGCTGGTACGCGCGGAAGGAATCCTCGAGCAGGGCCTCGGCACAATTGGAAGCAGGATCTTGGCAGCGCTGCTGCCAGCACGCCGGCCCCGCGTCAGCACCCGAAAGGTGAAATCTCCCATCTCCCGATATGCGGAACGGAAGTTGGACGGCCGCCCGGACGCGGGCCAGACGGTGACTGCCGTGACGATCACGCTCCTACAGCCCCCGCCCACTCGCCCCGAACTGCCAGCGGCCACGGTCCCCCAGTACGTCGGTGCCGGCAAAACCAGCAACCGCATGGCGCGCGTCCTCGCCGTGCTGCAGGAAGAGCCCGAGCGGCAGTGGCGGGCCCGAGAGATCGCCGAGCTCCTCGGCGACGTCACCCTCGTCGCCACTTACCGGCAACTCGCCCGCTGGACCGAGAAAGGGCTGATCAAGAGGATCCGTGCAGGCCGCTACGCGGCAGCCGCACCGCCAACGGCCGCTGCCTTGCGCCCCGGTCACCAGCGCTAACTACCCGGCCTTGATGGAACCTGGCTATCCCCTCGGACCAAGACTCGACCTGCTCAACCGTCAGTTCATCAGCACACAGTCACACCAACGAGCCCCAGCAACACAAGTCACGCCAGGTGCGGTTGCAGTACTAGTCCGGTTGTGGCGGACCAGCTGGCGAGCAGTTTCAGGCCGTCCTCGGCGGCGGTTTCGGGGGGCGCGCTGTAGACGACCACGCTCAGGCCGCTTTCGTCCGGCAGGCTCATGGTCTCCTGATCGAGTTCCAGGTCTCCGACGAGCGGATGGTTGAGGCGTTTGGTGCTTTCGCGGAAGACATGTACGTCGTTGGATCCCCACATCACGCGGAAGGTGTCGCTGCGGGTGGACAGTTCACCGATCAGGTTCGACAGTTCCCGGTCGTAGGGACTCTTCCCCGCCTCGACGCGCAGCGCGCCCACGGCGAAGCGGGTCATGCGCTCCCAGTCGGTGTAGAACCACCTGGCTGCTGGATTAAAGAACGCGAACCGGGCGACGTTCGCCCCGCAGGTCGGGTCGGCGTACATCTCCGAGTGCAGGGCCCGGCCCAGTGGGTTGGCGGCCAGCATGTCGAGGCGGTTGTTCATCACGTATGCCGGCATCCCCGGCATGCCTTCGACGATCCGCGCCACGCTCGGCCTCACCGTCGGCCGGACCTCCCGCTGCCGTGCCCGCGGCGCCGGCCCGGCAGCGCGGGCGAGGTCGTACAGGTACATGCGCTCGGTGGCATCCAGCCGCAGGGCGCGAGCCAGGGCGTCCAGCACGCTGTCGGAGACACCTTGGAGGTTGCCGCGCTCCAGGCGCGTGTAGTACTCGACGCTCACCCCGGCGAGCGTGGCGACCTCTCCCCTGCGCAGTCCGGGTTGGACCGGTTGGATGGACGGTGACGTACGGTCCGACCGCTGGAGGTGTGGTGGCTGAGCCTGTGCGGGTGCGCAGACTGGCCGACCAGGAGGGG
>NZ_JBFAWW010000105.1:0-3182 GCF_040680495.1 Streptomyces sp. NPDC052036 | reverse complement strand
CCCGAGGTGGTTGGGGTGTTGGGGCGGTTTCCGTTGCGGGAGTCGGTGACGTGTTCGGATGCGTTGCCGTTGCTGGTGGAGCGGGAGCGGGCGTTGTTCGGGTCGTGGTACGAGTTCTTTCCGCGGTCGGAGGGTACGGCTGAGCGGCCGCACGGGACGTTTCGTTCGGCGGCGCGGCGGTTGCCTGCGATTGCGGGGATGGGTTTCGACGTGGTGTATCTGCCGCCGGTTCATCCGATCGGGACGACGTTCCGTAAGGGGCCGAACAATGCGTTGTCGGCGGGTGCGGGTGATGTGGGGGTGCCGTGGGCGATCGGGTCGCCGGAGGGCGGGCACGATGCGGTGCATCCGGATCTGGGGACGGTGGAGGACTTCGCGTGGTTCGTGGAGCGGGCGCGGGGGCTGGGGCTGGAGGTGGCGCTGGATTTCGCGTTGCAGTGTTCGCCGGATCATCCGTGGGTGGAGAAGCATCCGGAGTGGTTCCGGCATCGGGTGGACGGGTCGATCGCGTATGCGGAGAACCCGCCGAAGAAGTATCAGGACATTTATCCGGTGTTCTTCGACGCGGATCTTGAGGGTCTGGTGGCGGAGACGGTGCGGGTGCTGCGGTGGTGGATGGGGCTGGGGGTGCGGATCTTCCGGGTGGACAATCCGCATACCAAGCCGGTGGTGTTCTGGGAGCGGGTGATCGGGGAGATCGGCCGGCGGGATCCGGATGTGATCTTCCTGGCGGAGGCGTTCACGCGGCCGGCGATGATGCGGACGCTGGCGGCGGTGGGGTTCCAGCAGTCGTACACGTATTTCACGTGGCGGAACACCAAGGGGGAGCTGACGGAGTATCTGTCGGAGGTGTCGGGGGATGCGGCGGCGTATATGCGGCCGAACTTCTTTGTGAACACCCCGGACATTCTGCATGCGTATCTGCAGCACGGGGGGCGGCCGGCGTTCGAGGTGCGGGCGGTGCTGGCGGCGACGCTGTCGCCGGCGTGGGGGATGTACTCGGGTTACGAGCTGTGTGAGAACGTGCCGCTCGCGGAGGGCAGCGAGGAGTATCTGGACTCGGAGAAGTATCAGCTGCGGCCGCGTGACTGGGCGGCGGCCGAGCGGGAGGGGCGCACCATCGTCCCGTTGATCACGAGGCTGAACGCGGTGCGGCGGGCCAGTCCGGCGTTGCGGCAGCTGCGTGATCTGCATTTCCATCAGGCCGACAACGACGCGGTGATCGTGTATTCGAAGCGTTCGGGGTCGAACACGGTGGTGGTGGTCGTGAACCTGGATCCGCACCACACCCAGGAGGCGACGGTGTCGTTGGACATGCCGCGGCTCGGCCTGGACTGGCATGAGTCGGTGCCGGTGCGTGATGAGCTCACCGGTGTTACCTACCACTGGGGCAGGGCCAACTACGTACGTCTGACGCCGGGCCAGGGCCCCGCGCACGTGCTGACCGTCCTGCGACCGTCCTCACCGCAGATCGGAGGGTCACCCACACGATGATCGTCAACGAGCCCGTCCCGGACACTTTCGAGGACACTCCTGCCGCCGACCGCGACCCGGAGTGGTTCAAGCGTGCCGTCTTCTACGAGGTCCTGGTCCGTTCCTTCCAGGACAGCAACGGTGATGGTGTGGGCGATTTGCGGGGCCTGACGGCGAAGCTGGACTATCTGCAGTGGCTGGGTGTGGACTGTCTGTGGCTGCCGCCGTTCTTCAAGTCGCCGCTGCGTGACGGTGGTTACGATGTGTCCGACTACACGGCGGTGCTGCCGGAGTTCGGGGACCTGGCGGATTTCGTGGAGTTCGTCGACGCGGCGCATCAGCGGGGCATGCGGGTGATCATCGATTTCGTGATGAACCACACCAGCGACCAGCATCCGTGGTTCCAGGAGTCCCGCGCGCATCCCGAGGGCCCCTACGGCGACTACTACCTGTGGGCCGACGACGACAAGCAGTACCCCGACGCGCGGATCATCTTCGTTGATACCGAGGCCTCCAACTGGACCTTCGACCCGGTCCGCAAGCAGTACTTCTGGCACCGGTTCTTCTCCCACCAGCCGGATCTGAACTACGAGAACCCGGCCGTGCAGGAGGAGATGATCTCCGCGCTGAGGTTCTGGCTGGATCTGGGCATCGACGGTTTCCGTCTCGACGCGGTGCCCTACCTCTACCAGCAGGAGGGCACCCACTGCGAAAACCTTCCGGCCACGCACGAGTTCCTCAAGCGGGTGCGCAAGGAGATCGACGCGCAGTACCCGGACACGGTGCTGCTGGCGGAGGCCAACCAGTGGCCCGAGGACGTCGTGGACTACTTCGGCGACTTCGAGAGCGGCGGCGACGAGTGCCACATGGCCTTCCACTTCCCCGTCATGCCCCGCATCTTCATGGCGGTGCGCCGTGAGTCCCGTTATCCCGTCTCCGAGATCCTGGCCAAGACCCCGGCGATCCCCTCGAACTGCCAGTGGGGCATCTTCCTGCGCAACCACGACGAGCTGACCCTGGAGATGGTCACCGACGAGGAACGCGACTACATGTGGGCGGAGTACGCCAAGGACCCCCGTATGCGCGCGAACATCGGCATCCGGCGGCGGCTGGCCCCGCTGCTGGACAACGACCGCAACCAGATCGAGCTGTTCACCGCGCTGCTGCTGTCCCTGCCCGGCTCGCCGATCCTCTACTACGGCGACGAGATCGGCATGGGCGACAACATCTGGCTCGGTGACCGGGACGCGGTACGCACCCCGATGCAGTGGACCCCGGACCGCAACGCGGGCTTCTCCTCCAGCGATCCCGGCCGTCTCTACCTGCCCACGATCATGGACCCGGTCTACGGCTACCAGGTCACCAACGTGGAGGCGTCGATGTCGTCGCCGTCCTCGCTGCTGCACTGGACCCGGCGGATGATCGAGATCCGCAAACAGAACCCGGCGTTCGGGCTCGGCTCCTACACCGAACTGACCTCCTCCAACCCGGCCGTCCTCGCCTTCCTGCGCGAGTACGGGGACGACCTGGTGATGTGCGTGCACAACTTCTCCCGCTTCGCCCAGCCCACCGAGCTGGACCTGAGCCGCTTCGACGGCCGCCACCCCGTCGAACTCATCGGCGGGGTCCGCTTCCCCGCCATCGGCCAACTGCCCTACCTGCTCACCCTCGCAGGCCACGGCTTCTACTGGTTCCGAATCCGCAAGGAC
>NZ_JBFAWW010000104.1:0-3438 GCF_040680495.1 Streptomyces sp. NPDC052036 | reverse complement strand
CCGTCGTAAGAGCCCTCCCGTGTCAGCCCGCGGAGAAGAACTGGCTTGATCCGCTTGGTGGTTGGTTCCTCGCAGTGACCGACCCGAGAGGGCCCGAGCCGCCGAACGTCACGCAGCTGCGCGACACCTGGTCACGCCTCTACCGAGGGACAGCACGCCGCTTCTGCCTGCTGCAACCAGATGACGAACAGTTCCCGAGACCGCCCGGGCAGGGGCATGGCTGTGCCAAGGTCTTATTCAGCCGGGGCGAGAGGCTTCATGTCGGTCCAGGAGCGCTCGACGTAGTCGAGGCAGTTCTGCCGGGAGTCCTCACCATGAACGACGACCCAACCAGGCGGTACCTCAACGAAGTTGGGCCACATCGAGTGCTGCCCAGCCTCGTTGCGGAGGACAACGTACTTCCCGTCTTCCTTCTCAAAGGGGTTCGACATCCGGGACACCTCACAGTCGTTTCGCGGCTACTTGGATGGCGAGAACGCTAACGAGACCCACTAGGGCCGTGACTTGAGGGCAGAGGTGCACAACGCGGCATCACTCATACCTCAGAACCTGCCTTGTCGATACAGCGATTGGAGTAGGCAGGAAGCAGGTACGAGTTCACACACCGGTGCGAAGGCGCGCATGGGAAGGCGCTCTTCCCCATGACGGTGCGAGTGAAGTCAGAGAGAATCCGACATACAAAGACACAGCAAACACACATCCCCCGTGCAATTCGTCACGTCCGCTACCAATGGGTCGCGGCGATCACTTGACGCCAAGCCATCCAAACACTTGCACTGCACACCGTCAACCACCTTTCCGGCGCAAATGTCCCATTTCATCCTTGCAAAGAAAGTGCAAAACTCATTCAGGGTGTGCTGATTCGCGCGCGTTGCGTGCCTGAATGAACCAGGCCGCTGATCGAGCTGACGGGGCGACACAGCGGCTGAAGTCGCAAGCGGTTGGGGTACGGGAATACCTCCCGCGGCAGCGAAGACCTTGACCGTCGGGTACGCTCCCCTCGGGGCTTCTACACACGGTCAGTTCGTCAGTTCGTCCGGCACGCTGGGTTTTTAGCGGAGGCCGGTCAATCCCTCGCCCGGCAAGGGCGTGCGGCAAAGAGGCGTCATGTCCGTCCACTCACTGGGGTGGACCGCCGGAGCGCACGCCTCAGCCGCTACCCCGCGCTTAACCCCCGGGTCACTGGATGCACAGATGCTGGACTGATCCGTCCCGCTCAAGCACGACCAAAAACTCTCGACCATCCCAGAGCAACGCCACCCAGCACCGAAGGAAGGCTTGGAGGCAAAGTTGGAAGCGCGGCTTGCCAGCACATTCGTGGACGTCGTACAGCAACAGGCCGACGCCCACGGCAATCGCGAGGCGTTCGCCTACATCCGGGACATGAGTGACGGTCAGATCACTGACACACTCTCGTATCGCGAACTGGACACGCAGGCACGCATCGTGGCCGGCTGGCTCACCAAGCAGGGCGGCGCCTCAGGAGACCGGGTACTGCTGTGCTTTCCTCCGGGCCTGGACTTCATCCTCGGCTTCCTCGGCTGCCTCTATGCGGGGATGGTCGCCGTGCCGGCGCCCATGCCTGAAGGTTTCAGCTCCGCAGAGGACCGAGTAAGCAAGATCGTCCGAGACGCTCAGGTCGCCATCGCGCTCTCCGATGCAAGCGGCGCTCCGAAGCTCGAGCGGTGGCTTGTCGACCGGATCGGGACCACACTGCCCTGCGGCGGGGTCCGCACCATGGACTCCGCCCTCGCTGCAAGCCTGGCCGTGCCGGATCTGACCCCGGACACACTGGCGTTGCTGCAGTACACCTCCGGCTCGACGAGCGACCCCAAGGGGGTCATGATCACGCACCGGAACCTGCTGAGCAACATGAGGCTGATCAGTGAGTGCGCGGAGGGCGGACCGCACAGTCGCGCCTTCGGCTGGCTGCCGGTCATCCACGACATGGGGCTGATCGGGCAGGTGTTGTGGATGCTCTACCTCGGCGGTTGCACCGTGCTCACCTCGCCGACCGAATTCCTCCGGCGCCCCTATCGCTGGCTGGAGCTCCTCGACGAGCTGAACATCGACTTCACCGTGGCACCGAATTTCGCCTACGACCTGTGCGTGCGGACCGTCTCGGAGGAGAAGATCCGCGGACTGGACCTGTCGGGCTGGCGGGTGACCTTCAACGGGGCCGAACCGGTTCAGGCACAGTCTCTGGCCAAGTTCGAGGAGAAATTCGGGCCGGCCGGCTTCGAGCCGGAGACGTTCCTGCCGTGCTACGGCCTGGCCGAGGCAACCCTGCTCGTCACCGGGACACGTGCCGACAGCCGACCCGCGATCACGACGGTCGACGCCGAGCGGCTGGCCCGAGGAGAGTTCGTTCCCGCGGATCCCGGGCCAGGGCGGCGCGAGCTCGTCGGCAGCGGAACGGTGGATCGGTCACGGGTGCGGATCGTGGGCACCGAGACGCATGCGGCCCTACCGGACGGGAAGGTCGGTGAGGTCTGGGTACGGGGTGAGAGCGTAGCCCAGGGGTACTGGGAGCAGGCCGACTTGAACGCCGAGGTGTTCAATCAGAGCATCGATGACGAGACCGGCTTTTTCCGCACCGGGGACCTCGGCGTGATCCACGAGGACGAGCTCTACATCACCGGTCGCCTCAAGGAAGTACTGATCATCCGTGGGCGCAACCTCTATCCGCACGACCTCGAGCAGACCGTCCGTGCCGTCGATCCACGGCTGAACACCGGCGCCGGCGCGGTCCTCTTGCTGGACGCGCCCGAGGGGTCGGTCGTAGTGGTCCAGGAGATCAGACCACGCGGCCTGACCGAAGACGACTACCGTGCATTGGCCAGGAACATCCAGCGAACCCTGGTGCGCGAGTTCAGCATCCCTCTACCGAGTGTCGTGTTCGTCGGACCGGGCCGTGTTCGCAAGACCACAAGCGGCAAGATCCAACGCTCGCTGATGAAGCAGCTCTTCGCAGCTTCCGCATTGAAGCCGCTCCACGAGGAACTGACCGACGCTCTGCTCGTCCATCTGAAGAACGACTGACCGAGGAAGAGACCAGTCAGCCGTACTTTTCCACACTCGTCCGTCCGCCATGTCAGCCCAGAGAATGGATTACGTTGTGACAACCGTGCACCGTGACAGCTCGCCAGATGAGATCCGGGCGTGGCTTATCGAGCGGGTTGCATACTATCTTGAACTGCCGACGGAGAATATCAACCCGGAACTTGAGCTGGCAGAATACGGCATGGACTCGGTGTACAGCATGAGCATCATCGCCGAAATCGAGGACCATCTCGGCGTGAAGATCGACGAGATGGCCGCTTGGAAGTACACCACCATCAATGCCTTGGTCGAGTACGCCGAGAATCTGATCAGCGAACCAGTGCAATCCGCACGATAGATAACAGCTATTCGCGCATGCGGGCAGGCATGGTGCCC
>NZ_JBFAWW010000103.1:0-3544 GCF_040680495.1 Streptomyces sp. NPDC052036 | reverse complement strand
CGACGCTCAGCGGTCAGGCCCCCACCCTCCGGATACCGCATCCCACCGGCATACCGCAGGGATCATGAACCGTCACCACCCCCGACGACAACCCGCAAACCTCAATAACGCTCCCCCGTGCTGCCCACCAGCGTTCGGCGCCCGGCGAGGCGGTCGGCAGTGACAGCGCAAAGGGGCGGCTGGCGCGCTCACATCGCGCCAGCCGCCCCAGGCAAGTCCCCGCTCAGACTGCCGCCGCCCCTGGACGGGCTTTGCTTGCCCTACAACTTTCTGAGACGATATCCGCTTTCCGATCAGCGGGTGTGTCGGGTCGAACAAGGGTCTTGATCGGGTGATCGGGGTGCGGTCGGTGCATGGAGGCAGGACCTCGCGGTAGCTCGGGGTTGTCGAAGCCAACGAGCACCGGGAGGTCCTGTTGCTGCAGTCTGTCGCGCTCGCGCCCACAGAGTCCAACTCGCCGTCTCCGTCGTGTGACTGTCTCGCGCACAGGTTCGGCAACGCGGCTGACGGACCGGACCGCGTGCGGTGTTACGGCTCGGATCTGACAGACGCCGAGTGGCAGGTCGTCCGGCCGTTGCTTCCGGTCCCGGCATGGTTTCAAGGCCGGGGCGGCCGGCCGGAGAGCTATTGCCACCGTGTCATGCTGGACGCGGTGCGCTACGTGGTCGACAACGGCGTCAAGTGGGCCAACCTGCCTGCGGATTTCCCGCCGTACCGGCGCGTGCACGCCGTCGCCCGCCGCTGGCAGGCGACGGGGCTGCTCGCCGAGTTCCACGACCGGCTGCGCGACCGCGTGCGGGAGAAGGAGGGCCGCGCGGTGGACCCGACGGCCGCGGTCATGGACTCGCAGTCACTGCGGGCGGCGGCGAACATTCCGCGCTCGACGTCCGGCTGGGACGGCGGGAAGAAGGTCGGCGGCCGCAAGCGGCATGTGGTGGTCGACTGCCCCAGCCTGGTCCTGGCCGTCACCGTGACCGCGGCGAGCGTCCAGGACCGGGATGCCGCTGCCGGCCTGCTCGAGCGGCTGCGCTCGATGTACTTCTCGATCGGTCTGGTGTGGGCGGACGGCGGCTATGCCGGGAGGCTGGTCGACTGGGCGGCCGAGAACCTCCAGCTCACCCTGGAGATCGTCAGACGCTGCGACGACACAGCGGGCTTCGTGGTGCTGCCCCGCAGGTGGGTGGTGGAGAGGACGCTCAGTTGGCTGATGCGTTCACGTCGCCTGGTCCGGGACTACGAGACGCTGCCCGTCATGCACGAGGCCATGGTGCTGTGGTCGATGACCATGTTCATGAGCGGCCGCACCTGACGGATCCAGCCCCGCTCCGCCAGCCGTTTCGCTTTCGACCGCAGCCCCTCGACCTTCGCCGGCACCACCTCGAGCCCAAGAGCCGCGGCCAGTTGCTGACAGCGCATGCCCTCCCGCCCGGCGTCCGACTCCAGCAGACCCACGATGTACTGATAGTCCACTGCCAGCACGGATGCCGCCATGCCCGCCGTCCGGTGCGGCACCGTCGATCCCGCAACCGCACGCTTCAGCGCGGACTTCGGCGCCACGTCCGGCTCCCCGGAAAGCACCTCCGTCACCGTGACCCGGGCATCCACCAGACGCTGAAGAGCACGTTCCGCCTCTTCTAGCGCAGCACGCAACCGCGCCACCTCCTCCCGGATCTCCTTCTCCCTGCCTTCCAGAAGACCGATCACCGACGGCACCACGCACCTCCACGACCCAGACGAGCGGACGGAACACACCCATCTCTCCCGCCGTGAACCGAAACCCATGCCCACCCAGCCCGAACCAAACAGTCACGTTCGGAAAGCGGATGACGTCTCAAGCAAGCGCACCAGACGTTCAAGCACTCCCGCGCCGACTGACACGGCAGCATGGCTTCGGCGGCGCGCTGGTGGCAGCTCAGGCACATGCAGCACTCGCCGCCGGACGTAGCGCTGACAGGTCGGGCAGCCCCACTTCCCCGGCACCCAGCCGCCATCAGAACGGCGGTTCCGCAGACGGGTCCTCACCCCCATCGACGGGCGCAGCAGGCCGGACAGGACTGGCCGTGCCCCATGGATCATCCGGCGCGGTCTCCCACGGCGGAATTGGGCGCACGGTACGGATGATCGTGACGGCCGCGAACATCATCGACGCCCCCACATCGTCGACGTCCAGCACCACGCACGAGCACCTCTCCCCCTCCGGGGTCTCCCAACGGTCGGTCCGCAACCGGCCCGCCACCACCACCCGGGCCAGCAGCGTCACGCGCTCGAAGGCGCCGATGCGGGAAGGCCCACGTGACCTGCTTGAGCCGTGGTGCGGGGAAACCCGCTCGCCCGGTTCTGAGGGAGCCGGGGTCCCAGCAATGGGTCCCCGGCTACCCGACCGTCGAGCGCAAGAACGTCTGCATCTACTCCCAGCTCAAGAGCTGTTCGTCGTCCGAGGTCGCGGCGATGATCGAGGGCCTGCTGCGGCACTGCACAGACGCCGAGATCGAGGCCAACTACGTCGACACGCACGGCGCCTCGGTGGTCGGGTTCGCCTTCACCGAGCTGCTCAGCTTCCGCCTGCTGCCGAGGTTGAAGAACATCGGCAGCATCCGCCTGTACCGGCCTGACAACGCGCCGCCCGACTGGCCGGCGCTCGGCGGCTCGCTGACCCGGGCAATCCGCTGGGAGCTGATCGAGCAGCAGTACGACCAGATGGTCAAGTACGCCACCGCGTTCCGCATGGGGACGCGGAGGCCGAGCAGGTGCTGCGGCGCTTCACCCGCGGGGGCCCCAAGCACCCCACCTACGCCGCGCTCGAAGAACTCGGCCGTGCCGTGCGCACGGTCTTCGCCTGCGGCTATCTTGCCAGCCCCGATCTGCGCCGGGAGATCCACGGCGGCCTCCAGGTCGTGGAGAACTGGAACAGCGCGAACACCGTGCTGCACTACGGCAAGGATGGCGCTCTGACCGGGCCGGACAAGGAGCACGCCGAGACGTCGATGCTCGCGCTGCACCTGCTCCAGTCCAGCCTTGTACACGTCAACACTCCGTTGCTCCAGCAGGTCCTGACCGATCCGAAGTGGGCGAAGAAGCTCACCGACGAGGGCCGGCGCGGCCCGACCGCCCTGTTCTGGTCCCCCGTCAACCCGTACGGCACCTTCCGCCTGGACATGGACAAGAGGCTCGACCTGGGGCTGCCCGTCAGCGTGCCGCGTCCGCGTTCCACCCAATCCACCGCCACGGCGGCTCGCTGACCGAGTGGTCGCAGCGTGCTGATACACACAGGTTCGAGCGAGCACGGCGAGCCCGCACACGGCACAGCCGGTCCGAGCCGGCGCCTTATATGAACCCGATCGGACCCGCCATGCGTGATCTCTATAGGTAGTAAGGCAGTGGCCATGCGGGCAGAGGTTGGCGTCCGTTAGGACATCAGGAAAGGCCGAGGGAACGCGATTGCCGAGCTCAGCTTGGTGTTTAACCTCGGGTGTCACCCGACCTGCTGATCTGCGGTTCTTCCCGGGACAGCCGAGGCGGCCGTTCTCCACGCTTCGAGATGTTG
>NZ_JBFAWW010000102.1:0-3606 GCF_040680495.1 Streptomyces sp. NPDC052036 | reverse complement strand
CTCAAATCCGCAGCTCCTGACCCGCCTGGACGCCTTGCCTGCCGACTTCCGCGCCAAAGGGCAAGGCCATGAAGTTATGGGTCGGGTCCGTGGCTGCAAGTGGGTCTGATCTGGAGGAACGCCGGATGCGGGAAGCGGAGCCCCGGTAGAACTGGCTGGTCCGCCAAGACAAGCCGTTCACAGCACCGGAGGCTCCGCTGTCGGGTCAGTGTGTCATCAGCCGCGAGATCGCGGTAGCCGACGGTCTTTTCGCTCCGGGTCACCTGGGCGAGCTGACGCAGATCGTCCCGTTCGAGATGGTCGACGCCGTCCTGCCCGAGTGCGGGGCCGTCCAGCAGCGGTTGCGGAAACTCCCGGCCCGGGTGGTCGTCTACCTCCTCCTGGCCGCCGCTCTGTTCGAGGAGTGCGGCTATCCGGCCGTGTGGGCCAGGCTGACATCCGCACTGCACTGCCTGCCGGTCCCGAAGGTCACCGCCACGGCACTGTGGCACGCCCGCGCCCGGCTCGGTGTTGGCCCCGTGCGGGCCCTGTTCGACCTGCTGCGCGGCCCGGCGAGCGCGGTCCGTACCACCGGGGCCCGCTGGGCGGGTCTGCTGGTCGTCGCCGTCGACGGCACCTACCTCGACGTCCCCGACGGTCCCGTCACCCGGGCTCACCTGGGCAAAGGCTCCAACCAGTACGCCACGTCGGGCTATCCGCAGATCTGCCTGGTCACCCTGGTCGCCTGCGGCACCCGGGCCGTGATCGACGCGGTCTTCGGCCCGCGCACCAGCGGCGAGACCACCCACGGCAAGCGCCTGGCCCGCTCCCTGCACGAGGGCATGATCGTCCTGCTGGACCGCGGCTTGTCCTCCAACGCCTTCCTGACCACGGTCGCGGACACCGGCGCCGCGTTCCTCGCCCGGCTGTCCGCCACCCGCAAACCACTGGTCCTGCACCGCTACGAGGACGGCTCGTTCCTGTCCAGGATCGGCCGGCTGGAGGTCCGCGTCGTCGAGTGCGAGATCACCATCGCCACCACCGCCGGGCGCACCACCGGCGTCTACCGGCTGGCCACCACCCTGCTCGACCACCGCCGCTACCCGGCATTCGAGCTGGTCAAGCAGTATCACGAGCGGTGGGAAGTGGAGTCCGCCTTCTTCGCGATCAAGAAGTCCATGCTCGGGCGCCGGGTCCTGCGCGCCCGGACCATGTCCGGTATTGCCCAGGAGGTCTACGCGCTGCTGACCGCCTACCAGCTGATCAGGATCGCCATCGCCGACGCCACCGCGGCCCTCCCCGACGCGGACCCTGACCGGGCCAGCTTCAGCATCGCTCTCCAGACCGCCCGCGACCAGGTCATCCAAGCCGCAGGCGTGATCGCCGACACCATCGTCGACCTCGTCGGAAGCATCGGACGAGCCGTCCTGAACCAGCCGATGACAGCACGCCGACTCCGCGTCAGTCCCCGCGCCGTCAAGCGACCACTGTCCCGATACGCCTACAAAAGCCTGCGCATCGACCGACGCACCTACAAAGCCACCATCAGCATCGACATCCTGTTGACAGCACCCAACAGCCCATAACTTCATGGCCTTGCGCCAAAGGGTCCCGGCGTCGACCGCAGGCCGCAGCATCATGCAACGGTTTGCCGTGGCCGTGGACTCTGTGGTGTGAGGAGGTGAGCCATGAGAGGCACAGCAGGAGCAACGGCAGGAGCTGGCGGAGAATCCGAGGATTTCCAAGCGTTCGTCATAGGGCGATGGTCCCGACTCATGCGGACCTCGTATCTCCTGACAGGAGAGCAGTACGCAGCAGAAGACCTCGTACAAGCATGCCTGGAGCGGACGTTCGTGGCGTGGCGGAAGGTGTCGCTGGCCCAGGACCCGGACGCCTACGTGCGACGCATCATGGTCAACGCACACGCGCGCAGGTACCGCAGAGGGATCAAGGAGTACCTGTCCCGAAGCGATGACCCCGCTCACGAGCACGACCTGCCAGAGCGCGGCGACAAAATGGCACAGGCCGTCGAGCGCGCCGACCTGCTTGCGGCGCTGGCCCAACTGCCCCTGCGTCAGAGACAGGCCGTCGTACTGCGCTACTGGGAGGACCTGAGCGAAACGCAGGCCGCCGCCGCGATGGGGTGCTCGGTCGGCACCGTGAAGAGCAACGCAGCCAGAGGAATCACCCGGCTCCGGTCCGCCGTCGGGCTGACCCGCGCCAGCACGGACACCAGTCCCCCCATGCACGAAGGGCTAACGTCATGACGGATACAGGCACCGACATCTCCGAGCTGCTCGCCAACGCCACGCAAGGCGTGCAGATCAAGCACGCGCCCGTCGAGGCGATCGTTGCAGGCGGCACGCGACGCAGGACCAGGCGCCGAGCAGCGGAGGCGGTCGCCGTCGCACTGGCCGTCGCGTGCACGGCCGGGATACTGACGTCGGTCTTCCCGCACACAGACTCCGGGACGGCATCGATCGCCGCAGCACCGGACGCGACGATCCGACCCATCACGCAGGTCATCGCTACCGGGGTGGTCGACGGGAAGCCCTGGACCCTCAGCATCGACATCTGGCAGCGCGCCGCCAACGCTGACGCAGCGGCCCGCGAGTGGAAAGCGACGCAGAAGGCCGAATACCCGGACCCCCAGCGCGCCGGCGGCGAAGGGGGTCCGCAGCTCGTTCACACAGGCTGGTTCTTCGCCAACCTGAACATCGGCGACGGGCGCGTGTTCGTGACTGACGATGCGTTGACCGCAACAGGAGACCGCAACGTCGAGACCAGCTGGGGCAAGTTCACCCCGACCGGCACCCACTGGTACGTCACCGGAATGGCCGGACCCGCAGTCCACGCCGTCACGTGCACCTGGGACGACGGGCACAAGGCCACGCCCCAACTGCAGACGATCGCCGGCACCGACAACAGGTTCTTCGCGATCGACGCCCCGACCCCGAAGCCGAACGACGGAGTCCCCAACTGCATGGCGACGGACTGACCGCTCCGCCCCCGCGTGACCGCCGCAGGACGCCGTCGCGACCGAACAACGATCGCTGGCGACTGCAGGGACAGGGATTCAGCGTAGTCGGATGACGTCCGGTTCTTGACGGTGTGTCGGTTGGCTGGCGCTGGGGAACGGAAGCAGGCACGGTCTCCAAGATCATGGAGTTCTCGACGTCCCGTGATTCGACTGGAAGCCCGTGCCTGCCTGTGCATCATCGCCGATCCCGCCCGCTCTCGACCAGCTCCGTGATCAGCCGCAGGTCGGCTCCGGACAGGTGCCGGGCCTGCTGGAGCGGCTGGCTGAGGTGCCGGACCCGCGTGATCCGCGCGGCGTGCGGCATGGCCTGGCTGTCGTCTTGGCCCTGACTGCCTGCGCGGTGCTGGCCGGGGCGACCTCGCTGCTGGCGGTGGGCGAGTGGATCGCCGACGCGCCGGCCCACGCACTCGGGCAGCTCGGTATCCGCCCCGACCCGGTACTGCCCTTGCGGCAACTGCCCTCGGAGTCCGCGATTCGTCGACTGCTCGCCCGGATCGACGGCGACGCCCTGGACCGGGCGGTCGGGCGCTGGCTCGCGGACCGCCGTCCGCGGACAACCGGACTGCACGCGCTGGCTGTGGACGGCA
>NZ_JBFAWW010000101.1:0-4012 GCF_040680495.1 Streptomyces sp. NPDC052036 | reverse complement strand
CTAGTGTGATGCGCCAGAAATTTCGGGGGTAAGTTGGTGGCCTGTTTTCATGTCGCCGGGTCCTCGTGCTGTTGAAGTCACTCTGTCCGCTGAGGAGCGCGCGGAGTTGTCCCGTTGGGTCGGTGGGGCGGTGGCGCCGCGTTTTGTGGAGCGGGCGCGCATTGTGCTGGCGTGCGCGGAGGGTGCGCCGAATGCAGGGGTGGCGGCGGAGGTCGGCGTGACGGTGTCGACGGTGAGGAAGTGGCGCGGGAAGTTCGCCGCTGAGCGGCTGGCCGGGCTTGAGGATGGTGCTCGTATCGGTCGGCCGAAGGCCGACCTGGTCCTGAGTGAGGCTGAGCGGGATCAGCTCACCCGGTGGGCGAGGCGGGCGAAGACCGCCCAGTGTCTGGCGTTGCGTGCAAGGATCGTGCTGCGGTGCGCGGAGGGCGGGACGAACCGGCAGGCCGCCATCGACCTGGGTGTGGATGAGTCGACGGTGGAACGCTGGCGTGCCCGGTTCATCGTCGGACGTCTCGACGGCCTGTCCGACGAGCCCCGGGCGGGCCGGCCGCCCTCGATCCTGCTCGATCAGGTCGAGGACGTCATCGTGGCGACCTTGGAGTCCGCTCCGGGCAAGGACCTCACTGGTCAAGGGCCTCGATGGCCCAGCGGACGGGCCTGTCGAAATCGACCATCGGACGGATCTGGAAGCGGTTCGACCTCACGCCGCATCTCCAGGACTCCTTCAAGCTTTCCACCGACCCGCAGTCCGTCGCCAAGGTCGTCGACGTCGTCGGGCTGTACCACAACCCGCCCGAGAAGGCGGTCGTCCTCTGCGTGGACGAGAAGTCCCAGATCCAGGCACTGGACCGTTCACAGCCCGTACTCCCGATGATGCCGGGCATGCCCGAACGCCGCACCCATGACTACTGCCGGCACGGCATCACCAGCCTGTTCGCGGCTTTCAACATCGCCGACGGCAGCGTCATATCGGAGCTGCACCGCCGCCACCGGGCCATCGGGTTCAAGAAGTTCCTGGTCACGATCGACAAGGCGGTGCCCGCCGGGCTCGATGTCCATCTGGTCTGTGACAACTGTGAGGATCACGGTGTGCCGCAGGGGGCCGGAGCCTGACCCGTGTGACAACTGGCCGTGCTGCCTTGGTGTAGAACTGTCGGCTCCGGCCCCCTGCGGTGCGTACTGCCGCCGGCCCGGTGAACGTGTCCCGATAGACATCTCGGGATCTGAAGAAGTCAAGCAGCCACTGCCGCCGGTGAGGTCGCGGGCTGATTGAAGGCGCGTTCTTCGTCGAAGAGAGTCCGATTCTGGAGGCAGTGGAACAGCTGCCCGAGCAGGCGGTTGAACAGGTGCCGTTGAGCTTGTGCGTGCCAGTCGCCGACGTCGCGTCGGTGGCGGTAGTGGGCTTGGGCACCGGGTGATGAGCGCAGGGAGGAGAAGGCCCAGAGGTAGCCGGCGTGGTGGAGTCGGTTGTTCTTGACCATGCGGCGTCCGACGTAGTGTTTCTTGCCGGAGGCGCGGGTGATCGGTGCGGATCCGGCGTATGCCTTCAGGCCGCGGGCGTCGGCGAAGCGGTTGCGGTCGTCGCCTGTCTCGGCGAGAACTCGTGCCGCGAGCTGGACACCGAGGCCCGGGAAGCTCAGGAGTATCTCGGCATCTGGATGCTCACGAAAGCTGGCATCAACTGCTTCGGCGAGATCTTCACTGGCTTGGCAGGCTGCTTCGAATTGCTTTAGCAGAGCCAGAAGTTGCTTGCCGAAGGCGTCCTCGACAGCCGCAGGCTGGTGAGCGTACTCGGCCCGCAGGACGCCGCGCAGGCGGTCAGCCTCCTCGTCAATGCTGCGGACACGACCGGCGCGCTTGAGTGCGGAACGCAGCTGGCTCAGCGACAGCCGCGAGCCTTCTGTCGGCGTTGGCGCTTTGGCAAGGATGATGCGGGCTTCCTCGCGGGCCAGTCCTCCTTGCTTGGCCAGGAAGGCATCGAGGGCAGCAGGGTAGTACTCCCGCAGCAGGGAGCGGATCTGGTTGCCGATCTGCTGGCGGTTCCAGACGGCGTCCTGCTGAGCCCGAGCCAGCACCGCGATGGCCTGGGCCTGCTCGGAGTCCGCCGGCAGCGGCCGGTGCACGGCCATGTCGGTGCGGAGGATGTTCGCCAGCACGAGCGCGTCGCCCGGGTCTGACTTCTTGCGGGACACACCGTGGCGGTCGCGGTAACGAGAGGCGGCAAGCGGGTTGATCGCGAAGACCTTGCGGCGGCCGGTCCGCAAGGCTGCGACGAGCAGGCCTCGGCTGGTCTCGATGGCCACCGGTATCGGCGACTCAGGGCTGTCACCATGCTCGGCCAGGAGCTCCAGCAGCATCCGGTAGCCGGCCGCGTCATCGCTGATCCGCCGCTTGGCCAGCAGTTCGCCAGCCTCATCGACCAGCGCGAGGTCGTGATGCCTCTCTGCCCAGTCGATCCCGCAGAACACAGTCACACGTTCTCCCATCGTCGAGCGTTTATCCAGGTCACGAGCTCATGCAGGTCACGCGGCGTCCTAATCCCAGGACTCGGTCGGTCCGCCATCTCGGTAGCCGTTCGCGACACCAGCGCGCCCCAGGGGCCTCTGTCTGCGCCAGAGCTCGCGGCTCGCGGAGGTGGACAGGAGGTCGCCCTGTGGCGGGCTCGCGCCACGACGACAACGAACGACATACGACGGTGAGTTTCACGGGACTTGGAGACGCCGGACCGCGCCGCTCTCTCGTGAGACCTCCAAGGGCGGGGAGATTCCCAGGCGTCTGCCCGGCGCCCGCATGCCCCGTGAAACCCACCACCGTGACGGCGCCGCTCTATCGGGAGGCCTCAAGGGCCCGGGGCCTTACAGACGTCCGTCACCAGACAGCCCAGAAGCCCAGCTACGGCTTCCGGAACCACCTTCCCTACGGATTAGGGGCTTTGCTGCACAAAGCACCGTCACAGTTCTGACCGCCCACCGGACCGGTGTCAGCCACCAGACCCAGTCCAAGGAGCCTCGTGACCGTCACCAGCATGCTCCAGCTGACGCTGCCCACGCAGCCAGTCCCGGACCCGGCCGAGGAGGTGGTCCTGGGGGTGGACACCCACAAGGACGTCCACGTCGCCGCTGTCATCACCACTCTGGGCGCCTCGCTCGCCCACCAGGAGTTCCCGACTACCGCCGCGGGATATCGTCAACTACTCGCCTGGGCAGGGTCGTTCGGCATCCTGCATCGGGCCGGTGTCGAATGCACCGGATCCTACGGAACCGCGCTGACCCGGTACCTGCGCAGAGCAGGCATCGAGATCGTCGAAATCAACCAGCCCGACCGTGCCACCCGGCGCAAGCGCGGAAAGACGGATGCCGTCGACGCGGACGCAGCCGCTCGCGCCGTGCTGTCCGGACGCGCCACCACCGTGCCGAAGACCGCGGATGGCCCCGCAGCGGATATGCGGGTCCTCCGGCTCGCCAAGGAATCAGCCGTCAAGGCCCGCACCCAGGCGCTGAACCAGCTCAAGGCAGTCCTGCTGGCCATCGACCCGGAACTGCGCGAACTGCTCACTGGCCTGAGCAATCCTGCGCTGATCGCCACCTGCGCGGCCCTCGATGCCGATGACCGGGGCGAGGCCGTCTTCACGATGCGCCTGCTCGCCCGCAGAGTCCAGCACCTGTCCGACGAGGTCAAAGAGCTCACCCGGCGCACCACCAGGGCTGTCCGCTCCTGCCGGCCCGAGATGCTGGACCTCGTCGGTGTCGGTCCCGACAGCGCCGCAGTCCTCCTCATCGCCGCAGGCGACAACCCTGACCGGATCACTGACGAGGCATCCTTCGCCGCCCTGTGCGGCGTCAGCCCGGTCGAGCAGTCCTCCGGCAAGACACAACGACGGCGCCTGAATCGCGCAGGCAACCGCCAAGCGAATGCCGCCCTCTACCGCATCGTGATGACCCGCATACGCTGGGACGAGCGCACCCAGAAGTACCTGCAGCGACGCACTGCCGAGGGCATGTCCAAGCGCGAG
>NZ_JBFAWW010000100.1:0-4121 GCF_040680495.1 Streptomyces sp. NPDC052036 | reverse complement strand
GCAGCCCTCGCCTACCTGACAGCCGTCCGTGGCGAAGAAGCCGCAAAAGGGGCAGTGCAGACGACGAACAAGAGCTGATACCCCTGAGCGTCCCGCCTTGATTCCTCGGCGTGCACGTGCTGATCCGCGGGTGGCTGGCTGGGCACGAGGGCTGAGACGGCGCGGTCCGGGGTGGGTGGAGCTTCCCTCGTAGGCGGCAACAGTTGGTGCGGGAGCGGACTCACGGTTCGATGGCGAGGTGTTCGATGAGGTCGTCGCGGAGAGTGAACTGATAGCGCAGATCGATGGTGCCGCCGGGGAAGTTGCCTTCGAGGTGGTGTGTGGCGATGTACTGGGCCGTGTCGGTCTGCTGAGTGCCGGTGAGGTGGATGGTGTAGGTGAATTCGGTGGCGGATCGGTCCAGCCACCGCTCGATCGCGGCGGTGCCCTGGTAGCTGTTGCCGTCGTCGATGACTGTGGCGTCGTTGGTGAACGTCGTGACGGCGGTGGCGGTGTCGTGGGCGCGGTGCGCTGTGAGGTAGCGGGTGATCACCTCGGGGAGGTCGTCCGGGGTGATGATGCGGGGCTGGTTGTCGGGCATGACGCTCCTGATGGTGGTGGCGGGTTCAGACGGTGGGGGTGGTGCCGCCGTCGATGACGTGTTCGGCGCCGACGATGGCCGAGGCGCGGTCGGAGACGAGGAAGGCGACCAGTTCGGCGACCTCCTCGGGCCGGTTGGGGCGGCCGAGCGGGATGCCTCCCAGGGAGTCCATGAGCTGGCCCAGCGCTGCTTCCTGGCCGATGCCGGCGTCGTGGGCGATCCGGGCGACGAGGTTGTCGGCGGCCGAGGTCTGGACGAAGCCGGGCGAGACGGTGTTGACGCGGACGCCGTGCGGGGCGACCTGGTTGGCCAGGCCCTTGCTGTAGGTGGTCAGGGCGGCCTTGGCGGCGGCGTAGGCCAGGGTGCCGTTCCACAGCGGCATGCGGCGCTGGATCGAGGTGACGTGCACGACCGCGCCCTTGCCCTTGGCGATCATGTGCGGGAGGAGTGCGCGGTCCAGGCGGACGGCTGCCAGCAGGTTCGTGTTCAGCTCCCTTGCCCAGTCGTCGTCGCCGAGCGCGGCGAATCCTCCTGCCGGTGCCTCGGAGCCGCCGAGGGTATTGACCAGGATGTCGACACCTCCCACGCGGGTGTCCACCTCGGAGGCGACGTGGGCGGCGCCCTGGGCGGTGGACAGGTCGGCGGTGATGAACGTCTCCTCCTCGACGTCGTCGGGGCGGCTGCGGGCGGTGACCAGGGCGGTCGCGCCGGCCTCGGTGAGCCGTCGGGCGATCGCGGCTCCGGTGCCCTTGGCGCCGCCGGTGACCAGGGCACGTCGGCCTTCGAGGGATTCGCTGATGGATGTGGGCACGTTGTGCTCCGTTCCCGGGCGCGGGTATACGAGGCGCCGCTCCCGTCTAGACTGCTAAAATAGAAGTAACTAACTTCGACTTTAGCAGTAACTGAAGGGATGATCGCCGTGGCAAGCCGGATCAGGCTGGAGGACCGGGAGTGCCCGCTGTCCACGACGGTGGAGCACGTCGGCGAGTGGTGGACGCTGCTGATCCTCCACGACGCCTTCGACGGCTACACCCGCTTCGACCAGTTCCAGGAGAGCCTGGGCATCTCCTCCAGCATGCTCACCACCCGGCTGAAGACCCTGGTCGCGGACGGCCTGCTGGAGCGCCGGCCCTACCGGACCGGCCCCGTCCGGCACGAGTACGTACTCACCGAACTCGGGCGCTCCCTGCGTCCGGTGATCGTCGCCCTGGCCGCATGGGGCAACTCCCGCCTCACACCGGCGGAGCGCAGCATGATCCTCGTCGACGCGCACAGCGGCGAGGAGGTCGAGCCCGTCGTCGTCGACGCCAGAACCGGCCGCCGGCTCGACGACAGCACCGCCTACGTCTTCACCGCGGGCCCCGCAGCCAGCGACACGATGCGCAGCCGTTACGCGACGCGGCCGGCCATTCCCGGGGAAGAGGCGTAAGGCTGCCCGGAAGAGCCTCGTATGGCCTTGAGCAGGGCTGGAAGCGCGGGTCGTACCTGATCGGCCTGACGACGCCGGCTTGTCGCCGGCGTCACACCCACCACTCCTCCCCAGTCGTTGAGGACGGGATCAAGTGAGGGGCATCTCAGTCCGGCCCCCGGCCCCCTGATCTAGCGGATTCACGCGATGTGCCGGCCCAGGATGGCTGGCACGGTGTTCTGGAAGGCACACCGGGTCTTCGGTGATCGGGCTGTCCGGTGACCGGATCCGAACTGCCTGTCGAACACAATGTTAAGGGGGCCAGATGTCCGTCGTCCTTTCCACCGCGGCGCTGTCCGCAGCCGACCGGATAGAGCGCTGGCATGAAGCGGTGTCCCGGACGTTCGTACCGCTCGATGTCAATATCCTGGAGGAAGATCCGCCATCGGGAAGAATCGTCACCCACCAATGGGGTGCCACACAGGTGTCGGACGTCCAGGCCGGGCCGCAAGAGGTGACGCGCAGCAAGCGCCTGATAGCCCGGGACGGGAAGGAATTCCTCATCCTCACGCTTCAACGCAGAGGCGGTGCTGTCAAGGAGCAGGACGGGAGGGAGTGCCTGATAGAGCCGGGAGATTTCTCCATTTCTGATTCGTCTCGCGTGTTCAGAAAGAAAATGCAGGGCGAATTCTGTTTCACCTCCTTTCATTTCCCTCGGAAGGAGCTTCGCGTGCGGGACGAAGACCTGCAGGCGTTGACTGCGAGAGCGTTCTCGGGTCGCGGCGGAAGTTCTGCACTGGTGGCGACCTATTTCGCGCGCATGGCGCGCGAAGCAGCGGGCTTCGACGACTTCGTCGGCCGTCAAGTCGCCGCCACGGGGCTCGACCTGCTGGCACTGTTCATCAACGAGCGGAGCGGCCGCTTCAGGCCCCATGCTCCCGAAACTGCCGCGGCCATGATGGTGCGAGTGAAAGACCACATCCTGCGAAACCTCTCCGACCCGGACCTGTCACCCACCGCGATCGCCGCCGCCCACTTCATTTCGGTGCGCTACCTGCACAAGTTGTTTCAGCTGGAGGGAACCACCGTCGGGGAATGGATCCGGATGCAGCGCCTGGAGCGGTGCCGTCGGGATCTCCTGCGCTCCCCGGCCCAGGGGCTCGGGGTGGCGACCGTCGCCCGTCGCTGGGGTTTCGTGAGCCCCAGCCACTTCAGCCGTGTTTTCCGTGCCGCTTACGGCATAGCGCCTCGCGAGTGGCAGTTGCACAGCCTGTCCGGCGAACGGCGCCCGGCTGAGTGATGGTTCCAGAGACGTCATCCGCCGGATCCGGGACACCGGGCTGACTCGGCACCGGCCCGGCCTTTGCCCAGTCCACGCCGACTGCGCGACGGCATGGTCGTCGGTGTCGGTTTCGGTTTCCGCGGGCGGAAGGGTGTGGGCTGGGGGAGCCGGGCGTGTGGGGTGAGGTCTCGGCGGGGTTGAGGGTGTCCAGGCCGGTGCTGGTGGCGCGGCTGATGGAGCTCGATGCTGCCGGGGCGTTGACGACGGCGCATGTGCGTGCGGGTGCCCAGGTCGGTGGGGTGAGTGTGCGGAGGGTGTGGCGCTGGAGCGGCGCGGTCAGAGGGCCGTGTGGAGCGCAGGCCGCGGGCCCGGCTGGAGTTGTCCGGCCGGACGTGGGAGGTGCTGGCGCAGGCCGGACAGCTCGCCGACCTCGGCTTCACGGACGCGGCGGAACAGACGCTGCTGCGCGCCTTTTACACCTATGCCCTGCCGGAGGGCGGCGCGTACGACCTGATTGCCGAACTCCACACGGGTCGCGGCGCGGACGCCGACGCGCGCAGGAGCATCGACGAGCTCGCCGAGTGGGGCCAGCGTGCTTCGAACGCACTCCTGACAGCGATCGGGATCCGCCGCCACCTGCCCAGATGGCGGCGCACTCCGTCGCCGGCCACGATCGGCCGTGTACTGGAGGCCGTTGACGGTGATGCCCTGGACCGGGCGGTGGGCGCCTACCTGGCCGACCGGCACCACGCCGCCACCGAGCCCGCCCAGGTGCCTCCGCCCTCCACGTCCGGGCGGCCGCGCGTGATCGCCGTCGACGGCAAAGCACTCAAGGGATCAGCCCGTCTGGC
>NZ_JBFAWW010000099.1:0-4267 GCF_040680495.1 Streptomyces sp. NPDC052036 | reverse complement strand
GGCCTCCGCCAGATCCAATACCGCAGCGACATCATCGACGGATGCCTCACCGGAACAGGGCTCACACCGACGACACCACGACTACAACGTCAGTAACCGAGCACGGAGACAGCAAGGATCACCCGATCCCGGTCGCGATCGAGACGTCCCGGGGACTATTGGCCGCCTGTTTGCGCGCGACGGGGCGCCCAGTCTTCGCGAACATTCCGCTGGCCGCGGCCCGCTATCGAGACCGGTACTCAGTCGCGAGGAAGAAGTCGGACGCCATCGACGCTGCTGCTCTGGCGAACATGCTGCGCACTGACATGGCCGCTCACCGGCCTCTGCCGAAGGATTCCGAGCTGGCTCAGGCGATTGCGGTGCTGGCACGAGCTCGCAGTGTCGGCGACGGCTGAATTCAGGTTCTGGATCACTTTCAGTGCCGGAGCCACGGAGGGTCACGACAACCGCGATCATGAACAGCCGTGGGCGATGTGCTCCTCCAGGACCTGTGGTCCACCAGGGTCGAAGGC
This sequence comes from Streptomyces sp. NPDC052036, assembly GCF_040680495.1. NCBI lineage: Bacteria > Bacillati > Actinomycetota > Actinomycetes > Kitasatosporales > Streptomycetaceae > Streptomyces > Streptomyces sp. NPDC052036. The sequence goes on along the minus strand of NZ_JBFAWW010000099.1, from coordinate 3,755 downwards.
GTAATGATCGGAAACGTAGTGGTCGATGGCGAGTTGGTGGTCGTTCGGGCCCGCGCATCGGCCGAGCGGGCCGCGTGTCCCGCCTGTCGGACGTCGTCGGGCCGAGTGCACAGCCGATACGTACGCCGCCTCGCCGACACTGCAGTCGCCGGGCGTCCCGTGGTGATCAAGTTACAGGTCCGGCGGTTCCGCTGCCGCGACCGCGCCTGCCGGCGGACCACGTTCGCCGAGCAAGTCGACGGACTCACCTTCCGGCACGGACGGCGAAGCTCCGGGCTGCAGACGGTGCTTCGACAGGTAGCGGTGATGCTGGCGGGCCGGGCCGGCGCCCGCCTGGCGCACACGCTCGCGGTCAGGGCGAGCCGGTCGACGCTCCTGCGGCCGATACGCCGACTGCTGGAGCCCGAAGAAGAGCCCGGAGCCTGCGCCGCCTTCCCTGGATGAACCACGACAGTCGGGCCGTCTGTCCGACCGGGTGCGCGAGCAGCACGCTTCCGTTCACGCCCTGCTGGACGAGGGGCTCGGGCTGCGGCCGATCGCCTGCCGACTGGGACTGGCCCGCAACACCGTCCGCCGCCTCGCCGATGCGGCAACCGCGGACGAGGTCCTGGTCGGACGGTGGACCGGCCGGACCAGCATCCTCGACCCCTACAAGCCCTACCCCCATCAGCGGTGGACCGAAGGCTGCACCGTGGCCCGCCGGCTGTTCGAGGAAGTTCGCGAGCGCGGCTATCCCGGCGGCGAGAGCGTGGTGAAAAGGCACGTCCAACGGCTCCGCGAAGCCTTCCCGCACGACGATCCGCCCCGCAATGCGCCGTCCGTACGCGACGTGACCAGCTGGATCACCCGCCGCCCCGACCGCCTTGACGACGACCAGGCCCAGCAGCTCAAGCAGGTCCTCACCCGCTGCCCCGCCCTCGACCGAACCGCCGAACACATCCGAGCCTTCACCGAATTGATGAACGACCGCCGGGGTCGCGAGCTCGGTCGATCGATAGAACGCGTGCAGGCTGACGACGTGCCCGCCCTGCACTCCTTCGTCACCGGCCTCGGCCAGGACCTCGACGCCGTCGTCGCCTGGCTCAGCCTCCGCTACAGCTCCGGTGCCGTCGAGGATCACAACAACAAGATCAAGATGATCAAGCGTCAGATGTTCGGCCGCGCCAACTTCGACCTGCTCCGCAAGCGGATCCTCCTCGCGGCATGAGGCCGTTCATGATCGCGGTTGTCGTGACTCTCCGTGGCTCAGGCACTGAAGTGATCCAGAACCTGAATTGTGGGCCACTGCCGACGGACGAAAAGTGACCCCCTGCGTCTGTTGATGTTGGTCATTCCCCGGTGTTGGCCGCGGGAACCCGTCCGAGATCGCGGCCGCGCATGCGGTAGCTGTCGCCCTTGAGTGAGATGACTTCGGCGTGGTGGAGGAGGCGGTCAATCATCGCGGCGGCGACCGTGTCGTCGCCGAAGACCTCGCCCCAGCGGCCGAAGGGTTTGTTACTCGTCACGATCACCGAGGCCCGTTCGTAGCGGCCCGAGATGAACTGAAAGAAGAGGTTCGCTGCCTCGGGCTCGAAGGGGATGTGTTGGGTCGGGGACGGGACGCCGTGCACCGTCTCCGGTGCCGGTCTTCCCGTCCCCGCCCGCCGAACCCGCCGTGCGAGTTGGCCCCGCAGCGGGCTCTCCACGTGATCCGATGTGTCAGGCGAGGTATTCACTGACCTGGCCGACGAAGGCCACATCGTCGTGGCTGGTCCGGCGAAAGCGAGCCCTCTCCGGATCAACCTCGTCGATGTTGTATGGCGTGCTGATCTGCGCTCCGCGGAAGCGGTATCGCTCGACCTTCATCTTTGCCGGGTTGTAGAGGACGAGACCGCCCTCGCTGATGCGATCCGCTCCGAAGTAGCGGCGCCGCAGTTGCTTCCAGGTCATGTGGGGGCGCTTGTAGCGAATCCAGCGGAGTACTCGCCACCACGCATGCCAGCCCAGGTAGGCGAATGTCCGCTTCGAGACCCCGTAGCGGAAGTAGGCCGCCCAGCCCCCGAAGGACCGGGTTGACCGTCCGCAGCACCTCCTCCAACGAGAGCGATGTCGTACTTCGCCCCGTCAGCTTCTTGATCTTGTGCATCACCGACGCCAAGGCTTGCTTGGACGGGATGGTGAGCACGACACGGCGGTCACCCCAAGTTCTCCGCTGGATGTGGAAGCCCAGGAAGACGAAGCCGTCATCAATGTGGGTGATGTGGGTCTTCTCGTCCGAGAGGGTCATCTTCAGCTTGCAGGCCAGCAGTTCGGCGATCTCCGCTTTGAGTGCTTCGGCCTCTGACATCGCGCCGTGCACGAGCACGAGCACGACAAAATCGTCGGCATACCGCACCAGGCGGAAGTTCGGCCGCCCCATCCGGCGCCGATACTGCCGACGCCATGGCGGGTTCATCTCCTGGTCCCAGATCCGTGAGAAAAATCGGTCCAGAACAAAGAGATAGATGTTGGCCAGCAGCGGAGAGACGATCCCTCCTTGCGGAGTCCCGGTCAGAGTCTCCGCGAACCCACCCTGCAACTCGACAACCCCGGCCCGCAGAAACGCACTGACCAGCCGCAGGACCTTCCGGTCCTGGACGCGTTCGGCCACCAGGTGCATCAGGACGTGATGGTCGACGTTGTCGAAGCAAGCCTTGATGTCGCCCTCGATGACCCACTCGTAGGTCGACGGCTTGCGGGTGAAGTGGTGGATTTCAGCGATGGCATCCTGGGCCCGACGTCCGGGTCGATGCCCGTAACTGGACGGGTAGAAATCGACCTCGAAGATCGACTCCAGGACCAGTTTGAGCGCCATCTGCGCGACTCGATCTCGCAGGGTCGGGATGCCCAAGTAACGGACCTTTCCGTTCTTCTTGGGGATCACCGCCTGTTTGACCGGCAGCGCGGTGAAGGACCCGTCCTTGAGCGAGGAGCGAAGCCCCTCCAGGAACGGAATCACTCCCTGCCGCTCTTCGGCGTAGTGGCGGGTGACCGCATCCAGGCCCGCAGTCCTGGCACCCCGGATGCCAGACACCCGTTCCCAGGCCACCACCAAAGTGGCCTGGTCACAGATCAAGTTGAATACATCCTCGAACCGGCGGTCCGGCTCGTTCCTTGCCCATCGGTGCAGCTCGCGCTGGTGATCGAGTACCCGCCGCTCGGCCGTCATACTGACCGGCCAGGTGGTCGGCGGCGCGTCGTTGTTCAACAACGGTCCTCCCCGAATACAGCACTGCTGCGATCACGCTGTCGCCCTTCCTCATGCGGACGGCTCTCCCGTCCTCGGAGTACTACGGCGACTCCGCCACGATCTGGCGTCATCAGCGGGCGTCGCGCCTGCCCGCCGCCCGGTCGGCTACCGGGCGGGAAGGGCGATGCCAGATCGCTTCCCACGTTCACTGAGGATCTCTGTGACAGCTTCGGTGCCCAGTTATATCCCGGCGGCATCGCCACGGACCGCAGATCGCAGTGTTGGTCCGGGCCTCCCGGCGTCCATCGGATCGGGACGACGAAAGAGGAGAGTCCATCGGCTATGGCCCTCTCCAGCACCGCAAAGCGGCCCATCCACCAGAGTTGGCAGGCCGCTGACGACTCACGGGACGTCAACCACTGGTTCAGTTTCCTTGCACCCATTCCGTCTTCGCTAGTGTCTGGTGATCTGGTTTGTGTCAGTTCGAGTTGTTGTTGACGAGTTTCTTCACGGCGGTCTGGACGAGCCGGACCTTGGCGAGGATCTC
>NZ_JBFAWW010000098.1:0-4304 GCF_040680495.1 Streptomyces sp. NPDC052036 | reverse complement strand
CCGGTTCACAATCCCCCGGTGCTCAACCACCACACCCTTCGGACGACCCGTCGAACCCGACGTATAAATCACATACGCCGGCAAGCCCGCATCCAACGCCCCCAGACGATCCGCGTCCGTGAGGTTCTCCCGACCCAGCACGGACAACCTGGCCTGCACCGCCGGGTCATCCAGCCGGATCTGGGGAGTGTCCGTCGGCAGCACGCCTTCCGCGCCGAAGCCGGCAATCACGCACATCGGGTGAGCGTCGTCGAGGATGTAGGCGATGCGGTCGGCCGGGTAGTCCGGGTCGACGGGCACATACGCCGCACCCGTCTTCACCACCGCCAACAACGCCACCACCAGATCCGCCGACCGCGGCAGAGCAACAGCAACGAACCGCTCCGGACCCGCCCCCTGCCCGACCAACAGCCGCGCCAGACGGTTCGCCCGCTCATTCACCTCGCGATACGACAGCTCGATGCCGTCGAAGACCACCGCCGTGGCGTCCGGAGTCTGCACCACCTGCTCCTCGAACAACACCGGCAGCGTGCCGTCCGCCACCACAGCAGCAGTGTCGTTCCACTCCTCCAGCACTAGAGCGCGCTCTGCCGGATCCACCATCTCCGCCCGGCCCACCGGAAGGCTCGGGTCCACCCGCACTTCCTCGAGCAGGCGCAGCAGCCATCCCACGATGCGCTCGGCGGTCGCCTGATCGAACAGGTCGGGGCGGTAGTCCAGCCACATCCGGAGGCGCTCCCCGGGGACTACGACAAGACGAAGGGGGTAATGCGCGGCATCCTTCACCTCCATGGACGCGACGTGCAGCCCGGCACCCGTCAGGTCGAGGGACTGCGGGTCAACGGGGTAGTTCTCGAAGACGATGCAGGTGTCGAACAGCTCCTTCGTCCCGGCCATGCCGTGCAGTTCGGACAGGCCGAAGTGATGGTGCTGGAGCAGCTGCGCCTGGGCGTCCTGGAGGTGCTGAAGTCCGACCAGGAGGGATTCCGAGGGCACGACCCGCATGCGTACCGGGACCGTGTTGATGAGCATGCCGATCATCGTGGCCGCGCCGGCCAGCTCCGGGGAGCGGCCTGAGACCGTGGCGCCGAAGGTGACGTCGTCGCGCCCGGTGAGCCGGCTGAGGATGATGCCCCAGGCACCTTGGATCGCAGTGTTCAGCGTCAGGCCGCAGGTACGCATCTGCTGGACCAGGGCAGCGGTTTCCTCAGCCGACAATTCGGCGTGGACGCGCTCGGGCACGGTTGAACCCTGGCGGGTAGCGCCCGGGGCGACCAGGGTCTCCCCGTCCAGATCGGCGAGGACCGCGCTCCACGCCTTGCGCCCGGCCTCACGGTCCTGGTTCGCGAGGTGAGCCAGGAAGTCACGGTACGGCGTCACCTGCGGCAGCGCCGACTCGTCGCAGCGGTTCATGTACAGGGTGAAGAGCTCCCGCATGAACAGCGGCATCGACCAACCGTCGAGGATGAGGTGATGGTTGATGAAGACCAAGCGGTGCAGGTCCGACGCGAGCCGGATCAGAGTGAACCGGAGCAAGGGCGGCCGGGCAGGGTCGAAGCGCGTGGTGCGGTCCTCGACCAGCAGCCGCGCCGCCGCGCGCTCCGCTTCCTCCCGCCCCTGTGCACTGAGGTCGATCTCCTGCCAAGGCAGGGGTACTTCGGTGGGGATCACCTGGACGGGTTCGCCGGACTTCCGCTGCCGGAACGAGGCACGCAGGTTCGGGTGTCGCCGCAGCACTGTCTCGGCCGCTGCTCGCAGCGCCGCGGCGTCCAGCGTGCCCTTGAGATCGAACGCCCACTGGACGGTGTATACGTCCGTGTCGGTGGGGTCGAAGAGGGAGTGGAAGAGCAGACCCTCCTGGAACGGGGACAGAGGCAGAATGTCTTGGATACGCGGCCGGCCGGTCACCAGGTCCCCCACTCGGAGTCAAGTTCGCTTTCGAAGTCGTCGATTTCGCTCTGGCTGAGATGCACCAGGGAAAGGTCGGACGGCGTACGGCCGCCCGCATCGGGGCGCTGCGCATGTGCGGTGAGCGCTGTCATGGCGCGGACCCAGGTATCGGCCAGGTCGCGCATGGTTGTGTCGGAGAAGTGGCCCTCGGGCCAGGTCCAGCGGACGGTGAGGCGGGCGCCGTCGGGGCCGTTCTCGGTGACGGCGCTGATCTCGATGGCGTAGTCCACGTCCCTTTCGGCCTGGTCCTCGCCGGACAGGCCCCATCCGGGTTCGGTCGTCCAGTCGCTGCCGTCGGCGCCGACGGCGTCGACGGCACCGAAGTAGCCGAAGCGGAGTTGAGGCGTGGGCAGGTGGACCGGCGCGGCCTGGGTATGCGGGCCCAGGTGGCGCAGCAGGCCGTAGACGGTACCGTTCTCGGCGTACTCGCGTACCTGCTCCTTGATCCACTTGACGGCTCGCCCCATGTTGGCCCCGCCGGCCCAGACGTCCTTCCAGTCGACCTCGCCGGGGTCGAGCAGCATCGGACAGACGGTCGTGAAGCAGCCCACCGTCGCGGACAGATCAGCGGGCTCAGGCAGGCTGTCGCGGCCGCTTCCTTCCACGTCCAGCAGTACGGCCGTGCCCTGGCCCAGACCGTGGCGCAGGCACCAGTCCGCCACCGCCAGGGTCAGCCCGGCAAGCAGTGCTTCCTCGACAGTGGCATGGAACGCGGCCGGTACAGTCGTCAGCAGAGCGGCTGTCTCCGCTTCGGGCAGACAGAGCGTCGTGCTGGCACGGGCTGCGGGGGTGTCTCGGGTGAGGTCGGAAGTGCTGGACCGCAGGCCGTGCTCACCAGACCCGAGACAGTGCTCACCGGCCTTCAGTGCCTCGGTCCAGCTAGGCAGACCGACCAGCCGCTCGTCCTCCTGGGCCAGTTCCCCCAGGCGATGCGCCCAAGTGCGGAAGAGGGTGACCGGACGGGTCAGCATGGGTGTCACGCCGGCCATGGCGGCGGCGCACGCGGCAGCCAGGTCCGACAGCAGGATCCGCCAGGACACCCGGTCCACTGCCAGGCGGTGAACGACCCACAGCAGCCGTCCCTGTCGCAGCGGCCCTGCGTCGAACCACGTGAGCGCGAACGCCACACCGGTGCGAAGCTCCAGCCGCTCAGCAGTACGCTCACGTTCGCTGCGTACCAGTGCCGCTACGTCTTCATCCGCCAGTCCGCCGACATCGATCCGGCGGATCCGGGCGGCGGCATCGACTGCGTCAGGCCCCTGTACACATAACGTTGTCGTGTCGTCTTCCGCCTGTCCGGCACGCAGCCGCAGCGCGTCGTGCAGCGCCACCACCGCCCCCAGACCCGCTCGCAGACCCTCAAGGGTCAGGCCAGCGGGGGTCCGTAAGACCATCGCCTGGTGGAAGTGGTCGATCGGTCGGCCGGTCTCGAGCAGTCGGTACATCATCGGAGTCGGCGGCAACTCCCCGATCCCCGCATTCGCGGCCTCCGCGGCCGCACCCTCATCCGCGAGTACCTGCGCCACCGATGCAAGAGCACGGACGTTCCGCAGCTGGTACACGTCTTTGGGTGTGATGCTCAGTCCAGCCTGCCGCGCCCGGCGCACCACCTGGATCGCCAGAATGCTGTCGCCGCCCAGCTCGAAGAAATTGTCATCGATGCCGACACCGTCGACCTTGAGTACCTCTGCGAACAGCTCGCACAGCTGCTTCTCCTGCGGGGTGCGCGGGGCACGTCCGGTCGTGCCGGCCGTGAACTCGGGCGCGGGCAGGGCCCGACGATTGAGTTTCCCGTTCGGCGTCAGCGGCAGCGCGTCCAGCACCATGACCGCCGAGGGAACCATGTACTCCGGCACCATCGTCGCCACATGCGCACGCAGGGCTTGCGGGTCGAGCACCGCCTCGCCTGCGGGGACGACGTACCCGACCAGCCGCTTGTCGCCAGGGCGGTTCTCCCGCACGATCACCGCGGCCTGGGCAACGTCCGGGTGCCCAGCCAGCACCGACTCGATCTCACCCAGCTCGATACGGAAACCCCGCACCTTCACCTGATCATCAACGCGGCCGAGGTACTCGATCTCGGCGGCCGCACTCCACCGCACCAGGTCCCCGGTCCGATACATACGCGAACCCGGAGCACCGAACGGATCGGCAACGAAACGTTCCGCCGTCAGCCCCGGACGGTTCAGATACCCCCGCGCCAGACCCGCACCCGCGACATACAGCTCACCCGCGACACCCAGCGGTACCAGGCTCACGCCCGCGTCCAGGACGTACACCTGAGTGTTGGCGATCGGACGGCCGATCGAGGACACGCCGGCGGCGGCCTCCTCACCGACCTCGTCGACCGTGGA
>NZ_JBFAWW010000097.1:0-4364 GCF_040680495.1 Streptomyces sp. NPDC052036 | reverse complement strand
ATCTCCCTGAACGCACGCGCGGCGCCCACCTGCTACAGGTCGGCGCCGCTCACCATGTGTCCGAGGGGGGACTTGAACCCCCACGCCCGATAAAGGGCACTAGCACCTCAAGCTAGCGCGTCTGCCATTCCGCCACCCGGACAAGGTGTCTGTCGTGCGGGGTTTCCCTCGCAGCGACGAAGGAAACATTACCAGGCTTTCGGTGGCGTTCGATCACACCCTGTCCCGGCGTGAACGGTGCGTGACGGACCCGACAGTGCCTTGGGGTGGGGCGGGGGTCGGAGAGAGGATGAGGGGACCACCAGCAGTGCAGTGACAGCGGGAGGAAACAGCGTGACCGAGACGGACACGGCCAGGAACGTCACCGGCGAGGACGAGGTCGTGGACCTCTGCCGTGAGCTGATCCAGATCGACACCAGCAACTACGGCGACCACTCCGGCCCCGGTGAGCGCAGGGCCGCCGAGTACGTTGCCGAGAAGCTGGCCGAGGTGGGGCTCGAACCGCAGATCTTCGAGTCGCACAAGGGCCGCGCCTCCACGGTGGCCCGCATCGAGGGCGAGGACCCCTCGCGGCCCGCGCTGCTGATCCACGGCCACACCGACGTCGTACCGGCCAATGCGCAGGACTGGACGCACGACCCGTTCTCCGGCGAGATCGCCGACGGGTGTGTGTGGGGGCGCGGCGCCGTCGACATGAAGGACATGGACGCCATGACCCTGGCGGTCGTCCGGGACCGGCTGCGCAGCGGGCGCAGGCCGCCGCGCGACATCGTCCTCGCCTTCCTCGCGGACGAGGAGGCCGGCGGCACCTACGGCGCCCGGTACCTCGTCGACCGCCACCCCGGCCTCTTCGAGGGGGTGACCGAGGCGATCAGCGAGGTGGGCGGTTTCTCGTTCACCGTGAACGAGCAGCGGCGGCTGTATCTGATCCAGACGGCCGAGAAGGGCATGCACTGGATGAAGCTGACCGTGGCCGGCACGGCCGGGCACGGATCGATGATCCACCGGGACAACGCGATCACCGAGCTCTCCGAGGCGGTCGCGCGGCTCGGGCGGCACAAGTTCCCGGTGCGGGTCACCAAGACCACCCGGGCCTTCCTCGACGAACTCGGCGACGCGCTCGGCACCGAACTCGACCCGGAGGACATGGAGTCGACCCTCGCCAGGCTCGGCGGCATCGCCAAGCTCATCGGCGCGACCCTGAGCAACACGGCCAACCCCACGCAGCTGAACGCCGGTTACAAGGTGAACGTCATCCCGGGCGAGGCCACGGCCCATGTCGACGGACGCTTCCTGCCCGGCTTCGAGGAGGAGTTCCTGGCCGACCTCGACCGGATCCTCGGGCCCCGGGTGCGCCGGGAGGACGTGCACTCCGACAAGGCCGTCGAGACGACTTTCGACGGGGCGCTCGTGGAGGCGATGCAGTCCGCGCTGCAGGCCGAGGACCCGGGGGCGAAGGCGATCCCGTACATGCTCTCCGGCGGCACGGACGCCAAGTCCTTCGACGAACTGGGCATCCGCGGCTTCGGGTTCGCGCCGCTCAAGCTGCCGCCGGAGCTGGACTTCGCGGGCATGTTCCACGGTGTGGACGAGCGGGTCCCGGTGGACGCCCTGAAGTTCGGTGTGCGGGTCCTGGACCGGTTCATCGACGCGTCCTGAACCCGGCCCAACTCGCTTGATTCCGTCCCGGTTTGCGTGCTGAAACGAGTCTGCAGTAATCGCCAGCGCGTACGGGGGCCGACCGGGACGGGTGAATGCGACCATAAGCTCGTAGCTCCATTACTCCCTCCTCGTTACATGGGGTGCGGTCCGAGGCTTGGATCGCTTTGCCAACGAGGAGGAAGAATGATCAAGAAGGTCGTCGCTGCTGCGGCCGCCACCGGTGGTCTGGTTCTCGCGAGCGCGGGTCTGGCTGCCGCCGACGCGGGTGCCCAGGGTGCCGCCGTGCACTCCCCGGGCGTTGTGTCCGGCAATGTCATCCAGGTTCCGGTGCACGTCCCGGTGAACGTCTGCGGCAACACGATCTCGGTGATCGGGCTGCTGAACCCCGCCTTCGGCAACACCTGCATCAACAAGTGACGTTGCGCCTCACCCCGTGAGGGGTCTCACCCCACGAGGGGCTGCGCCTGTCGGCCCCGGAGCGCGTCCCATGCGCTCCGGGGCCGACCGGTTCCTCCGCGTCTCCGCTCATCCGGGCGGGCGCGCTCCAGAAGGTTCACGACAACGTCGAAGGCAGGGAATTCAGCAATGCGACAGGTCACCCGCAAGGGCCTGATGACCGTGGCGGCAGCGACCGGCGTCCTCGCCGTCACCGGCGGCTACGCGCACGCCGACTCTGGTGCGCTGGGATCGGCCGCGGGCTCGCCCGGTGTGCTGTCCGGCAACACCGTGCAGGTGCCCGTGCACGTCCCGGTGAACGTCTGCGGAAACACCGTGAACGTGATCGGGCTGCTCAACCCCGCGGCAGGCAACGCGTGCGCCAACACGGGCGGCGCACACTCCGGCGGCGGCTCCCACGCGGGCGGTCACACCGGTGGCTCGCCCGGTGTCGGCTCCGGCAACACCGTCCAGGTGCCGGTGGACGTGCCCGTCAACGTCTGCGGCAACAGCGTGAACGTCGTCGGAGTCGGCAACGGCGCGCTGGGCAACCACTGCGACAACGGCGGCGGTGGCCACCAGCTGCCCGGCGGCGGCAGCACGCCCGGTCACCCTGGACACCCGGGTCACCCTGGGCACCCGGGTCACCCGGGACATCCCGGTCACCCGGGACATCCCGGTCACCCGGGCTACCCCGGTCACCCCGGTCACCCCGGTCACCCGGGCCAGCCGAGCAACCCGGGTAACCCCAGCAATCCCGGCAACCCCGGCAACCCCGGCAACCCCGGCAACCCCGGTACTCCCCAGCAGCCGGGCGGCGGTGGGTCCCAGCACGTCAACCACCCTGGTGGGTCGGCGTCCGTCATCCGGCCCGTGGGGGGCGCGCAGCTCGCCCACACCGGTAGCGACCTGCCCCTCGGCGCCCTTGCACCGGCCAGCGCGGGTGCCCTGCTCGGTGGTGCGCTGCTCTACCGCAGGGCGCGCGCGAGGGCGTGAGGCATCGGTCACAGGAGGGGGACGGGCCGGAGGCGGTCGAGGCACCGGCCGGTCACCGCGGGGAGAGCGCTGACTGTCGCCGCGCGTGTGCAAGGAGCGACGGGGCGCGGTCCACGCTCAGCGAAGCGGTACACAGTGCACTGAACCGCCGCATTCTCCCCCATGGGCATCCCTGAAACGGATCGGGCCCCGCAGACGCGGGGCCCGATCCGTTTCAGCCTCCTTCACCTCACCACGTGGCGCGCACCTGGCGGATGATGCGTCGGCGCAGCCGCACCTTGCGGCTGCCGTCACGCAGCAGACTCAGGCGGTCCAGCTCCCAGTGTCCGTACTCGGCGTGGTCAGTCAGCAGGCGTGTGGCGTCCTTGCGGGACACCCCGCGCGGTACGTACACGTCGACAAATTCGTATTCCGGCATCGCATCTATTGTGCGGGCTGGGGCCCGGTACGGATAGCGTCTGCACTATGTCTGATGCTGCGCAGCCCACCGCTGCCGAGGTACGCGCCGCCGCCGAGGCGGTCAAGACCGCGCTCGACCGCCACCTGGCCGCGGTCGAGCGCAGGACGGGCGAGGACGACCCGGCCGTCTACGAGGCGTTCAACGAGCTGGCCGCGGCGGCCGAGGAGTACGACGAACTCCTCTACGACCGCTACGACGAGGTCACCCCTTTCGAGATCCCCGGTGCGGAAGACGCACTTCCGCCGTACGCGGGCCCCGAGGAACCGAACGCGCTGAGCGTGCTGATCCGCCGGGACTACGCGGTGGTGGAGCCGCAGCGGCTGCTGACGCAGGCGCGGCGCGTGGAGGACGCGGACGAGGACGCCCTGCTGGAGTCGTCGGCCGGCACCGTCCACGGCGCGCTCGGTGTGATCTTCGGGGAGTTCGAACCGGACGAGATCGCCTCCCGGCACAAGGAGTTCGGCCTGGAGGAGGGCGACTCCACCCTGTGGGTGACGGCCGCCGACGAACCGACGGAACCCGGGGAATGGCTGGAGGCGCCTTTCGAGCAGATCGACCCGCAGGGGGTCGTCTGCCGGTTCGACGTCAGCGCGGTCTTCGACGACGACTCGGACGAGGACGAGGAAGATCTCGGACTCGACCCGGAGCTCCGCGGCGAGCTGGACGACGAGGAGGACCTGGAGCCCCTGGACGCCGAACGCTAGTGCCGTGTCCGATGCGTGCGCCGGGCCGGACCCGGCCCCGCGGCCGCCACCGGCACCGGGGGGGGGGGGGGGGGGGCCCCCGCCCCGCGGCCCCCCCCCCCCCCCCC
>NZ_JBFAWW010000096.1:0-4954 GCF_040680495.1 Streptomyces sp. NPDC052036 | reverse complement strand
CAGGGAGACGTTCGCGCGGATGACGCGGGGCATGCTGATGGAGCTCGAAGACGTCAACTGCTGGAGCCTGGCCGAAGCGATCGGTGAGCGGGGCCTGCACCATCTGCTGTCCCGTGCGGTGTGGGACGAACAAGCGGTGCTCAAGCGGACGGCGGCCTGGGCCGTGGACCTGCTCGACGACGGCGACGGGATTCTGATCGCGGACGAGACGGGGGACGCGAAGTCCTCGACCGACGCGGTGGCCGCAGCACGCCAGTACTCCGGCTCGGTCAAAGGCGTGGATCTGTGCCAGGTCGCCGTGCACCTCACCTTCGCCACGTCCGCCTGGCACTGCCTGATCGACCGGCGCCTGTACTTCACCAGGGAGTGGGCCGGCGACGAGGAGCGTCGTGAGCTGACCGGTGTTCCCGACGAGCTGTGCTTCGCGAGCGAGCCGCAACTCGCGGCCCACATGCTCCGCGCCGCCGGCCGGCAGGGCATATCCGCATCCTTCTTCCTGGGTGACGAGGTCTACGGAGGGCGGGAGTTGCGTACCGCCTGCCGCGAGCTGGGCCTGGGCTACGTCGTGGGAGTGCGCTCCAATCACCAGGTCACCACCCCGGCCGCGAAGCTGGGCGTGACCCGGGCCGCCGCCCGGCTGCCGAAGCGGGCCTGGCAGCGGATGCGGACCGGCACGGGGCAGAAGGGCATACGCGACTACGACTGGGCGATGATCGAGGTCACTGCCGACGACACCCCCGACGGACACGACCTCGACACGGGGACGTCCGTATTGCTGGTCCGCCGACACCGCTATACCCGCACCGTGTCCTACTACCGCTGCTTCGCCCCGGGACCGGTGACGCTGGCAAGACTGGTGTCACTGGTGTGCCGCAGGTGGCGGGTAGAGGACGACTTCCAGGACGCGAAGGAGGTCTGCCACCTCGACAAAGGCCAGGTCACCTGCTGGAACTCCTGGCACCGCTGGAGCGTGATCGCCCTGGTCGCCTACGCTTTCCTGGCTGTCGCCGCTGCTCTTGATCGTGCCGCCCAGACCGGCCGGAACGATCCCGCCGAGGCCGACCTCATCCCCCTCAGCAGCCACGAACTTCTCCGCCTGCTACGGGCCTTGATCCTTCCGCCACCCCGACGAGACCGCGACCACCTGCTGTGGTGGTCTACCTGGCGCCGCCGCCATCAACACCGCGTCCGCCTCTGCCACCGCCGTTGGCACGCGTACGCCGGCACCACACCATGATCAGAAAGCTCAACAGCAGCTATCTACAGCTGCCGTAACTACCCGAGCCTGGGCGACGGCCTTTCCCGGTCGCCACAAAGTGTCCAGTCACGGGGTGGTCACGCGGCGGCGGTTGGGAGCCATGGGGTGCCGGTGAGCGCGTGGATGGCGTGCAAGGCGGTGAGCCCGTGGGCGCGGGCGGTGGTCAGGTAGGAGCGGATGCGTAGGTAGCGGCGGGCTCCGGTCGGGCCGCGCCGGCAGCCTCTGACGTTCATCTTGGCCTTGATGTCCCGCGGGGCCTGTTCGGATGCGTTGTTGGTCCAGGTGAGTCCGGGCGTGAAATCCCGGGTGATGCGGAGGACTGGATGGCTCCTGTCGACGAGGCGCTCGGCAAGTTGGCGGGCCGTGGGCTTCTTCCCTCCACTGTGCGGGTTGACGCTGATCCCGCACCGGGCGACGTTCAGGAACTCCTTCTCGATCCGGGCGTGTTCGCTCTCGTGCAGGGTGGTGTGTCCGGCGGCGTGGGCCTGCTCAACTCTCTTCCCGGTCTCGCACAGGATCCGCTGGGCGGCCCTCGCCCAGGCGGCACGCTCCTGGTCGGGTGCGTTGTCGATGACGCCCTGAAGGTCCCGCAGCAGGTACGCGCAGCACAACTGCACCCCCGCCAGGTGACTGTCGTACTTGTGGTAGCCGACGCTGTCGTCCCGGATCAACACACCATCATAACCGGGCAGGATGCCGAAGCCGTCCAGCGCGGCATGCCCGCGATTGTCCGCTGCTCTGTACCAGGTCAAGCCGGTGGCTCGGACGGTGTAGGCGTAGCCGCGCTCACCGGCCAGGCTGATCGGACTCTCGTCCGCGCCCAGCACCTGCGACCGGCGCAGGGCCTGCTTCAGCTTCGCCTCGAACCGGTCGAGCGGCGCACCCAGCCGCGACAGACAGCGGTCGACGAACCCGCAGGACACCTCCACATCCAGCAGCCCGGCGGTCAGCTTCGCGGTCCGCTCGGTACTGATCTGCCCCTCCGCGGCCGGCAGCGTCACGAAGGCCCGCAGGTTCGGCCCGTAGCAGGCCGGACCGCTGATCCCCGGCAGCGCCTGACCGCAGGTCACCACCCCGCACCAGCAGCAGCGCCGGAGCAGGCGCACCTCGGTCACTTCCCGCTCGATCAGCGGGATGTCGAAGACCTGGACCGCCCGGAAACCCTCCTCCACCGCACTGGACAGCGGACTGCTGCACGCGGCGCATTCAGCTGGCTCGACCCGCTCCACACGGTCGGGCTCCGTCACTGGCTGCAACGAGCGGCCCGCCCGACCCGGCCTGCGCTCCTTCGACCGCTCACGCTGCGACCGTGTCGCCTTCTTCTCCAGCCCGTCCGACGAGGGTGGCCTGCTGTTGGTGGAGTCCATCCCCAACCGGCGTTTCAACCCGGCGACCCCGGTCCGCAGCTCAGCGGTCTCGGCCCGCAGCTCGTCGATCACGCGGGCCTGCACAGCGACCAGCGCGGCAAGCTCCTCGTACGACGGCCCCTGCAACACGACCAGTCGAGGCCGGTTCCGAGCTCCGGGCGAGCAAACCCTGCCCGACGCGTACGGCAATGCGATGTGAAGTGATTCGCAAAGTCGTCGGACTCCGCTTCGGGACACTAATATCCCGACGACGTAAACCTCTGGGCACCCACAGCCCACGTCGCGGAGGCAGCCACAGTGTCGTACGACTTCCATGACATGACGTTTCTCATCACCGGCGCCACCCGGGGGATCGGCGCGAGCACCGCGCGCGCGGCAGCCGGTTACGGTGCCAACGTCGTGGTGGCCGGCACCCGCGAGGCGGCGGGTGAGCTGGTCGCCGGCGAGATACGCGCGGACGGCGGCGAAGCCACGTTCGTGGCCTGCAACGTCCGCGACCCCGACCAGGTCGACGCGCTCGTGGCCGCCACGGTTGACGCCTACGGCGGCATCGACGTGCTGCACAACAACGCCGGGGTCAACGAAACGGCGATCAGCCCGCAGGTGTCCCTGGCGGACATGAGCGTCGAGACCTTCGACCAGGTGCTCGGCGTGAACCTGCGGGGCGCGTGGCTGTGCGCCAAGTACGCCCTGCCCCACCTCAGACTCAGCAAGCGCAACCCGTCGATCATCAACACAGGCTCGACCGGTGCGTTCACCGCCTTCCCCAACTGCGTGGCCTACGGCGCGGCCAAGGGCGGGCTGAGCCTGCTGACCAAGAACCTCGCCCTCGAACTCGCGCCGTCGGGCATTCGGGTCAACAGCATCGCCCCCGGTCTGACGGAGACCGAGATGGTGGCCGGGTACATGTCGGCCGCCGAGGACAGCGCCGCGATGATGCAGGCGATGACCGGCACCCACCTGGTGCCCCGGCTCGGCCGTCCCGAGGAGATCGCCGAACTCGTCTGCTTCCTTGCCAGCGACCGAACGCTGTTCGTCAACGGCGTCGAGTGGCTGATCGACGGCGGCGCCCTCGCCTGGCGCGGCACCCGCTGAAGTCGGAGAACTCCCAGCGGAACCGCGGCCCCGTTCGACCGCCTCCGCCAAACGGAAGACCGGCGGCAGGCAGGCGACGGGAGGCGGCCATCCGGCCACCCTCTTTCCCCCACCACGGGCCCGGGGTCAGCGCATCTGGACGTACCACTGGGCCAGTGACGACCGACTCACTGGGATCAGCACGCCGGAGGGACACCGCTAGGGCGTGTTTCGAAAGTGCTGGTCACAGCCAGTCGTTGATGGCCGCGACCAGCACTGTCGCCTCATAGCGGACGGCGAGCTTGTCGTACCTCGTGGCCACCGCGCGATGGCGCTTGAGGCGATTGATTCCGCACTCCACGGCGTGGCGCTCTTTGTAGTCGGCCGCGTCGAACTGCGGTGGCCGGCCACCGCGGGAACCCCGCTTCTTGCGGTTGGCGATCTGGTCGCGCTTCTCCGGGATCGTGGAGCGGATACCGCGCTTGCGCAGGTAGGCGCGGTTCGCGCGGGAGCCGCGCCTTGTCGGCGCGGACCTTGTCGGGCCTGGTACGCGGACGGCCCGGCCCGAGCCGAGGCACCCGGATACGGCCCAGGACCACCTGGAACTGCGGGGAGTCACCGCGCTGTCCCGCCGTGATCACCAGCGACATCGGCTTCTGGGCCTGCTCGACCGCCAGGTGGAGCTTGGTGGTCAGCCCGCCCCGGGAGCGTCCGAGTCCGTGGTCGGCGGGCTCGGTGAACACACCACCGGGCGGCTCAATCTGCAGATCCCCTTTTTGCGGGCGCCCGCCGCATGCTGGTGCGCGCGGGCGATGGTGGAGTCCACCGAGACGTCCCAGGTGATCAGTCCTTCGGCATCGGCCCGGGCCTGCAGTTGCTCGAAGATGCGGTGCCAAGTGCCGTCCCGCTGCCAACGTCGGAACAGCCCGTACACCGTCTCCCACGGGCCATACCGCTCGGGAACGTCCCGCCACGGAGCACCAGCGCGGGTGCGCCAGCGTATGCCGTCTATCAACTGCCGCTTGGTGTGCACCGGCGGTCGTCCGGACTTCTTCCCAGCGGGGAGCAGGGGCTCCAGCTTCGCCCACTGCGCATTCGTCAGATCATGCCTCCCCATGAAGTGGATCTTGACACATCAAGATCCACTTCTGAAACACGCCCTAGTAGGACTCCGTTAGGTCTGTCTGCGTGCCGTGTTCAGGGGCATGAGGACTGCGTGGACGCACATGAAGTGAACCGTGTTCGGGCGACGTTG
>NZ_JBFAWW010000095.1:0-5031 GCF_040680495.1 Streptomyces sp. NPDC052036 | reverse complement strand
ACACACCACCGCCCCGACAACCCAGGGCCCACACCCTCCCCAGCCACCTCCGACCACTCCACACCCACCAACCACTCCGCCCACTCCGCAGCAGCGGCGGTGAGGCCACGGGCGGGACGGTCCTCGAAGCCCTCGACCTCCGCCAGGGGCCTGCCGTCGGCGTCCAGGAGGTCGACGTCCCACCGGCCGTCCTCGGCACGGCGGGCGTGGATCCAGTGGGCACGTTCGTCGGCGCCCGGGTGCACCGCGAGCCGGGCCACCGCGAACGGCAGCCGGGCCTCGTCCGGCGCGTCCGAGGCGAGCGCACACGCCTCGGTGACCTGGAACAGCGCGTCCAGCAGGCCGGGGTGGACGGGGGCGAGCGGGGCGACGCCGGGCTCCGGGCGGGTCACGGCGGCCAGGGCCTCGTCCGCGTCGGCCCAGATCCGGTCCAGCCTGCGGAAGCGGGGCCCTAGTGCGATGCCGTGGGCGGCGAGCCGCGCGTAGAGAGCGTCACGGTCGGTCTCCCGGCCGAGCCGGTCCTGTACGGCGGCCACATCCACGGTCCGGTCCGTCCCGGGTCCTTCCGAGGTGACCATCCGGCCACTGGCGAACACGGGAGCGCTCCCGGGGTCCTCGGACCCGTCGGCCTCGGTGGCGTCGAGCAGTTGGAACTCCTGCTCGGAGGCGTCCTGGGCCGGGCTCAGCACGAGTTGGACCGTGCGCGTGCCCTCGTCGGGCAGCACCAGCGGTGCGGGGAACACCACATCGCGCAGGACGACCGTGCGCGCGCCGTGGGCCGCCTCGGCGGCGCTCGCGGCCATCGCCAGATGGCAGGCGCCGGGCGACACCACGGCCCCGCCCACCCGGTGTTCGCCGAGGAGGGGCAGGGTGCCGGTGCCCAGCTCGGTCTGGAAGACCGTCGCCCGGTACAGCGGGAGCCGGACCCGGGTGTCGAGCAGGGGCCTGACCCGGGTGGCGGCGCGGGCCGCGCCTCCCGGCGGCTCCGTGAACCAGTGGCGCTCGCGCTGGAAGGGGTAGGTGGGCAGGGGGACCCGCCGGGCGTGGGTACGGCCGTCCACGGCCGCCCAGTCCACGGGCACGCCCCGCACATGCAGGGCGGCCACGCCGGCGAGCAGCTCGGACCACTCCCGGCCGGGCCTGAGGCTCGGCACCCAGGCCGTGGCATCGGCTGCGTCGTCCGTGTCGTTCCCGGCATCGGGCAGGCAGGCCCGGCCGAGGCCCAGCAGCACCGGCTTGGGCCCGGCCTCCACGAACACCCGGGCGCCCTCGGTGTGCGCGGCCCGTACGGCGTCGGCGAACCGCACCGGTTGAAGGGCGTGCCGTACCCAGTACTCGGGGTCGCACAGTTCGTCCGCGTCCGCCGGGACGCCGGTCAGGTCCGACACCACGGTGATGCGCGGGGCCGTGTAGCGCAGCCGTCGCGCGACCGCGCGCAGCGGCTCGGCGACCGGGGCCATGAGCGGGGAGTGGAAGGCGTGCGACACGGGCAGGCGGCGGGCCTCGACGCCCTGCTCGGCGAGCACGGCCACGACCGATTCCACCTGGTCGGCCGCGCCGGAGACGACCACCTCGCCGGGCGCGTTCACGGCGGCGATCGACACCAGGGGGTGCGGGGCGACGGCGGCGGCGACGGCGGCCTCGTCCGCGCGCAGCGACACCATCACACCGTCGTCCGGCAGCGCCCCCATCAGCCGGCCCCGCTCGGCCACCAGCGCGGTCGCGTCCTCCAGCGTAAACACCCCGGCCACACAGGCCGCGACGATCCCGCCGACGCTGTGGCCGAGCACGATGTCGGGGGTGACGCCCCAGGAGCGCCACAGCTCGGCAAGGGCGTACTCGACCGTGAACAGGGCCGGCTGGGTGTACTCCGTACGGTCCAACGGCTGCTGCCCCGGGTCGTCTTCCCCGTCGCGCGGGGCGCCGGTGTCCTGCGGGTGCAGCACGGAGAGCAGGGGCCGGTCCAGGTGGCGGTCGAAGAGCTCGGCGCAGCGTTCGACGGTCCGGCGGAACACCGGCTGGGCGGCGTACAGCCCGCGCGCCATGCCGGTGTACTGCGCGCCCTGGCCGGTGAAGAGGAAGGCCACGGTCGGCTCGGGCCGGTGTGCGGGGACGTATCCGCGGGCCCCGGTGCCCGAGGTCAGTCGTTCGGCCAGTTCCCCGGGTGAGCCGCCCACCACGGCGAGACGGTGCTCGAAGTGGTCCCGGCCGGCGTCGGCGGTGAAGCAGACGTCGGCGAGAGGGGCCCCGCCCGCGCCCTCGGCCAGGAAGCCGGCCATCCGGCGGGTGGCGTCGGCCAGCGCGGTCTCGGTGCGGCCGGACAGGGCGAGGACGTGCACGGGACGGCCGGGCTCCGTGGCGGGCCCGGGGGCGTCGTCGTCGGGGGCGGCGGCGAGCACGATGTGCGCGTTGGTGCCGCTCATGCCGAAGGAGCTGACCCCCGCGACCCGGGCGCCGTGCGCCGCGGGCCACGCGGTGGGCGCGGTCGGTACGGTGAACGGCAGGTCCGCCCAGTCGACATGCGGGTTGGGGTCGGTGAAGTGGACGTTGCCGGGGATCTCGCCGTGCCGCAGCGCCAGGACCGTCTTGATGACACCGGCGATCCCGGCCGCGCCCTCGGTGTGACCGATGTTGCTCTTCACGGCGCCCAGCAGCACGGGATGCGTGCTGCGGCCGAACACCGCGGCGAGGGCGCCGACCTCGATCGGGTCGCCCAGGGCGGTGCCGGTGCCGTGGGTCTCGACGAAGGACACCTCGTCCGGTGCGACGTCCGCGTTGGCGAGCGCGTCGCGGATGAGGGAGATCTGCGCGGACTGGTTGGGGACGGTGAAGCCGCTGGCCGGGCCGTCGTGGTTGACGGCCGAGCCGCGTACGACGGCGAGAACGGTGTCGCCGTCCCGACGGGCGTCGGACAGCCGCTTGAGGACGACGATCCCGCAGCCCTCGCTGCGGCCGAACCCGTCCGCGCGGGCGTCGAAGGTCTTGCACCGGCCGTCCGGGGCCAGCGCCCCGGTCCTGGCCAGCGACAGCGAGGTGGTCGGGGACAGCCGCAGGTGCACCCCTCCCGCGAGGGCGAGGTCGCACTCGCCGAGGCGCAGCGCGGACGCCGCCTGGTGGAGGGCGACCAGGGAGCTGGAACAGCCCGTGTCCATGGCCATGTTGGGGCCCTGGAGCCCGAGGACGTGCGAGAGCCGGCCGGAGGCGAAGCAGAAGCCGGTGCCGGTGGCGTCGTAGTGCTCCAGTCGGGTGCCGGCCGCCTCCTCGACGAGTCGTGCGTAGTCGTTCTCGGCGATGCCCACATAGACGCCGGTGCGGCTGCCGCGCAGGGTTCTCGGGGCGTGCCCGGCGTCCTCCAGGGCCTCCCAGGTGACCTCCAGCAGCATCCGGTGCTGGGGGTCGAGACGGGCAGCCTCCTTGGGGGAGATGCCGAAGAACAGCGGGTCGAACCGGTCCACGCCGGCCACGAAGCCGCCGTAGCGGGTGTACAGCTTCCCGGCGGCGGCCGGGTCCGGGTCGTACAGCGCCGCCATGTCCCAGCGGTCCGGCGGGACTTCGGTGATGGCGTCCGTGCCCTCGCGCAGCAGCCGCCAGAACTCGGCCGTGCCGTTCGCCGAGGGGAACCGGCAGGACATGCCGATGATCGCGATCTCCTCGCGGCTGCGGGCGAGTTCGCTCTCCAGCTTGTCGATGACGTACACGGACTGCTGCAGCGAGGCCAGCAGCTCGTCGTGCGGCGTCGTTCCGGCCATGGTGGCGTTTCCCTCCAACAACTCGGCGGTTCTGAGCGGCGGTTCAGTGCGCGAAGGCGCGTAGGAGGCGCACCTCGGTGCCGCGCCGCGGCGGTGCGTCGGCCAGTGCCCCGGGAGCGGTGCGGGCGGACCGCGGGCGGGTGAGCGCGTGGTCCGGAGCGGTGTCGCTCTGCCTGGCCATCAGCGGCTCTGCGGGGTGGGTGCGGGAGGGGGGCGGCGCACGGTGGCGCAGAGGGTCGTCACGGTCTCGGTACCTGTCCCTTTCTCGGTACGTGTCGCGGTGCTGCGGGAGCCCCCGGTCAGGTGCTCCCGCGGACGGTGCGCCGGGTCAGGCGCGCCGGTGTGTGCGGTACTTCTCCGAGATCCGGGCCATCAGCTCGCTCGCCGATGTGTCGGCGGGAGCCGCGGCGCCGGAGCCCTCCTGCTCCACCTCGCCGGCCGGGTCCTCTGCCGGTTCGGCGGACGGGAGGGCGAGGTGCTGTGCCAGGAAGGGCACGAGGTCGTCGAGGTTCGGGTGGGTGAAGGCCAGGGTGGTGGGCAGCTTCAGCTCCAGGGCGTCCGACAGCAGAGCCCGGAACTCCACGGCCATGAGCGAGTCCATGCCGAGGGAGGCGAAGCCCTGGTGCCGGCCGACCGGGTGCCGGGAGCCGAGCACCTGGCGCAGCATCAGCTCGACCCGTTCCGCCAGGAGGGTGCGGGGGTCGCGGGCGGCGGCCAGCTCGGCGCGCAGCGACGGCGTGCGGTCCGCGGCGCCACCCGCCGCAGCCGCGCGCCCGGCACCGGCCGCGGTGGCCGCGGACCCGGTGGCAGGACCGGCGAGCCGGTCCAGATACCCGTCCGGCAGGGTGTCGCCGAGCAGGGAGCGGAAGGCCGCCCAGTCGGCCGGGACGACGGCGACTCCCGCGGTGGCCGGGGCCGTGCAGGCCAGCCGGACCGCGATACGGGCACCGCTGTCCGCCGGGATCGGCCGCAGTCCGGTCTTCTCGTGGTCGGCGGAGTCCCGGGCGGCCATGCCGACCCCGGCCCAAGGGCCCCAGTTGACCGAGAGACCGGGCAGACCGTCGGCGCGACGGCGGGCCATCAACGCGTCCAGGAAGGCATTGGCGGCACCGTACCCGCCCGTCCCCAGGGTGGGGACGAGGGCGGCGACGGACGAGAAGGCGACGAAGAAGTCCAACGGCACCTTTCTGGCCCGCAGCACCCGGTCCAACTCCCCCGCACCCACCACCTTCGGCCCGAACACCCGCCCGAACCGCTCCCCCGACTGCGCCCCCAACACCCC
>NZ_JBFAWW010000094.1:2012-5234 GCF_040680495.1 Streptomyces sp. NPDC052036 | reverse complement strand
CAGTGGCGGGATTGTTCGTGGTTTCAGAACCAACACAGTGGACGCGAGCAACTGAGGACAAGCCCTCGGCCTATTAGTACCGGTCACCTCCACACGTTACCGTGCTTCCAGATCCGGCCTATCAACCCAGTCGTCTACTGGGAGCCTTACCCCATCAAGTGGGTGGGAGTCCTCATCTCGAAGCAGGCTTCCCGCTTAGATGCTTTCAGCGGTTATCCCTCCCGAACGTAGCCAACCAGCCATGCCCTTGGCAGAACAACTGGCACACCAGAGGTTCGTCCGTCCCGGTCCTCTCGTACTAGGGACAGCCCTTCTCAAGACTCCTACGCGCACAGCGGATAGGGACCGAACTGTCTCACGACGTTCTAAACCCAGCTCGCGTACCGCTTTAATGGGCGAACAGCCCAACCCTTGGGACCGACTCCAGCCCCAGGATGCGACGAGCCGACATCGAGGTGCCAAACCATCCCGTCGATATGGACTCTTGGGGAAGATCAGCCTGTTATCCCCGGGGTACCTTTTATCCGTTGAGCGACGGCGCTTCCACAAGCCACCGCCGGATCACTAGTCCCGACTTTCGTCCCTGCTCGACCCGTCGGTCTCACAGTCAAGCTCCCTTGTGCACTTACACTCAACACCTGATTGCCAACCAGGCTGAGGGAACCTTTGGGCGCCTCCGTTACCCTTTAGGAGGCAACCGCCCCAGTTAAACTACCCATCAGACACTGTCCCCGATCCGGATCACGGACCCGGGTTAGACATCCAGCACGACCAGACTGGTATTTCAACGACGACTCCACCCGAACTGGCGTCCGAGCTTCACAGTCTCCCAGCTATCCTACACAAGCCGAACCGAACACCAATATCAAACTGTAGTAAAGGTCCCGGGGTCTTTCCGTCCTGCTGCGCGAAACGAGCATCTTTACTCGTAGTGCAATTTCACCGGGCCTATGGTTGAGACAGTCGAGAAGTCGTTACGCCATTCGTGCAGGTCGGAACTTACCCGACAAGGAATTTCGCTACCTTAGGATGGTTATAGTTACCACCGCCGTTTACTGGCGCTTAAGTTCTCAGCTTCGCCCACCCGAAAGTGAGCTAACCGGTCCCCTTAACGTTCCAGCACCGGGCAGGCGTCAGTCCGTATACATCGCCTTACGGCTTCGCACGGACCTGTGTTTTTAGTAAACAGTCGCTTCTCGCTGGTCTCTGCGGCCACCCCCAGCTCGGAAAGCAAGTTCCCTCACCAGACGTGGCCCCCCTTCTCCCGAAGTTACGGGGGCATTTTGCCGAATTCCTTAACCATAGTTCACCCGAACGCCTCGGTATTCTCTACCTGACCACCTGAGTCGGTTTAGGGTACGGGCCGCCATGAAACTCGCTAGAGGCTTTTCTCGACAGCATAGGATCATCCACTTCACCACAATCGGCTCGGCATCAGGTCTCACCCTGCAAGAGCGGCGGATTTACCTACCACTCGGGCTACACCCTTACCCCGGGACAACCACCGCCCGGGATGGACTACCTTCCTGCGTCACCCCATCACTCACCTACTAACCGCTTGGTCCGGCGGCTCCACCACTTTCCCTTGCCCGAAGGCTCCGGAACGGCTTCACGGCCTTAGCATCACGATGCTCGATGTTTGACGCTCCACAGCGGGTACCGGAATATCAACCGGTTATCCATCGACTACGCCTGTCGGCCTCGCCTTAGGTCCCGACTTACCCTGGGCAGATCAGCTTGACCCAGGAACCCTTAGTCAATCGGCGCAAACGTTTCTCACGTTTGTATCGCTACTCATGCCTGCATTCTCACTCGTCAACCGTCCACGACTACCTTCCAGTGCCGCTTCACCCGGCAGACGACGCTCCCCTACCCATCACAGCAGGCGTTAGCCCTCATACTGCAATGACACGACTTCGGCGGTACGCTTGAGCCCCGCTACATTGTCGGCGCGGAATCACTAGACCAGTGAGCTATTACGCACTCTTTCAAGGGTGGCTGCTTCTAAGCCAACCTCCTGGTTGTCTGTGCGACTCCACATCCTTTCCCACTTAGCGTACGCTTAGGGGCCTTAGTCGATGCTCTGGGCTGTTTCCCTCTCGACCATGGAGCTTATCCCCCACAGTCTCACTGCCGCGCTCTCACTTACCGGCATTCGGAGTTTGGCTAAGGTCAGTAACCCGGTAGGGCCCATCGCCTATCCAGTGCTCTACCTCCGGCAAGAAACACACGACGCTGCACCTAAATGCATTTCGGGGAGAACCAGCTATCACGGAGTTTGATTGGCCTTTCACCCCTAACCACAGGTCATCCCCCAGGTTTTCAACCCTGGTGGGTTCGGTCCTCCACGAAGTCTTACCTCCGCTTCAACCTGCCCATGGCTAGATCACTCCGCTTCGGGTCTTGAGCGTGCTACTCCAACGCCCTATTCGGACTCGCTTTCGCTACGGCTACCCCACCCGGGTTAACCTCGCAACACACCGCAAACTCGCAGGCTCATTCTTCAAAAGGCACGCAGTCACGAGAATGTGCAAGCACATTCCGACGCTCCCACGGCTTGTAGGCACACGGTTTCAGGTACTATTTCACTCCGCTCCCGCGGTACTTTTCACCATTCCCTCACGGTACTATCCGCTATCGGTCACCAGGGAATATTTAGGCTTAGCGGGTGGTCCCGCCAGATTCACACGGGATTTCTCGGGCCCCGTGCTACTTGGGTGTCTCTCAAACGAGCCGCTGACGTTTCGACTACGGGGGTCTTAC
Source organism: Streptomyces sp. NPDC052036 (assembly GCF_040680495.1). Lineage (NCBI taxonomy): Bacteria > Bacillati > Actinomycetota > Actinomycetes > Kitasatosporales > Streptomycetaceae > Streptomyces > Streptomyces sp. NPDC052036. The sequence continues at coordinate 2,471 of NZ_JBFAWW010000094.1, read as the reverse complement.
CCTCTACGCCGGACCTTTCGCATGTCCTTCGCCTACATCAACGGTTTCTGACTCGTCCCACGGCCGGCAGACCGTGGAAGAGAGATCCCACAACCCCCCAAGCGCAACCCCTGCCGGGTCTCACACGCTTAAGGTTTAGCCTCATCCGGTTTCGCTCGCCACTACTCCCGGAATCACGGTTGTTTTCTCTTCCTGCGGGTACTGAGATGTTTCACTTCCCCGCGTTCCCTCCACACTGCCTATGTGTTCAGCAGCGGGTGACAGCCCATGACGACTGCCGGGTTTCCCCATTCGGAAACCCCCGGATCAAAGCCTGGTTGACGACTCCCCGGGGACTATCGTGGCCTCCCACGTCCTTCATCGGTTCCTGGTGCCAAGGCATCCACCGTGCGCCCTTAAAAACTTGGCCACAGATGCTCGCGTCCACTGTGCAGTTCTCAAACAACGACCAACCACCCG
>NZ_JBFAWW010000093.1:0-5420 GCF_040680495.1 Streptomyces sp. NPDC052036 | reverse complement strand
GAAGCCAGCTCGCGGGACGCGGCGTCCCACCCTCGCAGATTTTCCGCCGCTCGCGATGCTCGTGCGATTCACGCCTATCAGTTCCACTCTCAGTTCGCGCGGCGCAGAGCCTTGTGCCGCGAGCCTCTGCGGTCCACCCGCAAAAATTTTCACGTTTTGTGGCGTGACTGCCGAGTTTTTTCACTATTCGCGTCAAAAAGCTCGAAACGCCGTGACAGAGTTAGTGAAAAACTCCAATAAATTCAATGGGGCGACTTTTCAACATTTACGACACCCGACACGTAGATAGCACAACCTGAAAGCAGACCCATAAGTTGAAAGCTTACCCGATCGTTCAGGGCTCCAGCCAGTACACTATTGAAGGCCGCGCCGTTGCGCTGGACGGGATGAAGACTGCATGTGGCGCATCGCTGATCGCCAGCCAACAAGAATTCTTGGCAAGCGAGTGATGCTCTCTGATTTCAAATGAATCGGGCCTTGCCCGCTTCACACGCATTTCCGTCGCTGCAATGCAAAAACCCCCGCCTTTCGGGCGGGGGTTTCTGGCTTAGGGAGCCTGACGATTACCTACTTTCACACGGGAATCCGCACTATCATCGGCGTAGAGTCGTTTCACGGTCCTGTTCGGGATGGGAAGGGGTGGGACCGACTCGCTATGGTCATCAGGCAAAGAGGGTTGTTGCGCTGGCTTCGCAGCACAACCAATCCTGGAAGAAGCAGTAATCTTGAGTTGTGTGTATCACACACGAGAATCCAACTTGTCGCTTTGGATCGCGGCCGGTGCTGTCGCACGGCGCAGATCTACAAGGCAGACTTGTTATAGGATCAAGCCTTACGGGCAATTAGTATCAGTTAGCTGAACGCATTACTGCGCTTACACACCTGACCTATCAACGTCCTGGTCTCGAACGACCCTTCAAGGGGATCTAGTCCCCAGGGATATCTCATCTTAAGGCGAGTTTCCCGCTTAGATGCTTTCAGCGGTTATCTCTTCCGAACATAGCTACCCGGCGATGCCACTGGCGTGACAACCGGTACACCAGAGGTTCGTCCACTCCGGTCCTCTCGTACTAGGAGCAGCCCCCTTCAAATATCCAACGCCCACGGCAGATAGGGACCAAACTGTCTCACGACGTTTTAAACCCAGCTCACGTACCTCTTTAAATGGCGAACAGCCATACCCTTGGGACCGGCTACAGCCCCAGGATGAGATGAGCCGACATCGAGGTGCCAAACACCGCCGTCGATATGAACTCTTGGGCGGTATCAGCCTGTTATCCCCAGAGTACCTTTTATCCGTTGAGCGATGGCCCTTCCATACAGAACCACCGGATCACTATGACCTGCTTTCGCACCTGCTCGACTTGTCGGTCTCGCAGTTAAGCACGCTTATGCCATTGCACTATCAGCACGATTTCCGACCGTACCTAGCGTACCTTCGTACTCCTCCGTTACGCTTTGGGAGGAGACCGCCCCAGTCAAACTGCCTACCATGCACTGTCCCCGACCCGGATCACGGGCCAAGGTTAGAACCTCAAACAAACCAGGGTGGTATTTCAAGGACGGCTCCACCGAAACTAGCGTTCCGGTTTCATAGCCTCCCACCTATCCTACACAGATCGGTTCAAAGTCCAATGCAAAGCTACAGTAAAGGTTCATGGGGTCTTTCCGTCTAGCCGCGGGTAGATTGCATCATCACAAACACTTCAACTTCGCTGAGTCTCGGGAGGAGACAGTGTGGCCATCGTTACGCCATTCGTGCAGGTCGGAACTTACCCGACAAGGAATTTCGCTACCTTAGGACCGTTATAGTTACGGCCGCCGTTTACCGGGACTTCAATCAAGAGCTTGCACCCCATCATTTAATCTTCCGGCACCGGGCAGGCGTCACACCCTATACGTCCACTTTCGTGTTTGCAGAGTGCTGTGTTTTTATTAAACAGTCGCAGCCACCAGTTTATTGCAACCCCTTCACCCTTCTGGCGCAAGCCAGTCAAGCTACAAGGGCGTACCTTATCCCGAAGTTACGGTACCAATTTGCCGAGTTCCTTCTCCCGAGTTCTCTCAAGCGCCTTAGAATACTCATCTCGCCCACCTGTGTCGGTTTGCGGTACGGTCATCATTAGACTGAAGCTTAGAGGCTTTTCTTGGAACCACTTCCAATTGCTTCGCTCCCTAAGGAGCTCGCGCCACACCCTTGAATTCCGCACCCGGATTTGCCTAAGTGCCTTCTCCAATGCAGCGACCGGGACTTCCAACACCCGGACAACCTTCCGCGATCCGTCCCCCCATCGCATCTAACAATGGTGCAGGAATATTGACCTGCTTCCCATCAGCTACGCATTTCTGCCTCGCCTTAGGGGCCGACTCACCCTACGCCGATGAACGTTGCGTAGGAAACCTTGGGCTTACGGCGAGGGGGCCTTTCACCCCCTTTATCGCTACTCATGTCAGCATTCGCACTTCCGATACCTCCAGCACCCTTTACAAGGCACCTTCGCAGGCTTACGGAACGCTCTCCTACCATGCGAGCAAAGCTCGCATCCGCAGCTTCGGTATATAGCTTAGCCCCGTTACATCTTCCGCGCAGGACGACTCGATCAGTGAGCTATTACGCTTTCTTTAAAGGGTGGCTGCTTCTAAGCCAACCTCCTGACTGTTTTAGCCTTCCCACTTCGTTTCCCACTTAGCTATATTTGGGGACCTTAGCTGGCGGTCTGGGTTGTTTCCCTCTTGACACCGGACGTTAGCACCCGATGTCTGTCTCCCGTGATTGCACTCTTCGGTATTCGGAGTTTGCTATGGCGGGGTAATCTGCAATAGACCCCCCAACCATGACAGTGCTCTACCCCCGAAGGTGAGACACGAGGCACTACCTAAATAGTTTTCGGAGAGAACCAGCTATTTCCAGGTTTGTTTAGCCTTTCACCCCTATCCACAGCTCATCCCCTAACTTTTCAACGTTAGTGGGTTCGGACCTCCAGTACGTGTTACCGCACCTTCATCCTGGCCATGGATAGATCACCTGGTTTCGGGTCTACGCCCAGCAACTGAACGCCCTATTCGGACTCGCTTTCGCTACGCCTGCCCTATACGGTTAAGCTTGCTACTGAACGTAAGTCGCTGACCCATTATACAAAAGGTACGCCGTCACCCCTTACGAGGCTCCGACTGTTTGTATGCATGCGGTTTCAGGATCTATTTCACTCCCCTCCCGGGGTTCTTTTCGCCTTTCCCTCACGGTACTGGTTCACTATCGGTCGATCACGAGTATTTAGCCTTGGAGGATGGTCCCCCCATCTTCAGACAGGATTTCACGTGTCCCGCCCTACTTGTCGCACACCTAGTTCTTTCATACTGTTTTCGCCTACAGGGCTATCACCTGCTATGGCCGCACTTTCCAGAGCGTTCGGCTAACAATACAAATAAAGAGTGCAAGGCTCATCCCATTTCGCTCGCCACTACTTTGGGAATCTCGGTTGATTTCTTTTCCTGCGGTTACTTAGATGTTTCAGTTCACCGCGTTCGCTTCGCATGGCCTATGTATTCAGCCATGGATACTCCAAAAGGAGTGGGTTTCCCCATTCGGACATCTACGGATCAAAGCTTGTTTGCCAGCTCCCCGTAGCTTTTCGCAGGCTACCGCGTCCTTCATCGCCTGTGATCGCCAAGGCATCCACCACATGCACTTGTTCGCTTGACCCTATAACGAGTCTGTCTCGCGACAGTCGCTACAGGTTGAGTTCTCGCGTTGTGCCGTATTCCAATTGAGTCAAACATAGAGTTCGAATCATCTTGAGATACATCGATACAATCACAACCCGGATAACTTTCACGTCCATCTCAAGACGCTTCCGCTATCCAAATTACTTACTTCTTCCAGATTGTTAAAGAACGACAGCCGATACGTACTACGTATCACTCTGACTGGCTCAATCGCCAATGACAAAGACTCGAACAATCGTCATTCGAATGTTTGTCATTGATGATTATCGAAAGCGGCCGGCATTATAACCGGTTAAACCGCAAACAGACAGACTTTCTGTCTTTATCAACAGCCGATAAGCGTGAGCGCTCAACTTCGCGAGATAGCTCTGGAAAGGAGGTGATCCAGCCGCACCTTCCGATACGGCTACCTTGTTACGACTTCACCCCAGTCATGAATCCTACCGTGGTGACCGTCCTCCTTGCGGTTAGACTAGCCACTTCTGGTAAAACCCACTCCCATGGTGTGACGGGCGGTGTGTACAAGACCCGGGAACGTATTCACCGCGGCATGCTGATCCGCGATTACTAGCGATTCCAGCTTCATGCACTCGAGTTGCAGAGTGCAATCCGGACTACGATCGGTTTTCTGGGATTAGCTCCCCCTCGCGGGTTGGCAACCCTCTGTTCCGACCATTGTATGACGTGTGAAGCCCTACCCATAAGGGCCATGAGGACTTGACGTCATCCCCACCTTCCTCCGGTTTGTCACCGGCAGTCTCCTTAGAGTGCTCTTGCGTAGCAACTAAGGACAAGGGTTGCGCTCGTTGCGGGACTTAACCCAACATCTCACGACACGAGCTGACGACAGCCATGCAGCACCTGTGCGCCGGTTCTCTTTCGAGCACTCCCACCTCTCAGCGGGATTCCGACCATGTCAAGGGTAGGTAAGGTTTTTCGCGTTGCATCGAATTAATCCACATCATCCACCGCTTGTGCGGGTCCCCGTCAATTCCTTTGAGTTTTAATCTTGCGACCGTACTCCCCAGGCGGTCAACTTCACGCGTTAGCTACGTTACTAAGGAAATGAATCCCCAACAACTAGTTGACATCGTTTAGGGCGTGGACTACCAGGGTATCTAATCCTGTTTGCTCCCCACGCTTTCGTGCATGAGCGTCAGTATTGGCCCAGGGGGCTGCCTTCGCCATCGGTATTCCTCCACATCTCTACGCATTTCACTGCTACACGTGGAATTCTACCCCCCTCTGCCATACTCTAGCCTGCCAGTCACCAATGCAGTTCCCAGGTTGAGCCCGGGGATTTCACATCGGTCTTAGCAAACCGCCTGCGCACGCTTTACGCCCAGTAATTCCGATTAACGCTCGCACCCTACGTATTACCGCGGCTGCTGGCACGTAGTTAGCCGGTGCTTATTCTTCCGGTACCGTCATCCCCCGACTGTATTAGAGCCAAGGATTTCTTTCCGGACAAAAGTGCTTTACAACCCGAAGGCCTTCTTCACACACGCGGCATTGCTGGATCAGGCTTTCGCCCATTGTCCAAAATTCCCCACTGCTGCCTCCCGTAGGAGTCTGGGCCGTGTCTCAGTCCCAGTGTGGCTGGTCGTCCTCTCAGACCAGCTACTGATCGTCGCCTTGGTAGGCCTTTACCCCACCAACTAGCTAATCAGCCATCGGCCAACCCTATAGCGCGA
>NZ_JBFAWW010000092.1:0-5580 GCF_040680495.1 Streptomyces sp. NPDC052036 | reverse complement strand
ACCCGAAAGCGGGACAAGACGTCCAACGCATCACCGGCGGACCCAGGGACTGGGAAACTCATACACAGCGGCCGTTCTCTCGCACTTCGTGACTCAACATCTCGAAGCGTGGAGAACGGCCGCCTCGGCTGTCCCGGGAAGAACCGCAGATCAGCAGGTCGGGTGACACCCGAGGTTAAACACCAAGCTAAAGTTCTGCACATGCTCACACCCCCTTCGCACGTCAGGCCGTGATCACGTCCCTATCGGCTGATCACCACGGCGTTTACGCCCGTGATCGGTTCGAGGGCACCAGTACGTCGCTACCAGTAACACCCGGTCCGCCAGCGGGAGTCGCCAGGGACGGCCTCGCTGAACGTCGCCACCACGGCGCCGCACCAACGCCAGCGCCCCGGCGACCTGGCGGGCGCCGGGTGGTGTCGGCGGGTGGTATCGGCTTGGCTCGTCCGCGGCTACTGTGAGGTTTCGTCGTTCAGCCAGTGCGGTGTGTGGAATGTGCCGCCGTACATCGGTAGCTCAATCTTGGCGCCGTAGCGGGCGAGCTGGGCCCAGGGCCGGTTGATCCCGGCGGAGCCGAACGCGCGGACGCGGGTGACGGTGTCCAGGTCGAGGACGTCGATGAGGATCTCCTCGCCGGGGCCCGCCTGCTGCCGGAGGATGCCCTCGGGGTCGACGATTGCACTGGTGCCGACGCCGGCCGGGTCGGCGGCGTTGACGTTGACGACGTAGAGCTGGTTGGTCCAAGCGTTGGCGCGTGCGCAGACCAGCTCCATCTCTCGGTCTCGGGTGGTGGTCAAGGTCGGCTGGATCACCACTTCTGCCCCCAGCCAAGCGAGTTGGCGCATGGTCTCCGGGAAAGAGCCGTCATAGCAGATGGCGAGACCGACGCGCCCGGCGCCGGGGATGTCGAAGACGGTGAACTCGTTTCCGGGAGCGGCCTGTTCGTACGGCTGCCAGGGGAAGATCTTGCGGTAGCGGGCGACGATGCCATTCTCGGGAGATATGGCGAGGGCGGTGTTGTAGATGTTCCCGTCCTCGGCGCGTTCGAAGACCGAGCCGGGCACCAGCCACAGCCCGGTCTCCCGGGCCAGGGCGCACAAGCGGTCGGTGAGTGGCCCGGGTACCGGCACGGCGACCTCCTGCATCCAGCCGTCCCTGCTCTCCAGCAGCGGTGGCTCGGCGGCGAGCAGGAGCTCGGGTACGACGACGAGTTGGACGTGCGGGAAGAGGTCGCGCACGGCGAGGACCTGCTCCCGGAAGCGGTGATAGGTCGCCTCGGGGTCGTGGGCGACCGGTCGGGTCTGAACGGCGGCGATGGCGAGCGTGCGCATGATGGTTCAGTCCTCCGTGACGAGGATGTCGGTGACGGTATGGCGTCCATGGCGGAAGAAGTCCGGGAAACGGAGCCGGATCACCGTGGTGACCAGCAGGCCGAGGACGATCGAGCCGACGCCGAGCAGGAATACGCCGCCGACGCCGCCGATCGAGGTGCTGCCGTAGCCGGGCTGGATCATGTCCACGGCGCTGCGGGCGAAGGCGGCGAGCATCATCAGGCCGCCCGCGAACGGGAGCACGCCCTGGAACATCAAGGCCCGTGCGGAGGTGCGCAGTTGGCTGCGGAAGTGCCAGACGCAGGCGAAGGCGGTGGCGCCGTAGTAGGCGCAGACGAGCAGGCCGATGGAGAGTACGGCGTCGCTGAGGAAGGACGGCGCCGCGTAGCTCAGCCCCGCCAGCAGTGCGACCGACAGCACGCCGGTGAAAACGGTGGCGACGGTGGGGGTGTGGAAGCGCGGGTGTACCCGGGCGAAGGTCTTGGGCAGCGCGCCGTGCACGGCCACCGAGACGTTGGGGCGCGCGGTGGACACGATGCAGGTGAGCAGGGCGGCGACGGCGGACAGGGTGACGGCGAGCTGCACCACCTTGGCCAGCGGCCCGCCGAGGGCCGCGGGCGCGAGGGTGGCCAGAACGTCCGCGGCGTTGTGCGGGTTGCCGAGCCCGAGGCCCCTGGTTCCGGTCCCGGCGAAGCTGAGCGCGGCGACCGCCGTGAAGAGGTACGTGCTGAGCAGGACGAGGGTGGAGATGACGGCGGCCCGCCCCGGGGCGCGGGTGCGGTCGCGGGACTCTTCGTTGACGGTCAGCGCGGCGTCCCACCCCCAGTAGATGAACAGGCAGAGCAGCACGGACTCGGCGAACGGCCCGCTGCCATGGAAGCCGAAGGGGTTCAGCCAGGCGGGGCTGGGAGTGCTGGCGCCGTTCCGGGCGACGGCGGCGACGCCGAACCCGATCAGGGCCGCCAGTTGCAGGGCGACCATGGCGGTCTGCACGGCGGCGGAGAGCTGGACGCCCCGGTAGCCGACGGCGGTGACCAGCGCGATGAGCGCGGCTCCGAGGCAGGTCACAGGCAGGGTCTGACCGGCCAGGCCGCTCAGGCCGAGGAGTGAGAGCAGGTTGATCGCGCCGACCTGGGCCAGGGCGGTCATCGCGATGACCGTGGCGATCTGCGGGATCCAGTTGCCGAAGATCCAGCCGAGCCAGGGGCCGAAGGATCTGGTGATCCAGACGAAGTTGGTGCCGCAGTCCGGCATCACCCGGTTGAGCTCGCGGAAGGCGTAGGCGGTGCAGAGGATCGGCACGAAGCCGATCAGCAGTGCGGCCGGTGCCAGATGGCCGACGGAGAGGACCACCAGACCGAGGGTGACGGTGATGCTGTAGGCCGGGGCGACCGAGGCGAGGCCGAGGGAGACCATCGACAGCAGGCCGATCGAATCGGACGCCAGGCCCTTGCTCCGGGGGGAGGGTCTGGCCTCGACGTCGGTGGGGTTGATGGTCACGAGGGCTCCCGGGGGACGGGCCGACAGTTGTTAAACGCGGATTTAAGAACTACCCGGCTCGTCCGTCAATAGATGGGCGGATACGATTGAATGCGGGATGAAAGAAGGGGAGGTCATGGCGGCAGGGAAGAAGGGCAAGGAAGCCCGCCGGGCAGAGCTGAGCGCGGCCGTGCAGCGGGCGCTGCTGGTGCGTGGCCTGGAGGGGCTGCGCCTGCGCGACATCGCCGAGGAGGCCGGGGTGACACCCGCGGCCGTGCTCTACTACGGCGACCTCGACGCGCTCGTCTACGACACCTACCGGCAGGCCATCGAGCGCTACAGCCAGCAACGGGAGCAGGCGGCCGAACGCTTCACCGACGCCCGCGACCGGCTTCGCGCCTGCATCGACCATGGCCCGGCCACCGGGCCGGACGACACTCTGACGCGGCTGCTCTTCGAGTACTGGCCGCGCTGCCTGCGCAACGCGAAAGCAGCCGCCCTCGACAGCTCACTGACCGAGCGTCAGATCGCGGTCTACTACGGCGTGCTCATGCTGGGACAGGCCCAGGGGCACTTCGCCCTGGCGGACCCGCCCCGCCTACTGGCGGCGAGCTTCGTCGCCATGGAGGACGGTTACCAGATGGAGATCCTGGCCGGCCGCCGCACCCGCACCGAAGTCGTCACCGCCCTGCGGGCCTACGCCCGCGCCGTCACCGGCCACGACCTGGCCAGCCACCCATAACAACGACTGCGTATCAACAGAGCACCACCCGGCAGGCTCATGTGCAGATCCAACCCCATGTCGCGGTGGCGTATTTGGTGTGCAGATTTCACCCAGCCGCAGAGCGCACACAGGGGCGAACGAAGGCGCCTTGCGATCAAGCGGCTCGAATGGGCCAAAAGGGGCCGTCCCCTGCCGTCACCCGTCCCGGCCATCACAGCGCTTCGGACCCCTCCCCCACGAAATCGCGGTCCGGTGTGCCCCGACCGAGCCGGATCAGGGCGCCGACACCCATCTCAAGGGTGCCGCCCACGACTTCCCCGCCCGGCTTCTCGTCCCTCTACCAGTACTGAATAACCTCTCGATTCACCCGCCGAATAATCCGCCGCATGATGCCCGGTGACCGTGAAGGCCAGACACCTCACGTGCCTACGGTGACGTCCGGCCGCGGGCCGAACGCCCGCCTGCAGCGCGGGTGGGAGATCTGCCACGCCGCGGCGTCCTCCACGCTGCGCAGCGTGCCGTTCGGCTTGTCGGGGTCCTTGTGGCTGGTCCAACCGCAGTCGGCGCCGTCGAACACCTCCCTGAACTGCACCCCCGACTCACGAGCCCGGTTGAGGGTTCCCGCGTTGTAGGCGACCGCACTCTTGGCGAGGGTCGCCGACTCCGCCCACGCCTGCACCGGCATCCGCGCCCCGTTGCGGTAGATGACGTAGGCCAGCTGGTGTTCGGCGGCCAGCCGGTCCGCCAACGCCTTCGCGGCCTGCAGGGCGGTGGTGTGGCCCGAGGCGAGGAGCGGCACTTCGCGGCGTGCGGCGTCCCGTACGGCCCGGTAGAAGGCGGCGGCCATGCGCTGCTCCTCCTCGGAGCGGCGCAGGAAGTCGGCGTAGGAGTCGGAGGCCAGCAACTGCAGGGCCTCGCGGTGGATGAGCGTCCACGAGAAGTGCCCGCCGACCGCCTCGGCTGCGGCCCGCGCCCCTTCCTCGTACAGGTGCGGCAGCTGGCGGGCCACGAACGCTCTCGCCTCGGCATCCACGCGCTGCCGGAAGTCGGTGATGGCGGCCTGGAACTGGGCCAGCCGGTCGGCGACCATCCGGGAGCGTGCGTTGTCGCCGATCACCGCGATCACGGCCGCCTGCTCGGCTGCCAGGCGCTGCCACGCATCCTCGAGCACCGCGGCGACACGCGCGGCGACGGTGCCGGCGTCGCCGGGCGTCAGCGGCGGGAACTCGTGCGCCACTACCGCCACCAGTGGCGGTGGCGTCGGCGGTGGGCGGACTGCAGCGGGGCGATGACCAGGGTGTCCCCGCCGGTCGTGTCGTCCGGGGCGGTCGCAGCCTCCACGGAGGCGATCTGCCGTTCCAGGCCGGTCAGGTTGTTGGACTGGTCGAGGGTGGCGACACCGTTGACGGTCAGCTGCAAAGGTTCGGCCAGCAGCTTGGCGCGCCGCTCGGACAGCGACTCGGACGCTCTCGGGGCGGCCTGACCTGCAAGATCCACCTCGCCGGTGAGGGTGGACGCCGCCCCCTGGCCCTGCTGATCACTCCGGGCCAATGGGGCGACGCTCCGCAGCTCATTCCGGTCATGGAACGCATCCGTGTTGGCCGCCCCAGTGGCGGACGCCCTCGCACTCGGCCCGACCATCTCGGCGGCGACAAGGCGTATTCCTCCCGTCGCAACCGCCGCTATCTGCGCCGACGCCAGATCAAGCACACCATCCCCGAACCGAAGAACCAGCGGGCCAACCGCCAAGCCCGCGGCAGCAAGGGCGGCCGACCTGTCGGCTTCGACAAGACGATCTACAAGCGAAGGAACGAAGTCGAGCGGACGATCAACGCGCTGAAGAACTCCCGGGGCCGTGGCCACGAGATTCGACAAGCGCGGCTACATCTTCCACGGCACCGTCACCGTCGCCTCGATCCGACTCTGGCTCCGTCCATGATCTCCGGCGGATCTAGTGTCGCGTGATCTGGTTTGTGTCACCTGAAGCTCTTTGACTCGTTGGGTAGTGCATGAACCTCTCTTCGGAACAGGCCGCGGAATTACGGA
>NZ_JBFAWW010000091.1:0-6210 GCF_040680495.1 Streptomyces sp. NPDC052036 | reverse complement strand
GCAGGATCCAACTCCGACCCCACCTGACCGACGGCTGCCTCACCGCCACCGGCCTGGCTATCGACCCACCGACCCCACCCTGAAAACCTCAGTAGACGATTTGCCGTCTAGACGAGACTTTCCGTATTCCTGCGGGCGCGAAGGGAGGGTGTTCAAGATCCGTTTGTGACGACGAACTTGAACACTCTCGTGACCGCACTGTACGTGAAGATCGACGACGATTTGGCGGGTATCGGGTGGCTGCCGGGCCGGCCACCGAAACTCAGTCACTCGGAGTTGCTGTGCCTGGCGGTCATGCAGGCGATGCTCGGCTTCCACTGCGAGGCCCGCTGGCTGCGGTACGTCCGCGTACACCTTCAGGACGTGTTCCCCTTCATCCCGCAGGATGCCGGCTACAACAAGCGGCTGCGTGCCGCGCTGCCGCAGATCAAACGTGTGATACGGGTGCTTGCCAAGGACGCTGACTTCTGGCACGACACGGTGTGGATCACGGACTCGACCCCGGTGCCGTGCGGGATGTCCCGCCCCACCGTCAAGCGGTCGGAACTGGCGGACTGGGCCAACTACGGGTACCGCGTGTCGCATTCGCGGTTCTTCTGGGGGCTGCGGCTGTACTTGGTGTGCACCCCGGCCGGGATGCCGATCCTGTGGGCACTGGCCGATCCCAAGGTCGGCGAGCGCGAGGTACTGGCCGCGATGCTGGAGGTCGATGCCGAGCTGGTGCGCGTGCGGCCGGGCCTGCTGCTGATCAGCGACAAGGGTTTCGCCTCGAAGACCTTCGAGCGGTCACTGTCCGTACAGGGCATCACGCTGCTGCGGCCGTCAAGGACAGAGGAGATCATGCGGCCCGGCGAGCCGATGCTCAAGAAGGTCCGCCAGCTGATCGAGGCGGTCAACGACACCCTCAAGGGCCGGCTCGACCTGGAACAACACGGCGGGCGCACCGTCGAGGGCGTCGCTGTTCGCGTCGCTCAGCGCGTGCTGGCCCTGGCCGCCGAGATCTGGCACAACTTCCAGACCGGTCAGGCGGTCAGCCGCCTGATCGACGACATCTCCGAGGCCTTCGACGAGCAGACCGTCGTCGTGCCGGGCACCGGCACGCTGGACATCGTGATCCCCTCGCCGGCCCGCTCGCTCGGCGCCGTCCACGAACAGCGCCGGCTGGGCCACGGAAGCCCAGATCACAGCCCTGTTGGAAGACCACCCTTTCGAAGGTCCTGACGTCGCTGCCCGGCGTCGGCGTCAGGACCGCCGCCGTTCTGCTGGTCACCGTCGGCGACGGCACCAGTTTCCCCACTGCCGCCCACCTCGCCTCCTACGCCGGCCTCGCCCCGACCACCAAGTCGTCGGGCACCTCCATCCACGGCGAGCACGCCCCACGCGGCGGAAACCGGCAGCTCAAACGCGCGATGTTCCTGTCCGCGTTCGCCGCCCTGCACGTCCCCGCCTCCCGCACCTACTACGACAAGTGCCGGTCCAGAGGAAAGACCCGCACACAAGCCCTCCTCCGGTTCGCCCGGCAACGGATCAACGGGCTGTTCGGCATGCTCCGCAACGGCACCTTCTACGAACCCAGAACCCCACGCCTCGCTTGACGAAAGACATAGAGGCACCCCCCGGTCTCACCGAAGCCGCCGCTTCCGGTGAACTTCCGCCGAAGCCGGGGCGGGCCATCGGGCAGCGCACGGCCGCGAGGACGGGCCCGCGCGAGCACGCCCTCGCCGTGGTCGATGCCGTCATCGCCTTCCACCAGGCGGAGGCGGCCGACCGGTCCGGCTGGCAACTCGAAGTCGCCCACCCCACCCCACCCCAGCTGGCTTCCCGGCCTCCGACGCTGTGGTCCTCCTGGACGACGGCCGCAGCGCATTCGTAGAGATCGACCGCACGATGTCCTACGCCCGTCTGATCGCCAAGCTGGAGCGCTACGACGCCTACCGTTCCGCGCCCCCGACCGGACGCCGCAACGCCGCCCGCGCCCCGCACAGCCGCTGGCAGGAAACGTATGCCGGGCCGCCCTTGAACATCCCTTTCCGTCGCTGCTGTTCGTCTTCGCGCTCGCCCCGCGTCGCGCGGCCCCGGCCACCCGGGAAGCAACCTTCCACGCGCGCGCCCAGCGCATCCACCGCGTGAACTACCAGCACGTCGTGGCGACCACGACGCTGGCACAGCTGACCCGGCAGTCCCTGGCGTCGGGCCGTGTCCATGGCCTGGGGCATCTCGTCAGTAGTAATGTCACCGGGCCGGAGCTCGCTCATCGACCCACCTTGGACGACCGCACCCACCGATGGCCAGACCGACCACGGCGTCGACCACGCTACCGCCAGCCCAGACCATGACCCCGACCACTGCTGGTCAGCGGGACGTGGTCGCCGCCCGCAGCGCTACCAGCCGGGCTCCTGGCGTAGGTCGAGAAAGCAGCGCAGCCGTACACCGGTTGTCGCCGCACTCCAGCCGCCTCCGGTCGGATGGTGTCCGCACCGGTCGGCGGCGAGGTGGAAGAGCCGCTGGTCGGGTTTGCCGATTTCGAGGTCGCCGGAGGCGGCGACGCCATCGACCACCTGATCGAGGCCGGTCGCAGCCAGCTTCGCGCGTTGGATGTCCGAAGCACCGTTGGTGATCACTCGATCGTCCAGCCTGCCGCGCGGAGTTCGGTCAGCGCGACGAGAACGTCTGGGCGGCAGGTGACGGCGGCCGTCATGGCGTCGGTATACGCCTGCCACAGGCCCTCGCCACTGTCCGGAGGGGCGAACGTCGCGCGCAGGCGGGCGAAGTTCGCAGGATGTGCCCGGTCGGCGAGTTCAGCCTGCATCCACGTCTTGATCTGGAGGCCGTAGCCGTTCTTCGTGTACAGCCAGGAGACAGCCTCGGTGAAGGGTAACCCTGGTCAACGAGGGTGTTGGCGTCCGCAGATTACCAACGTCAAGACTGCGGAACACGGCACACTCCGTGCGCAGCGGGAAAAATTTCAGCTTGGCACAACCGCGGGTGTAGTCGCCCCGTCTCCTCCGGTCGGATTGGCCCAAATCTTCCAGTGAAATGGATCACATGGCGGTGGTTTATTGAATCAATAAGAAACTCTTGTTGGTCGAGCCGTTGACCCATCACGTAGCCTCTTGTTCGTCCGATTATTCCTAGGACACTCATTCGCCGATCATTACTGGGGGACAGGTGAACAAGTCCGACTACTTCGACGAACGCGCCACGGTGGAGCGGAGCGCTCCTGGAAATCCGCCGGAAAGTCTGGCCGAATTATCTAGGCCCTACCCGATTCTTCGGTACGCGCAGGTCCTGGAGGAGCTCAAGAAGTTATCGTCCGGCATCGGAAACGCGTACCAGCAGATGCAATTCGGTCGGCTGGTGAAGAAATTCCTCGGGGAACTCGCCGCCGAGCTCGGGCTGCCGGAGGGTCATTTTTCCGTCGACACTTCGGGTGACCCTCTGCTGGTGCGGGAGGGCACCGGGCAGCACTGGATCCTGCCCACTCACTTCGACGGCGGCGCCCACTTCAGCGCACCTCACGCGGACCACCAGTACGGCCTGGAGGCCACGCAGATACCCCGGATCAACATCGGCCGGTACGTGCGGTTCGGTAAAGGCAGTGGGATCAACGCGGGCGGCGACATCACCATCGGCGACGGTGCCTGGCTGTCCCCTGGCAGCCTGCTGCTGCGCCAAGACCACAGCGCCTACGGCCGGCCGTCGATCGGGGCGCGCACGGTGTCCATGACCCATCAGCCCGGGATAGTGCTGCGCGACTACGCCTGGGTGGGGCGCGACGCCTTGGTCGGCTGGAACAGCGACTATCTCGGTCTGGCGAGCGTCGTGGACACCCGTTCCTTCATCAATGCCTGGGTGGGCGACTACTCTATTGTCGGCGACCACGGTCGCATCCTGCAGTACCAGCCGTTCAAGGCCTTCCTGTTCGGCCGGTACGACCTGACCGTGGAGGAGATGCTGCGCATCTCCGACTGGGGAAAGGTCGACCAGGACTGGCGGCGCGTGTACGCCGACGAGAGTGCGGCGCTGCTGGACGGGGGCATGGATCTGTCCGAGCTGGCCGAGCTGACGGCGGAACTGACGCACCCGCGGTCGCGGACGCTGCTGATCCGTCCCTCCTCGCTGCGTTTGGTGCCGCTGCTCGCCCAGGGCCGACTCGACATCGCGGCCCACTCCGGCGACCTCACGCCGTACGTCTTGCAGTGGGCCAGCGACCACAAGGCACTGCGTGTCCGGGTGCGTTCGGACCTCACCGGCACCATGCTGCCCTTCGAGACCGCCGGCACCTTCCACTACAACAAACGCGTCGGGTACGACCTGACCGTCTGCGACCACGCGCTAGGCACCCCGGCGGTGCCCCTGGCCGAGCTGGAGCGCACCCTGCTCAAGGGCGGCGTGCTGCTCGCCGACGTCCGAGCCCTCGCCGACGCTGGCGAGGTGCCCGACAACCTTGTGGAGACCCGGGACCTGGTGCTCGGCGGGGTCGAGTACAAGGTCTTCCTGAAGAAGGGATGACCGTGCCCGTGAAAGTCACCGGATCTTACGAACTTGCCCTCGGCTACGCCGACAGCGGACTCACCTGGGACCGGTACTTGGACGGCCGCGACGGCCCCGAGGTGTGGCCGCGCGCGGGGCGACTGGTGCCCTCCTGCCCGAGGACCCTTCCCGGGCCCCCGTCTACAGCTTCGGCTACACGCACCGTGCCGTGAAGTGAACGAGGCGGCGGTGCAGAAGGGGCGGCTGGACTTCTACTACAAGGGCACCTGAGACCTGTTGTGCACGGACGGGGAGCGGCTGGCCAGCCCGGTGCCGCTCACCGGCGGCGGCATCGAGGCCGAGTACTGCGCCGTGTACTGCGTGAACAAGGAGGGCGAGCCGGTCTACCTCGGCTACACGCCGGCAAACGACTTCTCCGACGCGGGCCTCAGGCACGCGCGCCGGAGTCTGGCGAACTTCTCCAAGCTGCAGCCGACGGCGGTAGCCTCCGAGGTGACCCTGGCGGACCTGCCGGAGTCGAGCCCGGTCAGCACCTCGATCAGCCGGGGCAGCACGGTCGTATGGCAACGCAAGGGCGCGCTCGGCAGGCGGGAGATGCTCTACGCGCCGCGCGTGCTGGAACGGCTGTTGCTGCACCGGCGCAAGCTGTTCGCTGCAGGCACGGTCGTGTACCTGCTGCTTGGCTCCTGCACCAGCTCCCACATGGACGGTGTCGGGCTGTGCGACGGTGATGTGGTCACGTTGCGGGAGGAGCACTCGGGCCTGAGCCTGACCACCCCTTTCTCCTGCTGACCCTCGTCCCCGCTTCGCCGCTCACCACCCATGTTCGGCCGACCGCTCCCCCGGTCAGCCCGAGGCCGGCGTGTTCCCGGGCACGCCGGCCTCCATGTTGTGCAGCACGGCGAGCAGCCGTCCGGGAAACCTCTTCTCGAACTCGTCCCTCCGCAGCCGGGCGCTCTGCTGCTGGCCGCGGTGGCTGCGCCAGATGAGTCCACACTCGCGCAGGACCTGGAAGTGATGCGAGGCGTTGGACTTGCTGATGCCCAGGTCGTTGTAGATAGCCGAGCACTCGGTCTCGCCGCGCTCGGCCGCACCTGGTAGTCATCCAGGCCGCATTCCTCTTTCGCGGTCTGGGAACATTCCTCCACAGCCCATCGGCTGCCCGCGATCCGGATGAGTTCATCGAGGGTGGTCTCGGCAGGGCAGTCGGATACAACCGGCGGTCGATCAATGTGCGTCCGCAAGGAGAACGTGATCTTCCTGGGGCCGCCCGGCACCGGCAAAACCCACCTCGCCACCGGGCTCGGCATCCGGGCGTGCCAGGCCCGCCACCGGGTCGCCTTCGCCGCCGCCCAGTGGGTCACCCGCCTCGCCGGAGCCCACCAAGTGGGCAAACTCGGCGCCGAGTTGACCCGGCTGGGCCGGATCCCGCTGATCGTCGTTGACGAGGTCGGCTGTGCGCCACGAGGCGCTGAGGGATCTTGCGGAAGGAGGAGTCCGCCGCCGGTCATCGCAGTGACCGGTTGAAGCTGGAGGCAGGCTCAGCCCCGGGTTGGGGGTGAGGCCGGACGCAGCCTCGACAACGTAGGGACGGACCGGCACCACCAGACGGTTCGTGCCCACTAGTGTCGCGTGATCTGGTTTGTGTCACCTGAAGCTCTTTGACTCGTTGGGTAGTGCATGAACCTCTCTTCGGAACAGGCCGCGGAATTACGG
>NZ_JBFAWW010000090.1:0-6225 GCF_040680495.1 Streptomyces sp. NPDC052036 | reverse complement strand
CCCGCCTGCGCATACCTCACCACCATGGCGTACCGCAGGGATCAAGGAACGTCATCCCCTCGGGCGACTACGAGTTCAATCGGAGTACGACGCGGTAGAATGCACCGGCCTGGTGACGGGCGGCGACGGGTCCCGCCAGCGTCTCGAACAGACGCCGCAGCGGAGCGACCCCTACCCGCCGCCGTGCCCTCGACAGCGAGGAGACGCTGGGCCGCACCAGGGCCAGGCCCTCCAGGCCGGCCACCAGCTTGCCCCACACGGTGCGGTGCGAGTCGTGCTCGAACAGGCCCAGCGCGAGAACAAAGTAGACCACCACCCGCGAGGGCAGCAGCCGCAACCGTCTCTCCCGCGTTCCGGTCTCTTCCAGCACCGCATCGACCAGCGCGAAGTCCACGATCTGTGTCAACTCGCCCACATGGCCCGGCGCGTACACACCCCCGGCCGCCTCGATCGTCCGGACGATGACAGACTTCTCCTGCAACGGGACTCCAGTGCATGATCGACTCGCTTCGCAACAAGTTGATCTATCAGAAGTCCCGTTGCCTCGTTCCCGCACCCCTTGACGAGCAGGTCAAGATCCAAACGCAACGGTGTTGCTCTGGTGGGTACCGGGTGATCTTGGTCGTGAACCCGTCTACCAGGGGCTTCACTCATATGTCGAACCAACTGACCTGATCACGTCTCAAGTTGGCAAAGGCTCACTGCCGATTGTCAGCAGTCCTTCTCGACGGGAGAATTCCGCATGCCTGAACTCAGTCGGCGCCGCCGACTCTTGGTGCTCGCGATCTGCTGTGCCAGCGTGATCGCCGTGGTGATGGACATCTCCATCGTCAACGTCGCGCTGCCGTCAATTCGCCGCGATCTGCACGCCTCGGTGTCCGGCCTGCAGTGGACGGTCGACGCGTACACCCTGGTGCTGGCCGGCTTCCTGGTGCTGGCAGGGTCCACCGCTGACCGGGTCGGCCGTCGGCGCATCTTCCAGGTCGGCCTTGCCGCCTTCGGATTGGGCTCGCTGCTGTGCGGCCTGGCGCCGACTCTCCCCTGGCTGATCGGGGCGCGGGCGCTGCAGGCTGTCGGCGGCACGATGCTCAACCCGGTGGCGATGGCGATCGTCGCCACCACATTTCCCGACCCGGCTGAGCGGGCCAGGGCCATCGGCGTGTTCGGGTCGATGACCGGCCTGTCGCTTGCGCTGGGCCCGATCCTCGGCGGCGCCCTGGTCGACGGCTTCGGCTGGCACTCCATCTTCTGGATCAACGTGCCGATCGTGGCCGCAGCGATCGTGTGCACCGCAGTGTTTGTCCCCGAGTCCCGCGCTGCTCGGGCACGCCGGTTCGACCCCGTGGGCCAGACCCTGATAATCCTGGTACTGGGCAGCGTCGTCTTCTCGATCATCGAGTCCAGGCGGCTGGGCTGGACCTCGCCGGTCATCCTGGGCCTGCTCGCCGTGGCCGTGCTCGGCGTACTCTGCATCCTCGGCTACGAACCACGCCGCGTCGACCCGCTGTTGGAATTGCGCCTGTTTTGCAGCGTGCCGTTCAGCTCGGCGATCCTGATGGCGCTCTTTGCTCTGTGCGGGTTCGGCACATTCCTGTTCGTGACCACCCAGTACCTGCAGGACGTACGCGGTCTGTCGGCGCTGGCGACCGGGCTGTGCCTGCTCCCGGTTGGGGCACTGGTCGTGGTGCTCTCCCCGCTCACCGGCCGGCTGGTCGGCACGCGAGGTCCCAGGCTGCCGCTGCTGGTTGCCGGTGGCGCGCTGACGCTGGGCGGTGGAGCGTCGCTCTGGCTCGGACCGGACACCCCGCTGCCGGCCGTGCTCGCGACCTACCTGTTGTTCGGCATCTTCCTGAGCACCGTGAACCCCCCGATCACCAACACAGCGGTCTCCGGCATGCCCCGCTCGATGGCCGGGGTGGCCGCCTCGCTGGCCTCCGCAGGCCGGCAGACCGGCATCACCCTGGGCGTCGCGATCTCCGGAACGATCGTGGGATCGGTCTTGCCCAGCGGCGGGACGGCATTCACCGGCGCGGAGCACGGCATCTGGTGGATGGTGCTCGGGCTGGGCTTGGGCATCGTGGTCCTGGGTCTGCTGAGCACGGGTCGGTGGGCCTTGGACACCGCTGCCGGAGCGGCAGCATTGTTCGAGGAGGTGGACCGCGGCGTGGATCTTCAAACTGCGTCCATCGGCCGCCGGTGATCGGCTAAACGGCACGGCGCAAGGGCGCTTGCCGACCCGCCACGGCGACCTCAGCGGCGCGGCGACCTTCGCCCCGACCGCGCCCATGTACCGCTCCAGGTCCCGGAAGCCGACGCTCTCCGGGGCCAGCCCCTCGTGCTCCAGCCACCTCAGGTGGTCGACGAGCAGGTACGCGTACGGCCGGTCCGACCCGGTGCCCGCGTGCTGCGACAGGAACCGTTCGGCCCCCGCATGTACGCCACCGGTCGGCTGGACGATCGTGCACGACCGCCACCCGTCCCGGTGGATGACCTCCTGCACCCTGAGCTGACCGATTGACAGCCTGCGTGCCACGTTGCCTCCGTGCCGAGCTGCCTGGACATGGCGAACACCACGGCGCCGGTCGGCAAACGAGCACGGGATGTCCGTGGTCACGAACACCACGGACATCCCGAACAGCTACAGCACAGGCTGGAAAAGCGTGCGGGACGTCTCGGTGCCGGCGGCGACCGCGTCGTGGATGGCGGCCAGGGCGCGGGCGACGTCCAG
Organism: Streptomyces sp. NPDC052036; assembly: GCF_040680495.1. Taxonomy (NCBI): domain Bacteria; kingdom Bacillati; phylum Actinomycetota; class Actinomycetes; order Kitasatosporales; family Streptomycetaceae; genus Streptomyces; species Streptomyces sp. NPDC052036. Next base: position 3,497 of record NZ_JBFAWW010000090.1, on the reverse strand, counting down.
GAGCCGGTACGCCTGCGCGCGGCTGATGCCGAACTCCGCCTGGCTGTACGTCTCCCACGAGGTGAAGCCGAGCGGCAGCCACGCCCGGGCGGCGTGTGCGTCGCGGACCCGGGCGGCGAGCACCGCCACGGAGCGCCGGACGTCGTCCATCGCTTCGCGCAGCCCGGCCGTGATCTCCCGGGCGCGGGCCGCGGTAAGCGGCGGCCGCGCCGGTTCGACGGCGTGCTCGTGGTCCTGGTCGTGCTCGCCCACGACTCCATCGTCCTGCGCGCCGGCGGGCCGCACCAGGGCGTGTGGAAGCGCGGGCACGGAGCAGCTGGTGCGTGCCGTGGGACGGGGTGGAGGCGGCGGCTGAACCACCCACCTCACACCCTCACAGCCTCATAGTTCACCCCGTCCACCTGGGGAAACAGGCTGTGAGCCTTATAGATCTCACAGCGTGACACCGGGTGCGGGGGCGCCCTCTGTCTCGGCACACTCAGCCCACCAGCGTGCGTGGATAAGGAGCAGTGCGGTGCCCGTGAAGATCACCCCCGACGACGCGTACGACGACGAGAGCGACACCCTGCGGGTCGGGCGGCACGACCTGGAGCGGCTGCTGCTGGAGTTCCGTGCGCTGGTCGGGAAGCAGGAGCCGGGCAGCTGGAGCCACATGAAGGACTACGACCTGTCCTTCGAGCGCCTGGCCGACGCCGTCGACGCCGCCGCTCAGGCGCGGCAGGGTGCCCGGTGGAAAGGCCCTGATCTCCGGATGCGCTGCACCTCCACCGAAGCCGTGTACGACTGGCCGGACGGTGCCCCCTACGACAGCGGGACGACGGTCACGTGGAACGTTCGGGGCTACGGCTCCCATGCCACCTCCGATGACTACGAGCGCGCTGGCCCACGGCGCTGTGCGGCTTCAGCTGGTCGGAGGGGGAAGGCCGCCGTGTGAGCGGCTTGCCGGACCGCCGCGAATGCCGGCACGAGGTCCAGCTTGGCGCCGTTCGACCTCGCGGCAACTGGTGACTGGCTCCGTTGATCTGTGGCTTCGCCGCTGTATCTGGGCGTTCGAGAGCGGGCCCGCTGGACACGCCCGTACCTCCTCGTCGAGGAGAAGAAGATGCCGTCGCACGACTCACTGTGCACTCCGGCACCGGAATCCCCTGTTCACCGTGCAAAGAGACACTCCACGCGGTGCGCTGCCAGTTCTAAGCGGTTACGGCGATGTCGAGTGCTGAATCTTTGGCCGCCCAAGCCCACGACCAAGGGACATGCTCCTGTCCCTGGCGCTGACCACCTGCCCTGTCTTGACGACGGCGGGCGGCTGTGCGGCCGTGTCAGTGGGTTCCTCTACGGTGCCCGGTATGACGCATTGGATACACGGCCCGCTCCCGCACCACGAGGAGACCAACGTCGTCTTCTTCCGGGGGATGTCTCTGGACGGGCTCACGCAACGACTCCTCGCCGTGCGGCGAATACCACTCGCGTACGGCAAGGGAACCGACTGGGGGGTGATGATGCACGACATGCTCAGCTGGGAGAGCGGCGACTATGACCTTGCCGATTACCAGCAGCTGTGCCTGGACGGCGGCGAACTCGTCGTTTTCGTGACCGAACCATGCATCGCCAAAGCCCATGGCCCCTCGTTTGCGTACCACCGAGATGGACGCCTGATCACCGCTTTCAGCTTCGAGACTCCGTACTACCGGGTAGGCGAGGAGCCCGACCTGCTGCTGTCCGACCTCACGGCGGCGAATCTGATCGGGCCGCAGGCGGATCTCGACAGGGATGACAACGAGGAGCGGATCGTGGAGGCGATCAGCGGTTACTTCTCTTTGCCCGAACTCGAAGTGTCTTGACCGAGGGCACTGAGCGGTCTCGGTGATGTGGGGCTGTGGTTCGGGTATGAGGCGGGACGGGGGTGCCCATGCCGAAGATCTTGCGTGTGGAGTTGACGTCCGATCAGAAGCGCGAGGTGCGGGAGCGTTTGCGGGCACGTGATCTCGCGCCGGGTACCCGACTGCGTCTTGAGTGCATACGGCTGATGGGACGGGGCTTGATAGTGCCGGAGGTGGCTGACCTGCTCGAATGCAACGTGGTCACCGTGCGTGGTGCGGTCCACCGCTTCGCGGCAGGCGGGTTCGACGCGCTGGCGGATGCTCTGCGCCCGGGCCGCCCAGCCTCGGTCACCCGTGAGGACCGCGAGGCGCTGGCCGCGCTGCTGGACGAGTCCGCCCAGCAGGGCCGTACCTGGACTGCCGCCGCGTTGTGTGACTGGCTGGCCGCGGAACGGGGCGTGCGGATCTCGGCGGCCTGGCTGACCGAGTTGCTCCACCGGGACGGATTCCGGTGGAAACGGACACGCGCCGGCTGCTGGACGACACCGGCACCACTGTCGGGCTCTCCGCAGTCCGGTTCACCAAACCGGACCACCTGGTGGCATTCCTGCACACCGGAATGTCACCCACCGAAGTCCGGCCCCCGCTGCCGGAACAGCTCTCCGACCCGGCACTGACCGGCATGAGCCGCACCGACCTCCATGCCCTGATCGACCGACTCTCGAAACGGCAGGCCGCACTGGTCGAACGACGGCGCTTCACACAGCGCGGCGGGCACCGCCAGCCCGGGACCCGTGCCGGGGTGTTCCGGCAGAAGATCACCGACGCCGAGCGTGTCCTGGCCACCGTCCTCATGGACCGCAAGGTCTGCACCGGAGAAGTCCTCACCGAGCTCTTCCAGATCAGCAGGGGCACCCTCACGAACGCCTTCCGCGACGTCCGCCCGCTGTTGGAAGAGGACGGAATAGCCTTCCCGCCGGCACCTGTCACGCACCGCACTGCCGCAGCCCTCCTCGCCAGCACCACGACGAAGCCCAACACGCCGACAGAATCAGCACCTTAATTCCATACAGGTTCACTTCCTGCGCAACGTGTTCGGCGTGATCAACAAGGATGCGGCAGAGATGGTCGCGGCGACGATTCGCACGATCTTCGCCCAGCCCACCGCCGACGCGGTCGGCACCCAGCTCGACACCGTCGCCGACATGCTCGGCACACAGTTCCCGAAGGTCAAAGCGATGCTGCTGGAGGCGAAGGACGACCTGACCGCCTTCGCAGTCTTCCCGGAGCGACATTGGAAGAAGATCCAATCGACGAACCCGCTGGAGCGGATCAACCGCGAGGTCAAGCGCCGCACCGACGTCGTCCAGGTCTTCCCCAACGACGACGCACTTCTGCGGCTGGTCACCGCCGTGCTTTTCGAACTCCACGACGAGTGGATCGCCTTCCCCCGCCGCTACCTCCCCGAGGGCAGCATGGACCAGATCTACCCCGCCAAGCTCCCCGAAAGCGCCCCCGCACTACCCAACACCCCGAACACGCCCACCCAATGATCGGCTGCACCACCAGAAGGGACACGATCGTTGGCGGTGCCTTTGCGGCGGTGGTTGACGCCCCACAGCCGGTCGTCGCCGACGGAGTAGCAGCCGTGGAAGTAGGTGACGCCGTGGGTGCGGT
>NZ_JBFAWW010000089.1:0-6640 GCF_040680495.1 Streptomyces sp. NPDC052036 | reverse complement strand
TCGACACACCCCACGACCTCGACCGCAAACTCCGCCGCGAGTTACGCAGGATCCAACTCCGACCCCACCTCACCGACGGCTGCCTCACCGCCACCGGCCTGGCTATCGACCCACCGACCCCACCCTGAAAACCTCAGTAGCAGATCCCCCAACCTGTCGACTGCACTGTGCGGGCCACCGACGCGCGAGGTCACAAGAAGTCGAAGCCACCGCCCTGCCTGTGCTCCTCCCTCCAGCGGAACGGACCGAACTTCTTGTACCTGACTCGTCTGACGTAGCCGGGGCCCCTCTCCTCGATGACCTCCTCGTCGGGCGTGCGCTCACGGGCCACGGCCATGGCGGCGGACCCCCCGACGGTCTCAAACAGCACGACCAGCGTGCTGCCCCAGCCGGACGGGATGCCAACGGGGAATCCCGCCAGATGTGAGATCCATTCTCCGAGACGGAGAGTGGCGGGAGCCAGCCAGATCAGCTCGGCGGCGAAGGCAAAGAACGGAAGTGCCAGGGCACAGGCGAACAGGAGACCCCAGAGGCCCTTTCGCTTGGTCCGCTTCCCTCCGGCCACCTCCTCCATGATCAATCCACGCACGGCCCTCGGCCCATAGACCATGGCCCTGGACGTCGCGGCAGCCACGACCAAGAAGGACATGTTGAGGACCGCGACGCAGATCGCCAGCGCTGGGAACTTCCCACCGCCGTTGGGCAGGGTGAAGCCGGCCACCCAGAACGAGGCCGTCCACATGCCGATCGCCCCTCCGAGAAGCCCGAACAGCAGGCTCAGCATCCGCACCAGTGCCCGGGCGTTCCGAGCCCGGGGACCGGCGTTCCGGGCCACTTCCATTCTCGCCGTCTCAAGCTGCCCGATCAGCTCGGCTGATCTCTTCTCCGACTGCTGCACTAGGCGGCTGGCCTCGGAAAGCGCCAACTTTTGCATGGGGAAGGGTTCTGTGCCGCCGCCGAGTGGGCTGCGCAGGGCCCGGTGGGCCAACTTGACGGCACGCGGGTTACGGGCCAGCACGAGGCTCTCCCCCTCGGCCGAGGTGACGCTCAGCGTCGGAGTCTGGTTCGGCACCTGTTTGGGTACCCAGTGGCTGATGAAGTGGTACAGCTCGTCGGCGCTGATGAAGCCGTCCGCGTTGAGGTCGGCCTCCCCGGTCCGCAGACCGTGCACGACTGCGGAGGTGAACACCGATGCCTTGCCTTCTTCTCTACTGGCGAGGTCGTTCTCGGGTGCGCTCTCGTAGCTGTACTGGAGGGCGGTGGAGGAGGTAATGACGATCCGGCCGCTGCCCTCGAAGGTCTCCTTGAGTTCGACCTCCTCCTGGTCACCGCGGGTACGCATTCCCCTGTTGAAGGCCCCGCTGTAGCAGCAGTCGAGCAGCAGGATGGTGCGTCGGCTGCGGCTCTCTTCCATGCGGGCGGCGATGAATTCCGCGTCGACCGAGGTCGCGGCCAGCGCGTCGAACTCGCTGTCTCGTGTGATGAAGTGCAGCCGGTTGCGGCGGTCCTTGCGGCCGTGGCAGGACAGGTGCAACAACAGAGTGTCGTCGCTGGTGGCCGACCCGAAGAACTGCTCGATCGCTTTCTTCCAGATCCGCGTCGATTTGTCGACCAATACGTTCACCTCGAACCCGCCAACCTCCTGGTCGCCCAGGACATCGCGCAGTTGCTCGGCGTCGGAGGCCGCACCGGGCAGGGAGGCGAACCGGGAGTCGTCGTATGTCTCGGTGGCCAGCACCAGCGCCCGCTTAGCCATCGGAGTCATCTTCGCGGCCGGTGGAGGAGAGGTGTGTCAGGAAGGCTTCGACGATCCGACGGCGCTCGGCGGGCGATCCAGCTTCCAGGACCAGTTCGCTGTCGTCGATCCGAAGGGTGACCGTGCCCGAGGTGCGGCGGGCCAGCCAGTCCTGGACCAGCAGGATCAGTGACCGGATGGCGGGTGCTCCGGCCAGGCCCAGGACCAGGGAACTGTAGACGGTGGCGTCACCGGCCCGGGTGCCGTGGGGTGCCGGTGGGGCCGGAGTATGTTCCATGTGGAGCAGTGGGAGCTGGTCGAGTTCCTCGATCAGCGACTCCATCTCGCGTTCGGCCGTCTCCGCGCCGTCCGGATCGCTGAAGACAAGGCCGATCTCTACTGATTCTCGTGCTCGTTTCATTCCGCCCCCGTGGGTGTGGCAAATCAAGGTGCGGACAGAGTGCCACAAGGGGGTTGCTCACGAGGGGAGTTCGTCGGATCGGGCTCGGGTTGTCGTAGATGCTGAGGGCTGCGGGCCGGCGCGTAGTGCCTTGCCGTGCGATGCGCTCGGAGCGGCAGGTTCTCTGCCGGCAGGGCGCCCCGAACACGTCGGGCGTGTCCGTGAACGCTGTCAGACGGCAACGGTAACGGTGCGGACGAGGCCGAGGTCGGTGAGTCACCTTCTCGTTCAGATCATCAGCACTCAGTGCCACCAGCGCATTCTCGCTCTTAACATCCTTGCCCGGGCTCCGCAGTTAATCGGGGTTCTGGGCCTTGGATGAGGTCGAACTTGCTGATCAGCGGTGTGGCAGTTGGTGGGACTCGAGGTTCGCCCTAGATACACGCTTGTTGGCGATTTCCCTGAACCGCCCCGGGTCAGGTGGAGGCTCGATTCCATGTAAGAAGCTGTTGTCTTTCCGGGCTTGAGGGATGCGTTTCCGCTGGTCGGGCGCAGGGCCGGGGGTCCCGTGGGAGTAGTGGCCTGTCGTGGTGTCGCTTCCCGGGAGGTCGTGGATGCCGTCGGTGGTTGGGCTGTTGGAACAGCGTGAGCTGGGTGCTCGCCGTCGCGTGGACGAGCTGCGTGAGGAGGCTGATCGCATCCAGGCCGAGTTGGCCGCGGCCGAGCTGGAATGGCAGGAGTGGGTGATCGCTCGCAGGCGGGTCGATGGGGTCGCCGTATCATCCGCCGCAAAAACAACGGATATCGCTGACCTGGGGAGATGTCGCTCGGATAGCCAGAACTCCGCGGTCGCTGACGACGGGATCAGCAGCCCTCTTCACGCCGTGTCTTGAGGAGCGGCCGGGTCGTTCACCATGCAATGCGGTAAGCCGTCGACACGACAGGTGTTGCCGCGTGTGACTGCTTGTGGTGGGGGTTCTCGGTGGCGGCCCGTGTGTTCGCGGATGACGAGCTGGCGCGGCTGCGCGGCTTTCCGGAGATCAACAAGGAAGAGCTGATCCGGTTCTTCACGCTGACGCCGGCGGACGTGGGGTTCATCGATCCGGGCCGCGGCCGTAGCCCGAAGGACCGGCTGGGGCTGGCGGTCCAGCTGTGCACGCTGCCGTGGCTCGGGTTCGTTCCGGACGACGTTTCCTCGGCGCCGGTGGCGGCGGTGGCCCGGTTGTCCGAGTACCTGCAGATTCCCGTGGGTGAGCTGCGGTTCTACGGGGAGCGGAAGCAGACCCGCACCGGTCATCTGCGTGAGGTGATGCGGTACCTGAACTGGAAGCCAGCGAAGGTGCTGGAGTTGAAGGAGCTGGACGAGTTTCTGCTCGCCCGCGCGATGGAACACGACTCGCCGTCGCTGCTGTTCCGTCTGGCGTGTGAGCATCTGGCGTCCTCGCGGGTGGTGCGGCCCGGGGTGGTGAAGCTGCTGGAGCGGGTAGCCGCGGCGCGGGCGGAGGCCGGGCGGGAGACGTACCAGCGGGTGCGACATCTGTTGACGCCGAAGTTGATGGGTGAGCTCGACGGTCTGCTGACGGTGGACTCCTCGATCGGGACGACGCGGCTGAACTGGCTGTCCAAGGGAGCGACCGGGGACTCGGCGAACGCGGTGAAGGCCGAGCTGGACAAGGTGGCCTTCCCGCGCGGGCGGTCGGGCGCCGCCTGACCGCGCAGTCATTGGACCGGCGCGAGCCGCAGCGCCGTCACCCGATCCTGCTGACGGTGCTCTCGCAGTCCGCCGCCGATGTGCTGGACGAGGTCATCAGCCTGTTCGACCAGGCCGTCTCCGCGCGGGAGAGCCGGGCGCGCACCAAGATGCGCGACGAGCTGGCGGCCCGTGCCGCGGCCGGGGAGGGACGGCAGGCCCTGCTGGACAAGATCCTGCCGGTCCTGGTGGACACCGGGATCGAGGACGAGATGGTCGGCGGGCTGCTGCGGAACACCATCGGCATGGAGCGGTTGCGGGCCGCCGTCGCCCAGGCCACTGGCAGGCTGCCGCGTGACAACGGGCATCTGGCGATGCTCGACAACTCCTATTCCTACTTGCGGCAGTTCACCCCGGACGTGCTGAAGGCGATCAGCTTCACCGGCGGCACGGGCTCCGAGGCACTGATGGAGGCCGTGACGATCCTGAAGAAGCTGAACGCGGACGGGGCCCGGAAGGTCCCCGACCATGCGCCGACGGATTTCGTGCCTGCGAAGTGGGCCGGCTATCTGGAGCAGGCGGCTCGGGATCGGGATGTCACGGCGTACCGGCACTTCTGGGAGTTGACGGTGCTGCTGGGCCTGCGCGACGGGCTGCGGTCGGGGGATGTGTATGTGCCGTCCTCGCGCCGGTACGCCGATCCGGCGTCGTACCTGTTCACGCCCGCGCAGTGGGCGGCCGAGGCCGCCGAGCTGAAGGAGGAGCTGTCGGAGCTGCTGCCGCTGGCCCCGATCGCCTCTTTGCTGGTGGAGCTGGACCGGCGGACCGGGTTCCTGGACTGCTTCACGCACGCCGGCGGCAAGCAGGCCCGCTCCCCGGAGCTCAAGCGGAACCTGCTGGCGGTGCTGATTGCGAACGCGACGAATCTGGGCCTGGTGCGGATGGCGGAGGCGTGCGGGATCTCCTACGACATGCTGGCCTGGACCCAGGAGTGGCACCTCCGCGAGGAGACCCTGGCGGCGGCGAACGCCGCAGTCGTCAACTACCACCACCGCCTCTCGCTGACCCAGGCGTTCGGCGGCGGCACACTGTCCTCCTCGGACGGGCAGCGGTTCCCGGTCAAGGGTAAGTCGACGACCGCGCGTGCGATGAAGAAGTACTTCGCCGGTCAGGGCCTGTCGACGTACACGCACGTCTCGGACCAGCACACGACGTTCGGCACGAAGGTCATCGTGGTCACCCGCCGGGAGGCGCACTACGTGCTGGACGAGGTCATGGGCAACAAGACCGACCTGCCGATCACCGAGCACGCAACCGACACGCACGGCGTCACCCTGGTCAACTTCGCACTGTTCGACCTCGTCGGGATGCAGCTCTCGCCGCGCATCCGGGACCTGGGGAAGATCACCCTGTACCGGATGGACCCGCAGCGGGACGTCAACAGCCTCTGGCTGGTAGCCGGGCCCCTGCTCACCCAGAAGATCAAAATGGGGCTGATCGAGGAGAACTGGGACGATCTGCTCCGCCTGGCGGGGTCGATCAAGTTCGGGCACGCCACCGCCTCGCTGATCGTCGGCAAGTTGTCCGCCTCCTCCCGGCAGAACACCCTCGCCGCGGCTATGAAGGAGTACGGGGCGCTTCGACGCACCATCTACGCCGCCCGCTATCTGGCGGACGAGACCTACCGCAGGAAGATCGCCCGGCAGCTCAACAAGGGCGAGTCCCTACACTCCCTGCGCCGCAGCCTGCTCTACGCGCACGAGGGCGCGATCCGCCACCGCCACCTGGCCGCACAGACCGAGCAGGCATGGTGCCTGACGCTGCTGACCAACTCGGTCGTTACCTGGACCACGGAGTACTACAGCCTGGCCATCGCCCAGATGCGGGCCGAGGGCCGCGCGGTCGACGACGAACTCCTCGCGCACATCTCCCCGGCCCACAGCGAGAACGTGAACTTCTTCGGCACGATCAACGTCGAGGTCGACACCGAACTCGCCAAGCTCGACCCGGCCGGCTACCGGCCGCTGCGGCCCCGTCGGCCAGACCGGCCCTGAGAAGCCTAGGGCCTGTCCGGCGGATCATGCCGGGGCGGCCCACTGGCGCTGAATCGCTGTAGCGTCCCGCCGGACAAGGAGCTGGGTGGAGCAGGTTGGGTCCGTCGATAAATACCTCGACATCGGTCGCGGTGATCGGGGACGCTTCGCGCGATGACCAGAATCGACGACACCCCGCCCGCGTGGGACGAGCGCACCCAGCTCACCACGTTTCTCGACTACGCACGTGACACCGCCCGCGCCAAGTGCGATGGCGTCTCTGCGGAGAACGCACGCAAGGCGCTCCTGCCGGGCTCACCGCTGATGACCATGAGCGGACTGATCAACCACCTCCGCTGGGTCGAGTACTACTGGTTCCAAGTGGTCTTCCTCGGCGAGGAAGACCGGGGCCCCTGGACCAAGGAGGACCCCGACCGCGAGATGCGTATCGCCGTCGACTTCCCGCTCACGCAGTTGCTCGATGAATACGCTGAACAGAGTGCCCGCTACCGCGAATTGGTCGCCGGGAACGGCCTGGACACGCATGCCCAGCGAGCCGTCCGCAACGGCCTCCACGTCGACCTGCGCTGGATCCTCCTCCACCTCACCGAGGAGACGGCCCGCCACAATGGCCACCTGGACATCCTGCGCGAGATGCTCGACGGCACGACCGGCGACTAGTGTCTCGTGATCTGGTTTGTGTCAGTTCGAGTTGTTGTTGACGAGTTTCTTCACGGCGGTCTGGACGAGCCGGACCTTGGCGAGGATCTCCCCGGCGGTTG
>NZ_JBFAWW010000088.1:0-6651 GCF_040680495.1 Streptomyces sp. NPDC052036 | reverse complement strand
ATGCTCGGCCGGTACTCCTTCCAGCTTCCCGACCTGCCCGGAGGCCTGCGCCCGCTGCGCGACCCGGACGCCACCGACGAGGAATGACCCGGTCCTGGCCCGCACCGCCAGACGGGAGGACCATGGAGGTACGTCCGGCGGTGCGGCCAGTGCGGCATGGTGCGGGCGTTCTGGTTGCGACGCCGGGGCGGCGCGTGCTCGTCAGAGTGTCTTTGGGCGCGGGGCGTCCGCCGGTCTGTCGTGTGCTGTACCGGCGGACTCGGTGTGTGAGAGTGCGGCGAGGAGCCGCAGTTTCTCGTCGCTGTCGCTGTCCTTGTCGGGGTAGTAGACGACGAGGATGACGTCGCCGATGGCGAGTTTGTCGCGGTGGAGGCGTAGTTCACCGACAACGGGGTGGTGGACGGTGGTCGTGCCTCCGTCGAGACTGCGGACGTCATGGCGGGCCCACAGGGTGCGGAACCGCTGACTGGACAGTGCGAGTTCTCCGACGAGTTCGACGAACCGGGGGTTGTCGGTGTCGTCCCCGATGGTGGTGCGAAGGGCGGCGACAGAATCCGCGGTGGCCTTCGTCCAGTCCTGTTGGAATGCCTGTTCCTCGGGGTCGAGGAGGAGGGAGCGCAGCCGGTTCTTGCCGGGCTGCAGGCGGGGGGAGAGCGCGACCGCCATGGGGTTGGAGGCCAGGACATCGAACGCGCGCCCTTCGACGAACGCGGGGATCTGAAGGTGGGCGAGCAGCTCGTGCACCCGCGCCGGTACGTGCTCGGGCCGCTTGCGCCGCGGCGCCCTGGGGCGTGCCGCCGCGAGGCCGAGCAGATACGTCTGCTCGATGTCGTCGAGCTGCAAGACCCGCGCGAGTGATTCGAGGACCTGCGGTGAGGGGTTCTTGTCACGGCCCCGTTCCAGGCGCAGGTAGTAGTCGGGACTGATTCCGGCGAGCAGGGCGACTTCCTCACGGCGCAGGCCGGGCACGCGGCGGTTGCCGCCGGTCGGGAGTCCTGCCTGCGCCGGGGAGACCAGCTCACGCCGGGCACGAAGGTAGCTGCCGAGCCGGTTGCCGGATTCCTCATCCTTCATACCGACATCGTAATTCGGTGCGCGTGTCTCAGAGGGGGTCCTGGCAGGACCAGGGAAGACGGGGGCCCTGCCACACCCGGCGGATGCCGTCAAGACTGCGATAGCACTGTTTTGAAAGAGACAGAGAGCATCACTGTCTGCGCCGCGGGCCTGAACGCCGGCGGCGCCCTGGACTGAAGGGAAGACCTCGTGGATCTCTCCAATCGCACCGTTCTCATCGTCGGCGGAACCTCGGGTATCGGGCGAGAGCTGGCCCGGCGGTTCGCTGCGGCGGGCAGCACCGTGGCCGTTGGCGGCCGCAGCCCGGAGGCACTCTCGGAACTCGCCGAAGAAGGCTTCGGCACGATCAGCATCGACGTCACCGACAGTGCTTCCGTCGCATCTGCCCGTGACACCGCGCTCGCCCGGTACCCCGAGCTGGACACCGTGGTGACGATGTCGGGGGTCATGCTCCTGGAAGACGTGCGCGACCCCGCGCACTTCGAGGCGGCAGCGACGACGATCGACACCAACCTGCTCGGCACGATCCGAGTCGTCGACGCCTTCACCCCGCACCTGGTCCGGCGGGGTACCGGCACCTTCATCACCGTCACCTCCGGCATCGCCTTCCTGCCATTCCCGCCCATGCCCAGCTACGCCGCCTCGAAGGCCGCGGTGCACGCCTACTCCGAGGCACTGCGCGCGCAACTCGACGGCACCGGTGTCGGCGTCGTCGAGCTCGTCCCCCCGGCCGTCGCCACGGCAGGACAGGAAAAGGTGAACCCGCACGCGCTGCCGCTCGACGACTTCGCCACCGAGGTCATGCACCTGCTCTCGCAGAACCCCACCCCCCACGAGATCCTCGTGAAGGGCGTCCTCGTGCACCGCTGGGCCGAGCGCGACGGCACCTACGACGACCTCGTCGCACAGCGATCCCAGGCCCTGGCCATGCTCCCCAGCCGCCAAGGCTGACACCCTTCCCCTCCCGATCGACGGCCTCATCGCTCATCGCCCGAACCCCGCCACCCGAACGGCCTCGCCCACGCGGCCCACCCTGCCGGGCGGCGACAGTTTCAGCGGCGGGCGTCTCCGGGGGCGAGCAGGCTGGTGACTTCGGCGATCGCCTCCGGGGAGGGCTTGAAGTAGCGGCGGACGTTCTCCGGCTTCTTGTGCCGGGACTTCGCCATCAGCATCAGCAGCGAGGCGCCCTGCTCACCGAGGTGGGTCAGCGCGGAATGGCGGTACTCGTGTAGGTCCCAGCCCGTTCCCAGGCCGCGCAGGGCGGTGTGCTCGTCCAGCAGCGCGCGGGCCTGACCGTACGACAGGCGCGCCAGGCCGGTGTCCGGGCAGACATCGCGGGGGCTGACAACCTTGCCCGGACCTGGACGGCGGTGGGTGACGAACACCGGCCCCCGAGTACGGCCGCGCAGCAGCCGGGGCAGGAGCCGGGCGGTGCCGGCGTCCCAGTAGACGGTCTCCAGCACGTAGTCCTCGCGTGCCTGGCCCCGGCGGCGGGCCTTGCTCCGGGCGCCCTTGGCCTTCACGGGACAGCGGCGCGCGGCGAGGTCCAGGTCCTCGATGTTCACCCCGAGGATCTCCTCCGCGCGGGCGGCGGTCTCGTAGAGCATCGGGGGTTGAGGAACATCGGAACGAAAACCGGCGCTAAGCCTCCGTCGGCTCTGGTGGACGGCTGACGGAGAGTCGGCGACCGGACCCGTCTGAAGTCGTCCCACGGATAACGCCCTATTATCTGCAGGAGCTTGGTTCGTCACCTGCGGTGACGTTCTCCGGGCCGTACGTGAAGCGGCCCTGTTATCTGCGGCAAGGGGGAAGCGGTGCCCACCGTCGTGCAGCTGCCGGCCGGGAAGACGTTGACCGTCCGTGCGGCGGCGGACGCCTTCCTCGACTCGCTCGGTAACCCGAACACGGTCCGCAGCTACTCGACCGGCGTCGGCAAGACGGCCGAGCGGATCGGTGAGGCCCGCCCGCTCGGGTCGGTCGCGAACGACGAGATCGGTGAGGCCCTGGAGCTGCTGTGGGGCACCGCGGCGGTCAACACTTGGAACGCGCGTCGGGCGTCGGTGCTGTCGTGGCTGGGCTGGTGCGAGGAACACGGCTACGACGGGCCGTCCGTCCCGGCCTGGGCGAAGCGGCTGGCGGTGCCGGACTCCGAGACCCCGGCCCGCTCGAAGATAGCCGTGGACCGGCTGATCGCCCGGCGCGAGGTACATCTTCGGGAGAAGACGCTGTGGCGGATGCTCTATGAAACCGCCGGGCGGGCGGAGGAGATCCTCGGCGTGAACATCGAGGACCTGGACTTCGCCGGGCGCCGCTGCCCGGTCAAGGCCAAGGGCGCCCGGAGCAAGGTCCGACGCCGCGGCCAGGCGCGCGAGGACTTCGTGCTGGAGACCGTCTACTGGGACGCCTGTACCGCCCGGCTCCTGCCCCGCCTGCTGCGAGGCCGGACCCGGGGCCCGGTGTTCGTCACCCACCGCCGCCCGGCCCGGGGAAGGTGGTCAGTCCGCGCGATGTGTGCCCGGACACCGGCCTGGCCCGGCTCTCCTACGGCCAGGCCCGAGCCCTGCTGGACGAGCACACCGCGATGTGCGGGCCGGGCACCGGCTGGGACCCGCACGAGTACCGCCATTCCGCCCTGACCCATCTCGGCGAGCAGGGCGCCTCCTTGCTGATGCTGATGGCGAAGTCGCGGCACAAGAAGCCGGAGAACGTCCGCCGCTACTTCAAGCCGTCCCCCGAGGCGATCTCGGAGCTGACCAGCCTGCTTGCCCCCGGCGACGCGCGCCGCTGACCCTGCTGTCAGCAGTGTGCCCTACCGTGGAACCACACCACGGCCAGACGCGTACCGCCGTTCGCCGCCGCTCTGAGCGCCCACGCCGCCAGGGACACAGTCGGCCAAGGTCCTCCGGGGCCCGCGCCGGTCGAGTCGGCTCCCAGCGTCGCCGCCGAACTGGCCCGCCGGATCGCACTGATCACGTCCAACGTCGACGGGCGACAGGTGCTGGCCGTCTCCTCGGCCGACCACCTCACCGCAGAGGGCAGCCGGGCGATCATCGCGGAGAACCGCGCGGCATACATCGCCGAGTACGGCGAACCCGCTTAGTCACTCGTCGTCGGCGGCGACTGACGCGGGTCTCGGTCACCGGGCGATTGTGGCCGCCACCGAGTGGGCGATGTCGCGATGAGCCTCGTGTTCGGCGAGCCGGCCGGTGAGGGCAGCCCGGATGTCTTCGTAGGTGTCGGGGCCGAGCGGGAGGCGGAGCGGGGTCGCGCCGGAGTCGACGAGGTCGATCATCGCTTCCGTGAGCTTCTCCGCGCTGTTGGGCACCGGGAAGTGGCCGCCGAGGAACGCCTGCCGGGTGTCGGCCGCGGGGGTGTTCTCGTACTCCGGCAGGGGCGGTGCGATGTCCAGCGACGTGCCGAAGCTGGTGGGGGTCGCGCCCGGCTCGATGATGGTCAGGGCCAGGCCGAACGGCGCGATCTCGTGGGCGACGGTCTCGCAGAACCCCTCGATGCCCCACTTGGAGGCGTGGTAGTAGCCGAGGCTGGGGTAGGTGGTCTGACCGCCCGCGGTGGACACCTGCAGGATGCGGCCTCGGCCCTGGGCACGCAGGTGCGGGAGGGCGGCACGGATGACCTGGATCGAGCCGAGCAGGTTGGTGTCGATGACGCGTCGGATCTGCTCGTCGGATGCCTCCTCGACGGAGGCGAGGACGCCGTAGCCGGCGTTGTTGACGACGACGTCGATCGTCCCGAGGGCCTTGAACGCCTCGGTGACGACGCGACGCACTTGCTCGGTGTCGGTGACATCGAGCTGGGCGGTCCAGAGCCGGTCGCCGTGCTCGGCGCGGAGGTCGTCGAGAGCCTCGGGCCGGCGGAGCGTGGCGGCGACGCGGTCGCCACGGGCCAGCAGGTGTTCGGTGAGCAGTCGCCCGAAGCCTGAGGAGGTGCCGGTGATGAACCAGGTGGTGGTCATGGTGTGTCCTTCGCTGTGTGGTGCGCGCGGCTGGTCGCGGTGTCGCTGATGCGGACAGGGGTCATCGACGCGACGGTCTGGGCCTGGGCTGGGGGTGAGTCGGCCAAGTTGCTCGCGCTGCCGTGAGGCAACTCGGCCGGACTCGTGAAGGGGTGCCGTCGTCAGCGGGTGCCCGCCTCGGCGCGCGCATAGAACGCGGCGAGCTCGTGGGGGTTCTTGGTGTAGACGTCGATCTTGCGCACCGTGCCGTCCTCGACCTGGTGGATCTCGACCATGGTCAGCGGGAACTCCTCACCAGTGGTGTGGGCCGTGAGCGTTCCGGTGAGCGTTCCGATGACGCCGGCCGGGCCTTCGAACACCTGGGCATCGGTGATGGCGACGTTGGCGTAGCCCATCATCGCGCCCAGGATCGACTCCACGAACACCTCCCGGCCCTGGTGCACGCCGCCGTAGGGGAGCTGGGTCGGCTCGTCGACGATCACCTCCGGGTCGAGCTTGGCCAGCACACCCGGCACGTCGCCCTTGCCCAGCGCGTCATACAGCCCTCGCACGACATCCGCGGGGCTCTCCGTCACCGTCGTCATCTGGTTGCTCATCTCGCGTGCCCTTCAGTTGTGTTCCGGTACTGGAAAGGTCGGCCGGCCCGGGGGCGTATGCGTCCTCCCACCGGTCGGGCCCCGGAGGATCGGGGCACGCACCATGCAACGGCAGACGGCCGTGACGGGGGAGTCTCCGCTGCGAGGGGTACTGGCAGGGACCCCCCACCCCTCGCGCTGCCTGCCTACCCTGGTCCCCATGGACAACCGGGACGCAGTCAGCGCATTCCTCCGCTCCCGACGCGAGAAGATCACCCCCGAGCAGGCGGGTCTGCCGACCTACGGTCGGCGGCAGGTGCCCGGACTACGCAGGGGCGAGGTCGCCACGCTCGCCGGGGTGAGCGTCGAGTACTACACGCGCCTGGAGCGCGGCAACCTGCGGGGTGTCTCCGACAGCGTGCTGGACGCCCTGGCCCAGGCACTGCGGCTGGATGCCACCGAGCGCATGTACCTGTACGACCTCGCCCGCGCCGCCGGACCGGCGCCCGGAGCGCGGGCCCGGCAGCGGGAAGCCCGACCGACGGTACGGCCGAGCGTGGCGCGGATCGTCGAGGGTATGCCGGGGATGCCGGCATACGTGATGAACAACCGCCTCGACACAATGGCCGCCAACCCGCTGGGCCGGGTCCTGTACTCGGAGATGTACGCCGATCCGACCTGCGGGGCGAACGTCGCCCGGTTCGCGTTCTTCAATCCAGCAGCCAGGCGGTTCTACACCGACTGGGAGCGCATGGCCCGCTTCGCCGTGGGTGCGCTGCGCGTCGAGGCGGGGAAACGCCCTTACGACCGGGAACTGTCGAACCTGATCGGTGAACTGTCCACCCGCAGCGACACCTTCCGCGTGATGTGGGGATCCCACGACGTGCATGTCTTCCGCGAGAGCACCAAACGCCTCAACCATCCGCTCGTCGGCGACCTGGAACTCGATCAGGAGACCATGAGCCTGCCGGACGAAAGCGGCCTGAGCGTGGTCGTCTACAGCGCGCCCCCCGAAACCGCCGCCGAGGA
>NZ_JBFAWW010000087.1:0-7372 GCF_040680495.1 Streptomyces sp. NPDC052036 | reverse complement strand
ATCTCGTGCTGCTTCACCCAGTTCCGCAGCGTCTCGCGGGAGCCGATGCCGAGCTTCTCCGTCACCGCTTGCAAGGCGGCCGTCTCGTTCGGGTAGTCGTCGCGCACCTCGGCGACCATGCGCACCGCACGGCGGCGGAGCTCAAGCGGGTAACGGGAAGGTCGTGCTATGACTCGATCCTTTCATGAAATCGAGTCTCTATTCGAACCGGGGCGGTTCACACTCGGTAGATACCCAGGTCGGGCAGGTGACGTCACAAGATCCTCGACAGAGCCGAATTACATGAACGTCGACACCTTCGCGAGCCGGGGCGGTCGTTGAGTCAGTGCTCACAGAACCGCGGTTTTGCTCGGACAGTGCTCGTGATCACGCGGAATCTCGCCACCGCGCGGGTTGAGGATCACAGGGTCGAATCGCGGCCACTGCGCAGTGTAGCCAAACCCTGTGCCGCGATTGCTGCGTTCCGCTCCAAAGCGCTGACGTCGGGCTTGGGTGCGGCCCCGGGCTGGTTGGCGTCGGCCTGGGCGGTCGCCTCGGTGTCGGCCTCGGTTGTCAACGATGGGCAGTAGGCGGTCGGTGACGACGCCGGGGTCTTTGTCTGCTGGGATCAGCTGGCACGTCGGTGATGGACTGGGTTGCCGATGACGCCCAGATGTTCAAGAAGTAGCCCCTCCCGGGTGGACCAGGGACAGATCTCAACACTCTCCACACCGCACACTTCCATGAGGCTCTCGGCGACCAGCGCTCCCGCCAGGGACTGCTCGGCGCGGTGCCGTGAGATGCCCGCCAGCGCGGCACGGCACTCCGGGCCGACGCCGGCCAGCAAAGGAATCACCGCGCGTAGCTCACGCAACGTCAGCCGTCGTGGCCTTCGCCGTGGCTTGTTCCGCTGGGCATTGGTGAGCCGGGCAAGCTGCTCGAAGGTTTTGGAGCAGCCGAGAACACGTTCCCCTCGCTCGGCCTGCGGCACGCCGGGCACCTGGCTCAAGGAGCGGCGCAGATGCTGCCGGACCTCTGTCAGGCTCCGCGTGGACGTGACCGTACCGCCGGGGAGCCAATTGCGCGTGATCGTTCGTGCACCCAGCGGCAGTGAACGCACCACGCGGGGCTGATCACCCGTCCCCGCGGCGACCTCCACGGTGCCACCGCCGATGTCCAGTACCAACAAGGGCCCTCCCGCGCACCCCGCCCACTGGCGTGCGGCCACATAGGCCAGTCGGGCTTCCTCCTCGCCGGGCAGCACCCGCAGCCATGTACCGGTCGAGAGGGCCACCCGTGCGATGACCTCATCGCGATTGGGGGCATCCCGGATTACGGACGTGGCAAATGCGAAGAGCTCTCGCGGACGCAGGCGCGGGTCCGCATCGATCGCTTCGGCCACAGCCCGCTGCACACTCTTAACCCCGGCCCTGCCCAGGCGCCCTTGCCCGTCGAGTGCCTCGTGCAGTCGCAGTCGCACCTTGTGCGAGAAGACTGGCTCCAGTTCCGCACCCGGTCGCCACCGCACAACAGTGAGGAAAGCGCTGTGGCACCCGACATCGAGCACGCTCGCCTGCCGCATCCAGCCGCCCTCCCCCGACACCGCACCATCCCGCACCCGACAGGGCGGACCGAGTCCCCAAGACCTCTCTTTGCCAAACGAGAGGCGGCAGACACCACACCGCATCCATCCTGTCACCATTATGTCACTGTTCGTACCCCTCGGGGTGGCAAGCTCCGCTCCCGGGAGGAGCGGCCAGGATCCGGCATCCCCCGCAGCACTCCCAGGGCGTTGATCGCGGGCCGCCCACGGCATGGCCCGGCTGCGCCCGCCCCGACACCTCGAAGCAGAGCCCCAGCCGCGGCGCATCCCCCGGGATCGGCTGCACCCGCACCGCACGGCAGGCTCGTTGGACGTGCTCCTTCCAGGAGGTGGAGGCGGCGGACATGCTCGCCCGCACGGAGAAATAGGGCTCGGCTGCTTCACCGTGGCCGGACCCGTGCAACACAGCCGACCCGACAGCGATCGCGCGGAGGGCGGCATGCCGTTGACGGGCGAAGAAGGCGTCGCCGTGGGGACCGCCGCCAACACGGCCACTTCACGGAGAGTGCTCACGGGGGAAGGCGAAATCCGGCTCGATCGGGCCGAGGACGGCCGCAGCGGGGCGAGCAGCCGGGTGCGCGCCAAAGGCCAGCGAGGCAGGCTGTACCCATGCGTTGGTTTCTCCGTCCGCACCCTGAGCTGCGAGCGGGCGATCACAGCGGGTTCCTTTGCACCCTCGCGCAGTGTGTGCCCTTCGCGCTCGCTCTGTTCGTCGTGGGAATCGAGCTGTCGCCGGCGCACTTTCTGTACACCGGCCCCATCCTCACCGCAACGCCAGCGCTGGCCGCGGTGACCATGGGCCCGAAGGGCACCACGTCGGCGGCCGTCTTCGCTCTGGCCGTCAGCGTGACCACCGCCACCTACAACCACGCCTGGGGTACCCAACAGGTCTACACCAACCTGCTGGCCATTGCCCTGGTGTCCGTGGCCAGTGTCATGGCCAGCAGTGCCATCGCCACACGCAGGAGGATCGAACTGGACCAGGTCCGACGGATCGCCGTGGCGGCGCAGGAGGTCATCCTGCGGCCTGTCCCCGCCAGGCTGGGCCCGGTGCGGGCGGCCAGCCTGTGCCTTGCGGCAGAGGCGGAGGCACAGGTTGGCGGTGATCTGTACGAAGCCGTGCAGACCCCATACGGTGTCCGAATCATCGTGGGGGACGTCCGAGGCAAAGGGCTGAACGCCGTACGAGAGGTCGCGGCGGTGTTGGGTGCCTTCCGGGAGGTCGTGCACTACGAGGGTGATCTGGTGGAGGTCGTGAACCACTGCGCGGCTGCACTGCAACGGGAGGCCGCCGTGCCGGGTGCGTTCGACGAGGAAGCCCTGATGGAGGGATTCACCACCGCGCTCATAGCCCAGGTACTGCCGCACGAACCCACGATGCAACTGGTCAACCGCGGCCATCCACCTGCCCTGGTCCTCCATCAGGGCAGGGTTCATGCCCTGATGCCCACCTGCCCGCTGCCACCCTTCGGACTGGAAGACCTCATCCCCCCTCATCCCGTCAAACCCGAAAGCCATCCGTTCCTACCCGGTGACCGTCTGCTGCTGTACACCGACGGTGTGATCGAGGCCCGCAACCGCTACAACGACTTCTTCGCCCTGCCGGACGTCATGGAAACGGCGCACGCCCGTACCCCCCAGGAATTCCTAAAACATCTGCACCAGCAACTGATCCGCCACACCGAGGGCTCCCTGGCAGACGATGTGGCGATGGTCGTCGTAGACCGCCTCGCTTAGGAGCGTGCCGGAAAACAGCACGCGGGTTTGATCTTGGTGCCGACACGTTCACGCCGCCGGTGCCGGAGCAGACCACCCGATCGACGTTCCGGGAGCGGTTGGGGCAGTCGTCTGGGTCCGGAGAGTTGTACGGCACGCCGCTGATGGCAACCGGTCTGTGACCGCTTGTTGAGGCTTCGCGTAGTTGCGGCTGAGGCCGGCGGCTTCCTGACGTTGTGTCACCGGTTGGCGGCCGGTCGTGGTCTGGGATGATCGCGCGGTGAGTGTGGAAGGGTTGTCGGCCGCCACGGCTGTTGTGTCACACGTGCGGGCGTTCTTCACGGGGCATGGTGTGGAGGTCGTCGATTACGACCTCGGACCCGAACGGCGAGAGGTAGTGCCCGATCTGCGGATTGTCGTGGTGGGGCCCGGCCCCCGCAGCGACGGTTGGGCCTACCGGGGGGCACGCCCGCATTCTGTGGATGCTGCCGGTGACGGCTGCCGAGATCGCCTTCCGAAGGCGTTACGGGCAGGAGGCG
Source organism: Streptomyces sp. NPDC052036 (assembly GCF_040680495.1). Taxonomy (NCBI): domain Bacteria; kingdom Bacillati; phylum Actinomycetota; class Actinomycetes; order Kitasatosporales; family Streptomycetaceae; genus Streptomyces; species Streptomyces sp. NPDC052036. Next base: position 3,535 of record NZ_JBFAWW010000087.1, on the reverse strand, counting down.
TTGGAGCGGCTTTTCGACGAGGCCCAGATCGTTCCTACCGATCCTTTCAGGGCGTCGGTCGCCTGAGTTCCCAGCCTTTGGAGGTCGCCATTGATGATGAGTGAAGGGGCGGGCATCGGCCGGTCCGGCTCGCTCACGTGACCGTGCAGTGAGACGATCTTGATCGTGGCTGGTGTGATCACGGCGGAAGCGTCCTGGATCGCGACCAATCCGGTCACCATCGCGGTGAAGGTCGCGAAGCTCGGCGCGGTGAACACACGCAGCGTCTCCAACACGGCCAGCAAGGACGCCGGTACCGGCGGACTCGGAAGCATCGGCGGATCCCCTCCCTGGTGTGGTCGCCGCACCGCTGATGCTGCCGCCGTCCGGTCTGCGGACAGTCCGAACCAGCCGGCCCGTCACCCGCCAAGGTGATCGTCTGCCAGCTGACGCGCCCCGGACGGTTACCGGCGCGCCGGGAACAGCCGACGCCGCCGCGGCTACTCGGGGAAGGCGAGGGTGTAGTGGAAGCCATCGTCGCCGACGGCGTGTCGCAAGGTCCGCATGATCGCACCGGGATCGTCGTAGGGGCCGTTGACGTAGAACGGCTTGCCATCACGACCGAAGCGGATCGGGCTGGGACCGGCTGGCTCACCGAGCATAACGGCGGCGGCATCGAAGTCCGCCTCGGGAGCGAATCCGAGCTCGTGGGCGTAGTCGGCGGCGCCGAACACCAGGGCACGGGCAAGCTCGGTGGGAACCTGCACATGCCCCTCGAAGGCGCTGAAGTAGGCGTGCCGGTGCGCAGCCAGCTGACTCGGGGTCATCGGCTCCGGAGGCAGCGCGTTCTTTACTCCCAGGCACCACACATCCAGCAGGAACCCGGCAACCTGGGCCTTCGTGGAGCGCGCGCTGTCCGCGGCGACGAGCACGGCGACAAGGCCGCGTACCTCCTCGGCGTCGGAAGCCCCCGGGTCAAGGCTTGTCCACTGTGGCGCACCCTCAAGATCCACACTACGGCTCCAGCCGACGTTTACCCAGCAACGCGGCTCGCCACGACCCGACACCCAGACCTGCACAGCGCCGTTGAGTACCCCGACGACATCCCTGACGCCCACCCCCAGCGTCCTGGCGATCGCCTTCGCCGACCGACCCTGCTGGTCCAGTTGCCGTACCCGTTCTACAAGCTCATCCACAGCCTCACCCTAGGGCCGGCGCCAAGACCACAGGCCCCAAACACCAGCAGCTACAACCGCCAGAGTGACCCTGCGAAAACGGCGAGGGCGTGTACGGAACTTTGTGAAAGTCGAGGACTTTCACAAAGTTCCGTACACTCCCGAGATCGCGGGATGGCTGGGATGGCTGTCTAGGCAGCGGGGCTGGCGAGGTCGACGGTGTATGACCGCACCCTCGGCATCGACGTCACCGTCGCTGTCACATGGCAGCGGGCCGCCGCCGGAGGCTGGGGAGCCTGCGCAGCCCGATGCCGCCGGCGGTGCGCTGGTGGAGGTGGGGGGCTGTGGGCGGGGAGGGTGCCGGGGCGGTGGTAGGGGAGGTTGGCTTTGTGCGTGACCGTGGAAGTCGTTTCGATGCGGCTGTGGGAGTCACTGGCTGAGCGAGTTTGCGATGTCAGTTTGTTTTGATGTCATCAGGGGGCTTGCGGCGTTCGCCTCCCGTCGGCGTGACCGCATTCGGGTCGTCTGTCCCGGCCGCTGTCCCTGGGCCATACGGGCCATCGAGTGCCGCCGTTCGATGGATACGGCGGTCGGGTCCGATGCGACTGTCGTCCGGCTGGGACACCTTGCCTTGCGGGCGTACCGGTGGATACGCCCCGGCCTGAAGAGGAACCCAGTGTCGTGCGGGTTCCGAACCGCTTGCCCGTCGTTCACCTGGGTGGTTGCAGGAAGGACCCTCGACGTGTCTGATCCCGTCGTCCTCATCACCGGCGCGCTCACCGGTATCGGCCGCGCCACCGCCTTGGCTTACGCACGTCAAGGCGCGAACCTTGTGGTCTCCGGCCGCCACGAGGACGTGGGTGAGCAGTTTGCCAGGGAGCTGGCCGACCTCGGCGCCCCGGCGCAGTTCGTGCGTGCCGACGTCCGCTTCGACGCCGATGTGAAGGACCTCGTCGACCGTGCGGTCGCGCGGTTCGGGCGGATCGATGTCGCCGTCAACAACGCCGGCACGGAGGGAACACCGGGCCCTGTCACCGAGGTGACCGACGAGGCTTACCAGGCCACCTTCGATACCAACGTCAAGGGAACGCTGCTGTGCCTGAAGCACGAGTTCCGGGTCATGAGGGAACAGGGCGGCGGCAGCATCGTCAACGTCAGCTCCACCTTCGGCCTGATGGGATACCCCGGGGCGACCTTGTACGTCGGGAGCAAGCACGCCGTCGCCGGCATCACCAAGGCGGCCGCACTCGAAGGCGCCGCTCACGGTATCCGGGTCAACGCGGTCGCGCCCGGCTACACCCGGACCGCTATGTACGAGCGGTTCACCGGCGACGACACGGCGCGTGACGCGGTCGATTCGGTGCTGCCCATGCACCGGGCGGGCACGCCGGAGGAGATCGCCGAGGCTGTCCAGTACCTGGGTTCCGACAAGGCGAGCTACGTCACCGGGCACATCCTCCCTATCGACGGCGGCCTCATGGCGGGTGGGCCCCTGTTCCCGAGCAGGTGAATCGCGAGGACGGCGCCAGTCGTGTCGGCCTCGGCGGCGCAGTGCCCGCCCAACGGGATGTTCCGGTTCTCATCATGACCAAGCGGGCGGCCCCACAGCACACGAGCGACATCAAAAGCCACTGACATTGATCACGCCGCTCCCCGAGAAACGACCCCCGGAGTCACAACGAAACGACTCCCTCAGAAACTGACACAGCCAGGAGGTCGAGGGTGTTTCCGAGGTCGAGGGCGTACCGGGCCCGGATCCAGGACGAGCGTGTGCGTGCCGCGCAACTGGCCGACAGCGGGGGCCGGAGCTGAAGTCCGCCGCCTGTATCGCCTTCGAGGGCCTCGGCGGGCCTGCTGCACGGCTTCGTCCGGGTCGGCCAGTGCCAGGCTCAGCGCAAGGGCCTGCTCGACGCCACGTATGTCTCGCAGGCGCGGCAGCGTCGCACAGGCCGCGGGTGTCGCCGCAACCGCCCAGCAGGACGCGGCCGAGGCGGCCAAGGGCGCCGCTCTCGCGGCGAGGGCGGCCACCCAGTCGGCCGGCTGCACCATCAGGCATGGCCTTTTTGGCACGGACTTCTGGATGCCCGCTCACTCGATCCGACTGCGCCAGGGCCAGCGGACCGCGTTGGAAGCTTGATGCTTTCCCGGCGCCCGGTCCGGCCGCTGATGGGGGAGCGGTGCCATCAGTGAACGGTGGGGTCTGGCTTCGTCTGCGGGTGGCTGTCGTGTGCCGGTGGGTGTGGCGTCTGGAACGTTGGCCTCCCTGCGGGAGAAGGGCCGGGCAACCCCTCTCTGTCAGCCTTGGGTGAGACGTCCCGCTTCGTCGGGTTAGCCTGAGAGGGCACGACAGGAGAACCACCCCCTCATGACCAGCACCAACC
>NZ_JBFAWW010000086.1:0-7464 GCF_040680495.1 Streptomyces sp. NPDC052036 | reverse complement strand
AGCAGGCCTGGATCAACGACCCGGCCAAGCGCAGGGAACCCGCACCACAAACCTCATAGCATCACGACCGTCTCACTGGACTTGAAATCTTCCGCTGTCCCTTGTGCCGTGCGCACGGCGACGTGGCCCGCGTGTGCACCTCGCGGCCGTCCGGTGGACGTCATCACTCCCAGCTTCGACGACAGTGCTCCATAGGCGCCTGCGCGCCGGGTTCCAGCCTGAATTTCAACGTCGAAACCAGGAGGTCAGCGATGCCTATTGTCATGGTCGAGAACCGATCCGGCCTCACGCCGGAGATCAAGGCCAGGCTCGCGTCCGACATCACAGATGTCGTACGGGAGGTCATCAAGTCCCCGATGGACCTGATCAGTGTCGTCTTCCACGATCTGACCCCGGACAGCAGCTATCGCTCCGGCGTGTCCACCACAGAGACCTTGATCATCGCCCACATTCGAGCGGGGCGCAGCGACGAGGCGATCGAGCGGCTCTTGAAGGGCATCAGCCAGTCATGGAGCCGGATCACGGGGGACTCCGAGGACCACATCGAACTCGCCGCCGCCGAGTACCCGGCCAAGCGCACCATGCGCGGTGGGGTGCGGCTGCCCGAACCGCCGATCGTCTGAGCCCGATCCGCCGCCTGACCACACCTCCTCGCCTCAAGGAACAAGGTCCCCATGGAACGCCCTGCAACAACGATGCTCACTCCCGAGAAGCCAACCGCCGCCCCGGGCCGGCCCCTGCTTGGCGGCCACCCGGCCATCGCCCACGCAGCGGTACGCGCCGGCCTTCTCGCCTCCTGTTCAGACCAGTCAAGGACCTTCCTGCCTGTCCTCTCCGCGGCTCCGGGGACGCAGTACCTCCAGGCCGTGAGGGGACGAGAGACTGAGGCAGGGGCGGCCTCGTGAGTCGCCCGGCGCGGCCGCCGCAGGACAGTGGGATCGCGCGGTTCACTGCCTGGGCCCGCATCCGCGAGAACCGGCTCTTCCGCGACTACGACGAGCTCTGGCGCTGGTCAGTCGAGGACATCAGTCACTTCTGGGAGGCGCTTTGGGAGTACTACGGCATCCGTACACACGCCCGGTACGAGCAAGCGCTCTCCGAGGCGACCATGCCAGGTGCGTGCTGGTTCCCAGGTGCCCGGCTCAACTACACCGAGCACATCTTGGGCGGCGTCGGGTCGGGTGACGGACCCGCGGAGGACGACATCGCGATCGTGGGCCGCTCGCAGACCATCGGGGACTCGACACTGACCTACGGCCAGCTCCGCGACGCCGTCGCCCGTGCCCGGGCGGGACTGCAGCGCCTCGGTATCGGACCCGGCGACCGCGTCGCTGCCTACCTGCCCAACATCCCCGAGGCAGTCGTGGCCTTCCTCGCCACAGCCAGCCTCGGCGCGATCTGGTCGTCCTGTGCCCCGGAGTTCGGCCCGCGCAGCGTCGTGAACCGCTTCGTTCAGCTCGACCCCACCGTGCTGCTGGTAGTCGGTGGCTACCAGTACGGGGAAAAGGAAGTGGACCGGAGGCCGGAGGTCGCCGCGCTGCGCTCCGAGCTACCCACGGTGCGGCACGTCGTTCAGATCCCCTACGGCCCGCACACGCTCCCGGACACGATGGGCTGGGATGAACTGCTCGCCGAGCACCAGCCCCTGGAGTTCACCCCGGTCGCGTTCGACCATCCCCTGTGGGTGGTGTTCTCCTCCGGCACGACAGGGCGGCCCAAGGCGATCGTGCACGGACACGGCGGGATCCTGCTCGAGCAGCTCAAGACACACGACCTGGTATTCGATACCCGCCCCGGGGACCGCATGCTCTGGTTCACCACCACGGCGTGGATCATGTGGAACACCCTCGTCTCCGGGCTGCTGCGGCGGGCGTCGATCGTACTGTTCGACGGCAACCCACTGTGGCCCGATATCGGCGCGCAGTGGGCGCTGGCCGCTGAGGCCGGTGCCACACTCCTGGGAACCTCGCCCACCTATTTGATGAACTGTCGCAAAGACGGGCTGCGCCCCGAGGGGCACTACGACCTCTCGACGCTGCGGCAGGTGGGCGTCACCGGCTCGCCGCTGCCGGGGGAAGGCGCCTCGTGGGTGGTGGAGCGCCTCGGCGAACAGGTGCTGGTGAACTCCATCAGCGGCGGCACCGATATCTGTGGCGGCTTCGTCGCCGGCAATCCATGGTTGCCAATGGTGCCCGGGGCGATCGCCGGGCGGTGCCTCGGCGTGGACGTCACCACATTCGACCCGGCCGGCCACGAGGTCGCTGGGGAACTCGGGGAACTCGTCGTCCGGCAGCCGATGCCCTCAATGCCGGTCAGCTTCTGGAACGACCAGGGCCACAAAAAGTTCCGCGACGCCTACTTCGACACCTACCCCGGAATCTGGCGACACGGCGACTGGGCGCGGTTCCGAACCGACGGCTCCTGCGAGATCGCAGGCCGCTCCGACGCCACCCTCAACCGAGGTGGCGTCAGACTGGGCACCAGCGAGTTCTACGAAGTCGTCGAGGCACTGCCCGAAGTCATCGACAGCCTGCTGATCCACCTCGAGGACATCGATGGCGGCGCCGGACAGCTCATGCTGTTCCTAGTCCTCGCCCCCAGCTGGAACCTGGACGATACCTTGCTCGCCCGGATCCGCAGAGAACTCAAAACCCAGCTCTCACCCCGGCACATCCCCGACACCATCCGAGCCGTGCCCACGATCCCGCGAACGATCAGCGGCAAAAAGATCGAGACCGCGGTGAAAAAGATCCTGCAGGGAACCGACCCGGCCGCAGTCGTCGATCCGGGGACGCTGGCCGACCCGGCAGCACTGGACGCGATCCGTGCGGCACATAGCGCCTCCGGCAACGGACCGCGCACGGCTCCCTGATGGCAGCCGGAAGTCTTCAAGCAACTCGACCTGGCGAGAGCGCCGATGCCCATTGGCCCGGCATGACCATTCGGGTCATCACCGCTCCGCTCGCCGTCGACGCAGCGCTGAAAGTCAGCGACCAGCTCATCGCGCAGGCCGCCGAGGCCGACCGGCTGCGGGCCACCCATGTCCAGCGCGCCCAGCACCGCGCGGACCTAGCCCGGCGCCGTTACCTCGCCGTCGATCCCGACAACCGGCGGATGGTGGCCGAACGTCTTTTCCAGATCCTGGCGGCGTCCTCCTTCTCGGAGTGCGCGAGGACCAGCACGCCGTCGATGTCCACGATCACCTCGCCGCCCGCGTCCGGGGCCGTCTTGCCGGCCAACCCGCGCCCGCCGGATGGCCGCCAGTGCACGGGGCCCGGCTGCGGCAACGGTGTCGACCAGTCGGGAGACGGTTGGGCCGGAGGCTACCGGCCCGAACACGGCGGGCTCGGCCCGCAGCATCGCCACATCGGCCAGGCAGTCCCCGCCCAACGCCACGGCGAGCGCGACGTCCAGCAGGATCTTGCCGGGATCATGGACCGCGCGTGCCTTGCGCCACGGCGCCAGAGCCGTCGACAGTGCCGTGTCCAGTCCGGTCTTACGTGCGGTCTCGACCAGCAGGACGGCGCCGGACTGTGAGACCACCCCGCGGCCATGGCCCTCAACGCGGACATGCGGGTACGACCCGCTACGCTTCTTCACCTGAGGAGTGCAGATTTCTTGACGACGACCAGGACCCTAGACAAGTCCCATCGCCCCAGGTCAGAGGCATTCCTCGCTCTTTTGATCAATCCTCGGACAGCCCTGCTCGTGAAAGCGCGAGGCTGCCCCAAGGCTAACCCCGACGTTTCTAGACCGGCCTGGCGGCCAGACGTGCCGTCGGCCCATACCGGTGCGCCGGGCCGTGCGCCAGATGGCGCACCATCCCGGTGTGAGCCGGTCTACGACGGGTTGAGACGGCCCGGCACGCGGTGCATGACGGGCAGCGGGTGTGCACGCGCGGACGTGAGGACGGCCCGATCTCCTGCCGGGACTGCGCTGAGACGGCCGCGCGCCTGCCGGCGACGTACGCCTTCACCGAGTTCGCGCGGGTGTGGAACACCCGGCCGCTGCGGCTGCCCGCGCTGAAGCTGGCATCTTCGCTGGTCGGAGTCGATGTCGGAGGGCGCCGTTAGTCTGTTTCCCGGTGCGTACAGGCGCCCGCCTGGTGAGAGACGTGCCCCCGCCGAACTGGAACCCCGGCGGGGGCGCGCTCACGTCTCAGGCCGCTTCGGGCACGTCCTGGGAGCAGGCTGCCCATGCACTAGTACTGCAACCGCATTTGAGGGTTTTGGCCTCCGCGTTTGTAGTGGGATCGGCGGGCTCGGGCCTGGCTGCGGCGTCGGAAGCGTGACCAGCGCAGATGGTGCTCGTTGCTCTGGTGGCGGGGTTTGACCAGGTGGCCCATCAAGCGGCGGATCTCCGGGACGCTCAGGGGTATCAGCTCTTGTTCGTCGTCTGCACTGCCCCTTTTGCGGCTTCTTCGCCACGGACGGCGTTCGACGAGTTCGGGCCGCTCGGCATCCGGCCCACCGCCGGATCATGTTGGGCCGAGCAAGGCCGGCCCGAGCGGCATCCGGCGACCTACCACCGCACCCACGGGGTGCGCTACTTCCACGGCTGCTACTCGATCGGTGACGACACCTTGTGGGGCGTCAACCGCCGCAAGAAGGGCGCCGCGAACACGCTGGCCACACTGAAGTCGATCCGTGCCGCCCGCCCGGACGGCGCCCCGATCTACGTGATCTTGGGCAACCTGTCCGCCCACAAAGGCGCCGACATCCGTCGCTGGGCGAAGAAGAACAAGGTCAAGCTGTGTTTCACCCCGACCTACGCCTCTTGGGCGAACCCGATCGAGGCCCACTTCGGACCACTGCGGCAGTTCACCATCGCTAACTCCGACCACCGCAACCACACCGCGCAGACGCGCGCCCTGCACGCCTACCTGTGCTGGCGCAACAAGAACGCCCGCCATCCCGACGTACTGGCCGCCCAACGACGCGAACGCGCCCGCATCCGCAGCGAGAAGGGCATCCGCTGGGGCGGACGCCCGCTCGCCGTGGTTGCATGACCAAGCGACCCGGTGATCTACCTAGCTGTTCGTCAGGTCCTTGGCCATGACCTGTTCCCTACCCGTGCCATCAGGCAGGAGGTCACCCGGCACACCGGTGTCCGTGAACCCGTGGCGCTCGTAGAGAGCGGCAGCTCTCTTGTTGTCCGGCATCACAGACAAGCGCAGAGACTTGACACCTCGCTCTGTAGCCCACCGTGCAACCTCTCGGATCAGGCAGTCGCCGACCCCTCTGCCCCGGGCCGCGGGACTGACCCACATCGAGATCAGCTCAACGCTGTCCTCTGCCTGATCAACTGGAACGCCGCTGGCCATCCCCGCAGGACGGCCGTCAACTACCGCAACGACATTGTGTGCGCCGGGAATCTCCAGACGGGCACGCCAGCGGTCTTCGCGATCACCAGCTCCCTGCCACTGGGCAAGCGTCGACCCGAACGCGTAGGGCGCCTCCGCCAGGGCTGCCTGCCGCAGTTCCCGCCAGATCGGCCAGTCGTCTGATTCCAAAGTGCGCAATTCAATCATGCCGCAGACCCTGCCGTACTGACGGAAGCGACAGCAACGGGATAACCGTCCGATCTTCCTGCCAAACCGGTGAACCTATGCGGTCACAGCACTAGCCGCAGCCGGTTCGGCCCGTTCGCGGTGAAGTCGCGGCGGACCAGGTCGTCGTGCACCGGCGGACCCGCCTTCTTGATTCTGCCGCGCTTCTTGCCGAACACGCTCCACCAGCGGTTGTCCCGGCAGATCCGCCACGCGGTCCGGTCCGCCATCCGGGCCCCGGCACCACGGGCTTCATCGGCCAGGAAGCGGTAGCCGGATTCAGGGTCGTCGCGGTGGGCGTCGAAGAGCGCTTTCGCGCGGTATGCCTCCTCCAGCACGGTGTCGGTCACCGGCTTGTCGAGCCAGCGGTAGTAAGGCTGTCTGGCGAGCTTCAGGCCCGGCACGTGACCGCGACGGGCGTCCCGTCCGCGGCCAGCTCCTTCACGAGCGGGTAGATCCTTTTCCCGGCAGATGGGCCTGCGACAGATAGGCCGCGGCCCGGCGCAGGACCTCGTTCTCCTGCTCCAGCAGCTTGATCCGCCGCCGGGCTTCCCGCAGTTCCGCGCTGTCCTGGCTGGTCACTCCGGGCTTGGTCCCGTCATCGATGTCCGCCCGGCGCATCCATTTCCACAACGTCATCGGGTGGACCCCAAAGTCGGTGGCCACCTGCTCCACTGTCACACCCGGGCCGCGGTTCCTCGCGACCCGCACGACGTCCTGGCGGAACTCTTCGGGATAAGGCTTGGGCACAGCGACATCCTTTCCACCCGCCCTACAGGGCAAGCCAGTTCAGATGTCACCCGATCGTGCGGCAGACCCGTCTGGACAGCACCGGGGTGGCGGCGCTGATGATCGTATTCGGCGCGGGCGGCTTCACCGGCGGGCGTGTCATCGGCTCGGTGCTCGCCCGGCACGCGCTGGCGAAGGTGCTGCGCACGGTGCTCGTCCTGATCGCCGTGTTCCTCGGGGTACTCACCGCACTGACCGTGGCACATGTGCAGCAGCCGACCCGGATCATCGCGTTCCCGCTGCTCTTCGCCTTCGGCGTGGCCTGGTGGTCGGGCGGTATCAGCCAGCAGAGATCCCCGCATGGGGGGAGAGTGTGGCCGTGCTTTGAACCGTGACCCCTATCGGTCCTTGGGCATCATGCCCGACCGCCCACGTCCAAGATCGACCGGACCGGTCCTGGTTAGGGCTTGGTCAGGTGCGTATTGGTGTGGGTATGTCGCGGTGGCAGGTCGGGCAGGCGCCGGTCCAGGCTGCGAGGAGTGTCTGTAGCTCGCGGACGGCCTGGTGGAGGCTCAGGCCGGCGCCGCGTCTTTGGGGGCCCGGGTCAGTCGTTGCAGGGTGCGGAAGGCATGAGCGACGGAGACGAGGGTGACGTGGTGGTGCCAGCCGCCCCAGGTCCGGCTCTCGAAGTGGGACAGGCCCAGGGCCTGCTTCATCTCCCGGTAGTCGTGCTCGATGCGCCGGCGGAGCTTGGCGAGCCGGACCAGTGTGGCCAGTGGCATGCCGGAGGGCAGGTCGGACAGCCAGAACTGCACGGGCTCGGGCGCGCCGGCAGGCCATTGGGCCAGCAGCCGGCACTCCGGCAGCTCCGGGCCGTCGGTGGCCTGCCGGACCTCGTGTCCGGCAGGCCGGATGCGCAGGGCCACGAAGCGGGAGTACATCCGCTTGCGGCCGGAGCGGCCGGAGCGGCCGGTGCCGGGCCGGGAGCCTTCCCGCCATTGCACGGGCCGAGCTGCCTTCCGTCCTGCCGCGATGAGCAGTTCCTTCACCGACTGCGGTTTGCCGGGATACCTGGTCACCGGCGGGCGCCCGGTCCCGGAGTACGGCTCGGTCACCGGCGCCGCGTCGGCGGGCTGAGCCGGCAGCGTGCTGGAGATTCCCGCGACGTAGTTCAGGCCGCGGGCCTG
>NZ_JBFAWW010000085.1:0-7753 GCF_040680495.1 Streptomyces sp. NPDC052036 | reverse complement strand
AGCTCGGATGGGGGCCACGACGGCTTCCCGGTCTTGCCGCCCGCGTCGGCGTTCGGCGGCGATTCTGGGTTCGGCCGGCCTGGCGGACTGACGCCACGTCAGCCTGTCGTCGGTGAAGGCGGACTGACGCCGCGTCAGCCTGTCTTCGGTGAAGGCGGACTGGCGGGGGAGCCGCCGCTGGTGTCGGTGGAGGGGCGGTCTCCGTCGTTCGGTTCCGGTGTCACCGACCCGTCGGGCACCGCGTCGGAGGGCATCCACGAGGACGTCCTCTCCGGTGACGGCCCCGTGTGGGGGGAGTCGCCGGAGAGGACGGTGAAGGTGGAGGAGGCGCCGTCGGTCGCCGAGCCGCACTCCGCGGTGGTGGAGGGCGGCGGGTCGGCGGCCGTGACGGGGCCGGGCGAGGTGCGGTCGGGTGTGTCGGCGGCCGAGCACGCGGCCTCGGACGGTGGTGCGCTGCGTTCGTTGCCGGGGCGTACGGTGAAGGTGGAGGAAGCGCCGTCGGTCGCCGAGCCGTTCACCGAGGGCTCGGTCCACCAGCAGCTTCCGCAGGGGCGCCGGTCGGTCGAGGACTGGCTCAACCAGGTGGTGGACGACCAGGGCCCCGATTCTGGTCCGCAGCAGATCCTGACGGACGTCCGGGCGGCGGGCGCCGCGCCGCGATCCGCCGTGGTGCAGGGTGGCGGGCAGCGGGTTTCTGCCGACGGGCAGTCCCCCGTTGGCGGAGACGTCCCGGAGGCCGGGCGTGGCGCGGTGGACGACCAGGGCCCCGATTCTGGTCCGCAGCAGATCCTGACGGACGTGCGGACGGGGGGCGCCGCGCCGCGGTCCGGGTCCGCGGTGGTGCAGGGTGGCGGGCAGCGGGTTTCTGCCGATGGGCAGTCCCTCGTTGGCGGAGACGTCCCGGAGGCCGGGCGGGCTACGTTGGAGAGTTCGGGGTCTGTTCCGCGGGCCTCGCCTTCCAGGGCCGTTCCGGTCGGGCGGGAGTCCGGCGGTCTGCCGGAGACCGGGCCCGCTCCCGGGGGTGCCGCGGTGGAGGGCGGCGTGCCCGGAGGCCGTCCCTCGGATGTGCGGGTTGAACCTGTGCCCGCGCCGGAGCCGGGGACCGCGGATTCCTCCGGCGTGCGGCAGCCGCAGTCGTCCCCGCCTGTCGACGGGAGTGGCCCGGCCGTCTCGGGTGTCGTGCGGCAGCCCGTGGAGGGCGTCGGCGGGCCGCGCCGCACCGGGGAGGCTGCCCCCGTCCCAGGGCATGACGGGCAGTCGCACGGTGACACGCCGCTGTCGGACCAGGAGGCCCCGCGGGACACCCACGGGCACGCCGGCACCTTGCCGCCGTCGCACATCGACGGCGAGGAGCTGCCAGAGGCCGTCAGGTCTTACGTCTTCCACAAGGACGACCCCGGGCGTGCCATCGAGTGGGCGGACGCCAGGAGTGAGGTCATCGGGTCTGCCGAGGGCCGGTTCGGCCGTGAGGAGGAGAAGTTCTGGCAGCAGCGGAAGGCCGATGACGCGCTGAACGCCGCTTATGAGGACTACCTGCGGGAGAACATGCACGGTGTTCCCCCGGACCGGCCGGTGACCGGTGTCGCGGACTGGGCCCGGCGGGCTGGTGTGCCGCAGGAGCTGGCCGAGCCGGTCGCCAGGGCTTACGAGCAGGCGCGGCGTGAGAGCGGGCCGGGCAGCGGCCGGACGCTGCAGCACACCGAGGGCGAGGAGTCCCAGGCGTTTGCCGGGGAGGAGCCGGGCGACGAGGCGAAGGTCCCGGACCGGCAGCTGTTGATCGACCGTCTGGGCGGCGTCGACGGACTGGACCGTGAGCTGATCGTCCGCCTGGCCGGCGCCGGCGGACTGGACCCCAAGCATGCCCCCGCGGTGCTGGCTGACGCCGTGCTCCGTGAGCAGGCGCGGGCGGGGCATGCGGGGCCGGACTGGCACCAGAACGTCAAGGATCGTTTCAACCGCAGGTGGCAGGCCGATCTGGAGCAGAAGCAGAGCGGTGCCCTGCCGGGGTCGGAGTTCGCCCGGAGGTTCGGGGAGCTGGCGGGGGGGTTGCGGGAGGAGTTCGAGCTGTCCGCGGCGGCGGACAGTGCGCGGACGACGGCCGAGGAGGCCTACGACGATCTGGTGGGCCGGCCGGCCGGCATGTCGTTCGAGGTCGAGGCGCGCGGCCGGGCGCGGTTCGGCGAGGATGCGGCGAGCGAGGTCTACAAGGCCGCTGAGAGGTTCCGCACCGAGGACGGCCGGATCGATCCTGAGGCGTGGGACGATCTGCACCGGGCCGCGCAGGCGGGGATCGATGAACTGCGGCAGGGGTTGCGTACTCGTGCGGAGCTCGTCGTGATCGAGTTCCATACCCTCGACGAGGCCGCCTGGGGCACGGGGGTGAGTGCCGGGCGCCTGGAGGAGCTGCGGGAGGAGTTCGCCAGGGAATTCGGGCAGGTCACCCGTGCTCTGCCTGACGGTCGTGAGGTGCGCAGGCTGGCGTCGGGCGAGTGGCTGGCGCACAGCCATGAGATCGTGCCCGCGGTGGACGAGCTGGTGGGCCGGTGGCATGACCGGCTGGCGGGCAAGGCCGTCGAGGACGACCTGCGTGCGCGGACCCGGCGTCTGGTCGAGGATTCCAGGGCGGGCTGGCGGGCTGTGTCCCACCGTGCCCGCGAGGACTTCGACAGTGTCAAGGACGCGGAGGTGGTCGAGCAGTACCACGCGGATGTCCTGGCACAAGCGGAGTTCACGGCGCGGTTCGCCAGGGGCGGCGGACCGGGGGACGCCGGATACGCGGGCGCGCTGGGCGACGCGCACCACGCGATGCGGGGCCAGCTGGAGGCGTGGTTCGACTACCACGCCGGTCTCAAGGCGGTGCTGCGGCAGGCGGACGAGCGGATCGCGGTGTCCTTCGGGCGTGGTGGCCTGCCCAGGACGGTCACCGATGACATACACCAGGAGATCACCCGCGGTTACCGTGAGTGGGTCGGCTGGCCGGAGCGGGGAACGTTCACGCACAGCGAGCTCGGCGCTCGTGAACGGCGTTTCCATCAGGAGGTGTTCGAGCCCGCGATGCGTTCGGTGCCCGACCGTGTGGCGTTCGAGCAGGCCGCGGAAGAGGCGCTTCGGGATACCGCCGGCCGGTTCAACGACATGTCCTCCGAGGTGAGCGACCTCTTCGGGGGCCGTGCCGTGCGGCGTTTCACCGTCAGCGAGGAGACGTTCGAGGACATCAGGGACGGTGTCCGCCGTGACGCGGCGACGCGGTTCAACGGCATCTACGGCCCCCCCGAGGAGCGCGACATGCGTTCCTACCTGGAGACGGAGAAGGCCGAACGCGACGCCTTCGGTGAGGAACTGGCCAGGAAGTGGGAGGAGTTCGAGCAGGGGTCGCCGTATGCCGTGCGGATGCGGTTGGCGTCCGCTGCCGAGGCCGTGCGGATGCGGGAGGCGTCCGCTGCCGAGGCCGTGGCCGGCCGTCAGCGGTTGGCGGCTCTCTTTGAGGAGATGCTGGGCAAGCCCCGTGTTCTGGAGGAGCTGTCGGCCGCTGCCGGGGTCGATCCGGACACGTTGACGTCGCCGGGCGGCCGTGCCGCCTACGAGCGGGACATGGCCGCGCTGCGCAAGGAGTTCTCCGAGAGCTGGGACAACGCCCGCAGGCAGGATCACGAGGACCCCGGGAACGTCCAGGCCGTGCGCCAGGAACTGGTCCAGCAGACCCGGGAGCGCATGGAGGCGCTGCGGGAGCAGGCCCGGGCCCAGGAGGCCGCCTACGCCCAGTGGCGGGCCAATCAGTCCTGGACGCTGCGCTCGGGCGGGCTCGACGTCAGCCGTGACCCGTTCCGTGCGCCGTCCGCCGACGAGCACGGCACGCAGGGGCAGCTCCAGGTACAGGAGCAGGTATTCGCGGAGCCGGTCCGCCGGACGAGCGAGGCCGGGCCGCGTATCGCTCAGGCGCCCCGCACCCGGTCCGCCGCCCAGGACCGCCTCGCCGACGACGCCGTCGCCGGTCTGGACCGGATGCGTCAGGCCGCGGCCGGGCGCGACAAGGCCTACCGTGAGTTCGAGGCGCGGCTCGACCAGCACCCCCGGCTGCGGTCGGCCGAGGAGACCGAGCAGGTCGGGGCGATCCGCGAGTGGTACGCCGACCAACATGCCGCCGGCGGGCAGTCGCGGTCGGACGTGCCTGTCGACCAGCGGCTTGCCGAGAGGCTGCGGCAGGCCGACGCGGAGGTGGCCGCCCGCCAGGCCGCGCGCGACCTGTTCGAGCGGCAGGTCGTCTCCTCGCACGCGGCCGGCTACCAGCCGCGCGATTTCCGCCTCTCACCGCAGTACACGCGACTGGTCGACGACTTCCACCAGGCGCTCGCCGACGAGCGGTTCGAGACGCCGGCCGCGGTGGTCGACAGTTTCCGGAAGCAGTCGTCCGTCGAGCGCGACCCGGTCACCGGCGAGCTGTACGAGTACGCCGTCGTGGAGGAGACCGACGCCGACCGGCCGTCGGCCGCTCCGCTGCGCCCCGATCCCTGGGAGTCGACCGAGCCCGTGTCGTGGGACTTCTTCGGGGAGGACGGCCGCTGGTTGGGCAGGGCGTACCTCGCCGAAGCGGAATACGAACTGCGGGCCTCCGCGCTGCGGCGGCTGCCGTTGATCGAGCGGTACAACCAGTGGTCGGTGAACGCGCAGGGAGAGTGGACCGCTGTGCAGCGCCGGATGCCCGCGTCCGACGCGTGGCTGGTCGGCCACGGCGACGTGGCCGCCGACAAGCCCAGGCTCAGGGACTTCGCCGACGAGGTGGCCCGGGCCGGCGGCACGGCGTTCACCGTGCTCGCGTGCTCCGACGAGGCCGCACTGCGGGCCACCGAGCCGGTCCTCCAGAGCATCGTCGACACCACCCGTCTGACGATCCATCAGCCTGAGGGCCGGATCGCCGTGGTCCCGGGCACCGGCGGCCGCCCGGACGAGGTCCATCTGAGCGCGGACGAGCAGGGTGGCTCCACCCGCTTCCGCACCTTCGTTCCGGGGGCCGGCGTGCCGGTCGCGGCCGAGGGCGGCGACGAGGAGGTGGCCGCGCCGTCCGATGTGGAACCGCAATACCCGGCCAACGAGTTCTGGAACACACCCAGTAGGCCCGCGGTTGACGATCAGCAGGGGGGGGGATGGCGACGGGGACACTGCTACTGGGCAGGGCGGCGCTACGGAGGAGCCGGCGGAGAGGTTGGGAACGTGGGCGGAAGCGGTGGCCGAGGCCTACGGCGGGGAGCGCTGGAGCATCGAGGCCCGCGGTGCTTTTGAGCGGCTCGAGCGGGAGCTGGGCGGTGTCCTGGCCGGCCTTTCCGGCATTGTTCCCCGCTATCTGCGCGCGGCCCTGAAGTACTACCTCGAGAACGGGCATGTGAACGCCCCAGAGAGCAAACCAGTGGTCCTGGCCGACGGCCCCGTAAACCTGGGCAAGTGGCTGACGAACCTTCGCCGCGACCAGGGTGCGGGTCGGGGCTTGGTGGAGCGTTTCCTGACGGCGCTGAGCTGGGGCGACGAGGAAGCGGGTCGGGCTGCGCGGGAGCTGCTGGCGAAGAGGTGGGGGTCGCGGGCGGAAGCGGTGGCCGACGCCTACGACCGGGCCCCGAACAGTAACGAGACGCACCGTGCTATCGAGGCATTCAAGGGGGATCTGGACATTGGCTGGGACGGCCCTTCCGGCCAGGTTGCTGGCCACCTGCGTGCGGCTTTGGCGCACTACCTCGAGAACAACGGGGATGTGAACGCCCCAGTGCGTACGAAGCTGGGCCGGTGGCAGGAGGACCTTCGCAGCAGACCCGGCCTGAAGCGGGAGTTGGCGTGGCGGTCCATGAGGGCGCTGGGCATGCGACGGCCGGATGCGCGCGTACTGCCTGGGGACGGCGCGGGCCCGGCCGCTTCCGTGGAGCAGCCTGCGATGTCCGGCGGGGAGGGCGGCGATGCTGACCCGAGTTACGTGATACATCCCGGGGCCGCAGTGCCGGGGTCGGCTGGTGGCACTGGAGCGGAGGAGGCGGGTGGCTATTTCGGGCCGTACATGCCTGTGGGTGACGGCTTGCCTGGTGAGGTGCTGTCGCTGGACGACGGCGTCTTCCACGGAGGCGTGGGCCCAATGGATCCGTTCGATCCGCTCTATCGAGGCGAGGACTGGCCGGTCTGGCCGTTCGGACCAGGCGGGGCGCAGGCCTCGGAGCTGGGTCTTGCTCCGGATGTCGGCCCGCCGATGTTCGGCCAGGACGTCCAGCCCGACGAAGCAAGCCGGCCGCACTTCGTCCAGGGGGACGTCATACAGCCCGGACCGATGGACCAGACCGGCCTGGAATTCTTCGACGGCACGGCCCCGCACGAGCCCATGGAGGTGGACCAGCCTGGCGGAAACGGGGGTGAATCTTTCATCGAGCGTGCGGGATTGTCGGGACCGGACACGGGCAACCCCCCGAGGTCGTACCTTGACATCCTGGACGACTTGGATGACCAGGAGGTCACGGACTTCCTATTCGGCAGGAGCGTTCCGGATGACACGGAGGTGGAGAGCTGGATTCATGGGGAAGGCGGCCAGCAAGGCCTTCCCCGTGAGGATGATCCCGCGCTCCGGGAAGAAGACGCACTCCGTTCGCAAGACGATGACGCGCAAAACGGAAACGCTGGCGGACAAGGTGACGTCGCGGAAGAATTCAGAAATCTGAAAGCGTTGGCCGAAAAAGTGGCCACCGCCTACAGGCCGCAGGATTCTCAAAGTGAGGTAAGCCGCAAAACCGCTGTCGACGAACTCGACCAGGCGCTGAAAGGCATCCAGACCAACCACCGCGACGCCGATCAGCGGAGTGCTGCGCTGAATCTGCGCGCGGCCCTGTACTACTTCGCCGCCCATGGGACTGTGAACGCTCCGCGGCATGAACCGCCGGTGCTCGTGGGAGATGAGCGAGTGGGTCTGGGTGTGTGGCTGAACAATTTCCGTGACCCCAGGAAATATGGATCGGTTCGGTCTTGGGTTGCCCCGGTCCTGAGCGAGCTGGGTATGCGTTGGCGGACGAGTCGTGTGCCGGTTGGAGGTGCCCAGGGCCGGGCTTCTTCTGCGGGGCGGTTGGTGACGTCCGGTGATGCGAGTGTCCGGTCCGGCCGTAGTGGTGCGTCAGGTCGAGTTGGGTCGGCAGCAGTCAGGCCTGTGAGAGAAGCCAGGCTCGTGAGAGACCCGCTAGCGCCGGTGGATGACCCGAAGCACCCCGAGTGGGACCTCACCGGCAGAGAATGGGAGCTGATAGAAGCCTCCCTTGGGCGGTCCTTTCGTCGAGACCCGCGGCGTCATTTCGATGCGTTGATGTACCGCGCCCGGAATAGCCTCTCCATGAGTAGTGGCGTGCCGCGTGCTCGGTATGGCCCCGCAAGAGCGAGCTACGATATGTTCCGCGAGTGGGCGCAGGCCGGTGTGTTGGGCCAGGTGGTGGATAGCGTTCGCGACAACCCAGAGGCGCATGACGTAGTGCGGGAGGCGGTGAAAGCGGTGTTCGGCGCGGCGCAGGATTACCTGAACGGACGGGGTCTAAGGGCCCTCCTTTCCGAGACGGTGGATGACGCGCAACCGCCGGCGCAAGGGAATTCAGACGGAAACGGAGCGCAATGACAGGGTCGCGCCGCCTATCCGACGCGCGCCGGCCGAGCAGGGCTTCGGCGTAGTCGGATGACGTCCGGTTTGTGATCATCCGAGGCCGAGGAGTTCGAGTGGGCGGTGGGGGTCGCGGGCGTTGCGGCGGAG
>NZ_JBFAWW010000084.1:0-8471 GCF_040680495.1 Streptomyces sp. NPDC052036 | reverse complement strand
GCCCCCACCCTCCGGATACCGCATCCCACCGGCATACCGCAGGGATCATGAACCGTCACCACCCCCGACGACAACCCGAAAACCTCAATAACTGCACTGGACCGTGTTGTTCGTGTCGATGCACTCGCTCGTAGCTGCAGCCTCCCTGCTGCACCCGCGCGTACGACAGCCCGACGGCGCGCGCATCTACAACCGCCTCACCCGAGGCCGCCTGCCGGGCGAGATCGTGCCGCGGTCCACGCTCACCCACGAACTGGGCGGCGGTGCGCTCTGGCCGGAGGTCGGCGACTGGGAGGCGGTCACGGCGGACTTGCTCCAGCTCATCGGTGATCAGAAATGCGATGCCCTCAGTCTGGGCCTGCCGGACATCGCCCGTGCCCTGGTGTGCTCCGGCCCCCACAGCCAGGTGCGTGCCTATGACCCGGCGGCCGGGCGGTATCAGGTGTACGGGTCGGCCGACCGCATCGAGGTCCTCGTCGAGGTCGGCAGGCAACTGGCCTGGGCGGAAGGGGCGCGCTTGGTGGCCGGGCGATGGCCTGCTGACCCCCGTCGATCCGGAGGACGCCACGTGACGTTCGGCTGCTGGTCCTGCAGGCGGAGCCTCGTCGGCTGCAGGACCAGCAGCCCATGCCACCGCAAGATCAAATAAGAGTCGTGCGGATAGGCGCGGTGGTGGCACCGGCAACAGGACGCACACAGATCCTGGTGATCACAGAGTTGCGACGCTCTGTGATCATTGGGATCCTCGGCGACCGGGATGTGTGTCCTGTCGGTGACGCGGCGCTCACAGGGCGAAGGCGGCGGCCGCCCCGGTCAGTGGGCGGACCGCGCCGACCCGCACGTCGAGCCGTCCGTCCCGGAGCCGCTGCGCCAGTTCCCCGAGGCACGCGCGGTCGGGTTCCACGACGAAGAACAGCACTCGCACGTCCTTTGGCCGGACGGTGGGCGGCTGGGCGATCGTGACAAGCGTGCCGCCGGCGCGCGGCAGCGCGCCCCCGGCGCTCACCTCCGCGGTCATACTTCCCCAGGGGGACGGCGGCCGTGGAGGGTGACCGCAGATCCGGTTCTCACCCTCCTGCGCGGCGTCGGTCTCACGGATGCCTCGGCATGCTGGATCCGGTGAGATCATCTGTTCGCCCGCCCCGGCTCCACAGCAAGACGCTGAGCGCGACGACCCAGACGAAGCCGAGGAAGCGACCAACCGGGATGAACACGGAGCCGCCCTCGGCGATGAGCGAGCTCATCGACAACACGCTGGCCACCCCGATCACCATGCCGCTCCAGGCGACCCAGGCAGGCAAGGTGTGGCTGGCGCGCCCCGTCGTGGCGACCAGGAATATCGCCATGCCAAGGGCGGCGACAGCCGGGCCCGCACCGGTGATGAAGGACAGATCCGAGATGGCCCGGTACGTGGAAAGCTCCGCGCTGGAGCTGATCTGGGCCAGAACCCAGTTGGTACTCGCGGAGAGCAGGAGGAGAGTTCCGGCGACGGTGGCCATTGCGCGAACCACGCCCGCCCGGGTGTCGCTGCCATACCTGCGTACGAACTCAGTCAGGCGGGGAACGAATGCCAGCAGTGCGAGGGCGGACAGCCCCTGAAGCAAGCCCAGAATGCGGAAGAGATCCTCCAGTGTGGCTGGATCCTTCAACCGGTACACCTGCACTTCGGCATCGCTGGAGTACGGCGTCACGGTCCCGGACGGGCCCAGCGCCCCGGCGATGACGAGACTGGCCACAAAGAACAGGACGTACAGTACGCCGGCCAGAGCGCCAAGGTCGCGGCGCTGGGCGCTTGTGCGGGTGAGCGTGGCGGTCACGGAGACGGACCCTCCTGAGGAAAGTGGTGACGACGGAGCGGAAGTCCCGGCCCGGTGTCTTCACCATCACAGAGCTGCTCCTGTTGGACGTCCCGCGTAGGAAGGCCGTGGGCGTACTCCCGGGGTCGTACAGATCCATCCGCTGAACTGCCCGGAGCGCCGCCGTACTCGCGTCGGAGCAGCGTACGGGCCGCGGCCCGAGGCGGTCGCACGCCCACCTTCACCACGCCCGGCGCCGACCGCGCTCGAAGGTCCTCGTCTGTGCCCTGTTGCGCATGCTCGGTGGGACGGGCCGAGATACTTGCGCCAATGCTTCCCGGCTGCGCGTGTGCACAGCCTCCGGTGCCTCGGCTGTTTGCCGCCTGCGCAGGCGTCCGCGCCGCCCGGGAGAAGCAGGGGTCGTGACCCCCGCACCGGTCCTCTACTAGCAGTAGAGTGGTGGGTATGGCAGACGAAACGAGCATCAAGGTCAGCGCGGCCACTCGCGACCGGCTGGCCGCGCTGGCGAGCGAGCAGGGCACCACGATCCGGCAGCTCGTCGAGGAGCTCGCCGAGGGCCGGCCGACCGAGGCCGAGTACGCGGAGCGCGCCGAGCAGGCCCGCGCGGAGCTCGCCTCCGTCCTGGGCACCGTGCCCAGCGAGCAGGCCGAGGCGAAGGCCCGCAGCCTGCTTCAGCGTCTCGGCGCCGGCCAGGACCCGGCGGCCGCGTAGTGGGGCAGATCGCGGTCGTCGTGGACCACACCACCGCCACCGCCCTGCACGATCCCAAGGATCCGTACAACGAGGCCGTGGCCGCGTTCTACGTCCAGGCCTCCGGTGGGCTCGGCAGTTTGTACGCCCCGGTGCTCTCCCTCACGGTCGGCGACACCGAGCGGCCCGGTCTCCTCGCCTACATCGACGGGCTGCGGTTCGTCACGGTGGAGCCCTTCGACACGGAGGCGGCGGTCACTGCCACCGGCCTGCTGCGCGCCGGGCATTCCTGGGCGGCCGTCCACGCCATCCACGCCGCCCGCCCCTCCGCGAACTTCCCCACCGGCCGCTTCCTGCTCACCCTGACGCCCGAGCTGTACGAAGGAACCGGCGTTCAGGCCGTCCACCCCGACGAGTAGGTCACCCGGGGGCGGTTGAGGCGGCGGCCGTTCTCGCGGCTGAGCGGGCCGCCCGAGTGGCGGGTGTGTGCTCGTGTTTCCCAGCGTGACGCCCGGATCCTGCTGCGGGAGCGACTTGCGCAATCGCGCTGTGCCGCCGCCCTCAGCCGAGCGGGACGGCCAGCCGCCAGCCGTCTTCAAGCAGCCGGTCGACTGCCTCCAGGGCGAGTCGCAGCCGGGTCGAGCGGTCGCCGCGCACCTCCTGCCAGGGCACGCCGCGACCGGACAGCACCTTGCGGAACCGCTCGGTCATCCAGGGCCGCAACTCCTCGCCGTCGCGCAGGCCGTCCTCGTGGAACGGCACATCCTCATGGTCGGTGAGCAGATACAGCGCCCTGGGCGGCATGGCGTTGGCGAGGAGGTGCACCGCCTCGGTGGTCCGGCCGACGTAGCGCTCCTGCCAGACGGTGGTGGCCAGCGCGTCGGTGTCGCACACCAGCACAGGGCCGCCGGTTCGGGCCGCGCGTTCCTCCTCGGCCGATTGGCGGGCGGCGACGGCCTCGAAGTCGGCGTCGCTCCACTCCAGGTCGAAAACAGTGGGCTCCGCAAAGCCACGGCGGGCGGCGAGCGCGCGGGCCACCGCGAGCTTGGCGACGGTCCATTCGCGCCCGTACTCGGGAACCCACCGGGTGAGGGAATGCGGACCGCCACGGGTACGCAGTGCCTGTGCCAGGTCGCGGGAGAGTGTGGTGGTGCCGGTGGACTCGGCGCCGAGTACCACCACCCGCCGGGCGAACCAGGCCCGCACCGGCGGCTCCAGTGCGTCCCAGCGGCCCACCGGGTCGCTGCGGACCGCGGTGGCGGAGACCGCGAAAGTCTCTCGTGCAGCGTCCAGGCGGACGTCCGCCGCGCTGAACCGGCGCGCCAGTTCGGCGCCGTACGGCTCTGAGGTGAACACCGCGTCCACCGGGACGGCCGCATGCGCTCCGGCGGCCACCCCCTGACGCATCAGGGCGATGTGCCCTGCCCAGACGCTGTCGCTGCCGTAGTCCACCGGGAGGTTGTCGACGACGCCGGCGACGGCCACCTGGGGTCGGTCCGCGTACGCCTCGCGCAGCCAGCCGACCCGGTTGGCCAGCGGTATCGACTCCACGTCGGCTGCCATCACCACGACTGTGACGCGACGGCAGCTGTCCGCCGCGGTGCGCACCAGGAAATGGTGACCTGCGTGAGGGGGGTAGAACTTGCCGATGACCAGTCCGTGGTCGAAGGGGGCCGTCATGCGCGCACCAGGTCCGCTGCGGCCATCGACCGGCCGGCGGCCAGCTCCCGGCGCCAGCTGCGCAGTCCGAGCAGGCACATCGTCAGGAAGAGCACGTACACGATGCCAGTCAGGTAGAGCACCTTGGCGAAGTACAGCGGGATGTAGACCACGTCCGCGGCGATCCAGAAGTACCAGTTCTCGTAGGACTTGGTGTTGAGCAGCCACTGGGCGGCCAGCGACAGTGCGGTGGTGAGGGCGTCCCAGAACGGTGCGATGTCCTGGGCGCGGGTCAACACTACGGTCAGGCCCCAGGTCGCAGGTACGGCGAGCAGCAGCAAGACGACGACGGTGCGCGCGCGGGCATGGCCCATCAGGCGGGCGGAGCGGCGCTCGCCGCCGCGCAGCCAGGTCCACCAGCCGACGGCGGCCAGCATCAGGTACACGACCTGCAGCAGGGCGTCGGCGTACAGCTGGGCGCTCCAGAACAGAACCAGGAAGAACAGGTTATTGGCGATGCCGACGGCAAAGTTGGCGATCCTCGCCCTGACGGTCAGCCAGACGCAGGCCGCGCCTGTGGCGAAGCCGAGCAGCTCCGCCCAGGTCACCGCATCGCGGCCGAAGTCGAACAGCACGGTGTTCAGGGGCGCGACGATATCGCCCAGGACGTCGCTGACAGCCATGCAGAGCTCCTTGCCCAGTAAATGTCAGAATGACGATAAACGGTGGGGTCGTCGCCTGCCAAGACCCGGGCGGCGGCTCGGCTGACCGAGGCGCTTGGGGCCCGTTGCCGCGTTGCAGGCCGTTAGCCTGTCGGTATGTCAGAGAGTGTCATGCCCGGTCGCACGGACGGCCTGATCACCCTGGTGGCCGCGGACGCTCTGTGGGTCGATTTGACGGCCGACAGTGCTGTGCCGACGGCTTCTGGGGCGTTCACCTGCTCTCCTGCCCGTGCCTGGGTGGGGTACGTCCTGCTCGGCGGCCATGTGGTGGCGACGGTGAAGGCGAGCGGCGGTCAGTGGAGTGTTCCGGAGGTTGAGGTGCGCCGGGCGGCCGCGGAACTGAATGCGATGGGGATGGATCGGCAGGACCTGGTCCGCATCGGTCCGTTTCGTGGGGCGTCGAGGCAGGAGTGCAACGAGGAAACGCCGCTGCGTTGGCGCCAGCGCATCACGGGGGAACTGCAGGAGCTGGGCGTCCCCGAGCGGGCAGCACGACGTGAAGTCGGCCGGCCGTACCATCTGGCGGGGATCGACTGGCGGCAGATACTCGTGGAGCAGACTCGCGACGGGACGCAGCGCACGTGGTGGCTGCCGCGCGCTGTGGTCAGGCTGCTGGACGCGGCTGAGCACGCCGAAACGCAGTGGGTGCAAGCCGCGCGGACCCGCCAGGCAAGCGCAGCCGTCACCGAGCCGCCCTCCCGCCCCCGGCAGGCCCGAGACGCCGGCGGTCGGCAGACGACGAGCCCCGAGGGCCCCACCGCCTCACTGCGCCCGTACAACAAAGAGCTTCAAGGCCAGCTGTACTCGGTGCTCAGCAGGAAGCCCGGTACCTCCCGCAAGGTGGCCAGGTGGGCGTGCGCCGTCTGCCGCACTGCGCCCGCCACCGTGCTCGACCACTGCCACGAACACGGTTACGTCCGCGCCCCCCTCTGCCAGTCCTGCAACACACAGGAACGCCCCGACCACCTGTACAGCAACGACATCCGCGTGGCGAACCGCTACACACGCCTCTTCCGCACCGACACCGACGACTGGCTCCGCCACTGGCACCGCTGCCCCGGCTGCCGCGCACGCACCACCCTGCCCCTGCCGCACCTCGCCGCATGGACCGCCCACATAGCCTGCCGATCGCTGCGACCGACCCACCGCGCCCCCCGCGGGCGCAAGCCCTGCGGTGTCCTGCGCGTGTCCTGGACGGGCAGCCAGAAAGCGCCCCGTTCCTGCCTGCTCACTGTCGCCGTCGACTTCTGCCCCTCCGGCGAGCACCGTGTCCTGGCACAAGTCCCCTACCGCGAAGCCGTCGAGCGGTTTCGCGCCTGGCTGGCCGAGACGGCCCCTGCCGTGGCCGCCGCGGCCGGTCCTGACCGCTTGGACGGCCTCCCTGCCCAGTCCCGGCCAGTCATCGCGGACACCAGCGGCGAGGACCTGGAACTGTTTTGAGCGGGCACCGGGAGACCTGACACCCCACCGTCACCTCGCAGCTGCTGGCGCCCAACGCGGTCTCCCCACACGTCCCAGCGAAATGCGCAGCAGAGTCCCAGGACGCGGTTCACCGTGCACCCTCCGGTGTCCAGCGCAAGGTCATGTCGGGCAGCCTCTCCATGTTCCGGCGGCCGTCGCTGGTGTCGAGGACCGTGAAGCCGTGGAACTCGTAGAACGCGCGGGCATCGGTGTTCTGCTGGAAGACGTGCAGGGACACCCCGGCAGGGCTGTGCCGCCTGACCTGGTCGAGCAGGAGTGTGCCGATGCCCCGGCGGCGGACCTCCGGTCGCAGATAGAGGTGTTCGAGCATGTCGCCTTCAAGGGCGGCATAGCCGAGGATCTCTCCATCGCGCACCGCCACCCACGTCCGGCATGACTTGAGCAGGACGTCCTCGACCCACCGGGTGACCTGGTCGTGACTGCGTTTCTGCGGGGGCAGATACGGCATGGTCGCCACCCGAGAAATCATGTGGATGCGGGCGATCACCGCCGCGTCTGCCGCGTCCGCGAGTCTGATCTCTGGCCTGCCAACATCACTCACGGCAGGAACCTACAGGGCCAGCCGAAACGCAGGCCAACGGATAGCCCGGCGAACCTTCCCGGTCACAGCACTGCTGTTGCGGGACATGACGTTGGTGACACAGGCCGATGCCAGTGAAACCAAGATG
This sequence comes from Streptomyces sp. NPDC052036, assembly GCF_040680495.1. Classification (NCBI taxonomy): domain Bacteria; kingdom Bacillati; phylum Actinomycetota; class Actinomycetes; order Kitasatosporales; family Streptomycetaceae; genus Streptomyces; species Streptomyces sp. NPDC052036. The sequence goes on along the minus strand of NZ_JBFAWW010000084.1, from coordinate 1,433 downwards.
CTTCGACGGGCGTCGGTCGGGTAGCGTGCGGGCCATGTCGAGTCCTGAGTCAGACAAGGTGGGGGCTTTCGGTCACGCCGTCAGCCCCCTGAATCACTGAGCTCGTAGCCCTGCGTCACGCCGCTTTCTGCGGTGGAACGAGTGTGCGCTTGGGGCTGGCCGCGGTGACGAGATGACCTTCTCGTGCCTCTCCTCACCTCGGAGCCACTCGATGCCTCTCCCGCTGTACCTGCTTGCCATGGCGGTCTTCGCTATGGGCACCTCGGAGTTCATGCTCGCCGGCCTCTTGCCGGACATCGCCTCAGACCTTGACGTCACAGTCGGGACAGCAGGCGTCCTCACCTCGGCCTTCGCGACCGGCATGATCGTTGGGGCCCCCTTGTGGCCGCGCTTGCCCGTAACTGGCCCAAGCGCTCCAGCCTTCTCGGGTTCATCCTCGCTTTCGCGGCAGCTCACGCCTTGGGCGCCATCACCACAAGCTTCCCCATCCTGTTCGCTACCCGAGTCGTCGCCGCGCTCGCGAACGCAGGGTTCCTTGCCGTTGCTCTGACGGCTGCCGCCACGCTGGTCTCGCCCGACAGGAAGGGACGCGCGCTGGCCGTGCTGCTGTCCGGCACGACGGCGGCCACGATCGCCGGTGTCCCTGGTGGGTCGGTGCTCGGCTGGCGGGCCGCATTCTGGGCTGTCGCCGCTCTCTGCCTGCCGGCAGCTCTCGGCATCCTGAGGGGAATCCCAGCAGGACGTGATGAGGATGAGGCGACTGGAAGGCCAGCGTTGCGAGCGGAGCTCGCTCAGCTCGCACGGCCGCGGTTGATTCTGGTGATGCTGCTTGGCGCGCTGGTGAACGCGGCAACCTTCGGAAGCCTCACCTTCCTCGCCCCCGTGGTGACCGACAGCGCCGGGCTGGGCGAGTTGTGGATCTCTGTCGCTCGGGTGCTTTTCGGCGTCGGTTCCTTCGTGGGCGTCACCGTCGCTGGCCGGCTGTCCGATCGGCGTCCCGGTCCGGTCATCGCAGTCGGCGGTCCGTTGCTGCTCATCGGCTGGTCAGCCCTAGCGATGCTAGTAGGGCTTGGTCAGGTCGGCTGTCGTGGTGCGTGTCCTCCTGGCTTGGTGCGGCGTTGAGAGTGTGTGACTCCGGACGAGATTGCTGTGGTGCGTGGTGAGTTGGAGGCGTTCGCGGCGGAGGTGTTCGAGCCGTTCGCGCGCAATGACCAGCGCCGCTGGGGACAGGTCTGCCTGCGGGGCTGCTCACCGACGGGCAGCGTAAGCCGGCCGAGCCGATGGCCGCGCGGCTCGGTGAGGACGGGAACCGGCAGGCATTGGCCCATTTCGTCACCCACAGCCCGTGGGACCCGGCTCACATCCGGGCGAAACTGGCCTGGCGGATGGAGGGAGTGATCAGGCCGCAGGCCCTGGTCTTCGACGACACCGGG
>NZ_JBFAWW010000083.1:0-10012 GCF_040680495.1 Streptomyces sp. NPDC052036 | reverse complement strand
GCCCACCAGGTCATCGTGAACCCCATGCCCCGCCGCCGTGCGCGCACCGTCAGGGCGCCGGCGAGGGCCAGCCACAGCAGGGCACGGGAGGTGGCGATGCCGCACGGCCCGAGGGCCCCGGCGCCGCCACCCGGCCCTCATCCCTCGGTCGTCGGCACCTGAGGCCGGAGCAGTGCGGGCAGGCGGGTGGTCCGCGGCTTGGCCGTGATCTCGGCCACGGCCCGCGGCAGTGCCTGCTCCACCCCGTGCACCACGGACAGATGGCGGACCGCCCGGCCGAAGGCCGTGTACACCCACGGCCGGCTCAGAGCCCCCCCGGCATCCCCGGGCAGCACCACGACCACCGCGGGCCAGCGCTGACCCACCGCTTGGTGCGCGGTCAGTGCCCAACCGTGCCGCACGGACTGCTCCACCTGCTCCCTGGGCACGACCACGGCCGCACCCGCGCACTCCAGATGCAGCCCCTCCGCGTCCGCCGTCACCACACGGCCCGGGAGCGTCCGGCCCGGGACGGGGGAGTAGACGATCCTGTCCCCGGGGTCGAAGCCGCCGAAGCGGCCGGGACCGGGGTTCAGCCGCTCCTTGAGCGCCGCGTTCAGCGCCCGCGTACCCGCCGCGCCGCCGTGTCCCGGCGTGATCACCTGTGTCTCGTCCGTGGGCACGCCGATCGCCCGCGGCACCGAGTCCGCGACCAGCTGCACGGTCCGGTGCACCGCCTCCCCGGCGTCCCTGACCGGCACGATCACCACCTCCTTGCCCGGCGCGTCGACCTGCGGCAGCTCGCCGACGCCGATCGAGGAGACCAACTCGCCGAGCGGCCCCGGATCCGGCGTCCGTGAGGCGATCTGCGGGCACATCCGGGCGGCGAGCAGATCGGCGAACACGCGTCCGGGACCGGCCGACCACAGCACCCCCGGGTCACCGCTCAGCACCAGGCGGGCGCCGTCGGGCAGTGACTCGATGAGCAGCGCCGCCGTCTCGACATCCAGCTGGGGTGCGTCCAGCACGATGAGCAGGTCGAGGTCCAGCGCGCCGTCCGCGTCCCGTCCGGGGCCCTCGGTGCCGGACAGCAGACCCGCCACCGTGGCGAGCGCCGTGTCCGTCCGCTCCCCGGGAGCGTCCGCCGCGCCGTGCCCGGCGAGCAGCGCGGCGAACAGCTCCCGTCCGGCCGGGGTGTGCGTGGCGGCCCAGGCGCGCACACCGAGCCCGCGGGCCTCACGCAGCAGCGCGGCCGCCTCGGCCCGGGATGCCTCCCCGCCGGTGTGGAGCACCAGCCCGTGGCCCGCGACCGCGCGGATCAGCTCCGCCGCAGAGCCGCGCGCCGAGCGGGCCGCACCCTCCCAGCCCTGGGCCGAACCGTCCTCCGTCGGCGCGGAGTTGACCAGCCGGGCCAGCCCGTCGGCGAGGCTCTCCTCCGCCAGCGCATACCGCTCCAGGCCGATCAGGACACGGACCGGGCGGTCCTCGCCGTCCTCGCCGTCCTCGTCGCTCTCGTCGCCGCTCGGGGGCTGTGTCTCCAGGGCGTCCTGGAAGACCAGGGCCTCGCCCTCGGCGACCGTGCTCCGCACCGCCTCCTCCGGGTCCGGCACCGTGCGCTGCGCGAGCGCGACCTCAAGGGCGGGGGCCTCCAACGCCGTGTGACCGGCCACGGCCGCCTGCTCCAGCAGCCAGAGGGTCACCGCGCGCGCCCGGCGCTCGTCGTCCGGCCGGCACTCGGCGCCGAGCAGAGCCCGGGCGAACCCGTCCGCCTGCTCGGGCCGCACCCCGGGGACCCGCAGCAACAGCCAGGGGTCCGCCCGCAGACGGGCGTCCGCACCGTCGCCGAGGGCCGCGGCTGCCTGCGGTGCCAGGGTTTGAGGAGCGCCGCCCTCGGTGAGCACGGCGCCCACGGCCGCGACGGTCTGTACGGCGGGCGCCGCCGCGGTCGCCGGGGGCGCCGCGGGCTGGGGACGCCGCGCGGGCTCGGAGGCGGCGCGGCGCGGAGCGGGCGCCGGCTCGCTGAAGGCACTCGCCACCGGCTTCGCGCCGCTCTCCACGGCCCGCACAGCCGCGAGCAGATCGGCGGCCTGCCCGCTCAGCTTCGTGCCGGCCTCGATCGGCCCCTTCTTCTCCGCCTTCCGCCGCTCGATCCGGTCCCGCTCCAGCCGCTGAGCGGCCAGCTCGGCCTCGGCCTCCGACCTCTGAGCGGCCGTGTCTTCGCCGTCACCCGCGTCGGCCGTACCGCCGTCAGCGGCACCCGAGCCGGTCGTGGACTCCGTCTCCTCCGGGCCGCCCGAGCCCTCGGCCCCGGACCCCGGATCCGGCTCCTCGGCCGCCCCCGTGTCGTCCGAGGTCCGCGCCGTCCCGTCCCCGCCTGTGCCGGTACCGGCCTCGTCGGCCGGTTCCCCCGGGTGGGAGGCGGTCTCCGTGGTTTCCGGGTCCGTGCTCACAGCGTGCTCCAGTCGTGATCGGGATAGTGGTGCACCGGGGCCGACACATCGTCCAGCGCCCGGCAGATCTCGTCAGGAAGACTAAGCGTCTCCACTGACAACGCCGCTGTGAGCTGCTGTGCGTTGCGCGCACCGACGATCGGCGCGACCACTCCCGGCCGGTCGCGGACCCAGGCCAGCGCCACCTGGAGCGGCGTCGTGGCGAGCCCGTCGGCGGCCGTCTGCACCGCGTCCACGATGCTGCTCGCCGTGTCGTCGAGGTAGGGCGCGACGAACGGGGCCAGATGCTCCGACGCCCCGCGCGAGTCGGCCGGCGTCGCATTGCGGTACTTGCCGGTGAGCACCCCCCGGCCCAGGGGAGAGGACGGCAGCAGCCCGACCCCCAAGTCCAGCGCGGCGGGCAGCACCTCGCGCTCCACGCCCCGCTGCAACAGCGAGTACTCCATCTGGGTGCTGGCGATCCGGGTCCGGACACCCGGCGCCGCGAGCTGCCAGGTCGCCGCCTTCGCGAGCTGCCAGCCACAGAAGTTGGACACGCCCGCGTACCGCGCCCGGCCGCTGCTGACCGCCAGGTCGAGCGCCTGCAACGTCTCCTCCAACGGGGTGTACGGGTCGAAGGCGTGAAGGTGCCACAGGTCGACATGGTCCGTGCCGAGGCGGGCGAGCGAGTCGTCCAGCGCGTCCAGCAGATGGCCGCGCGAGCCGTCGAAACGACGCTCGGGGTCGGGTACGCTCCCCGCCTTCGTCGAGATGACCAGGTCCCGGCGCGGCACCAGACCCTCCATCAGCCGTCCGAGCAGATACTCGGCCTCCCCGTCCCCGTACACGTCCGCCGTGTCGACGAGGGTCCCGCCGGCCTCCCAGAACACCTTCAACTGCTCCGCGGCGTCGTGCTCGTCCGTGTCACGCCCCCACGTCAGGGTGCCGAGTCCGATGCGGGACACACGAAGGCCGCTACGGCCGAGATGCCTCTGCTCCATGAACGCCGACATTACTGTCCGGAACCGGCCGCGTGGGTTGCCTGTGGACAACCGATTTCCCCGGTGCCCACGGCGATTTTCCCCTTCCCCGTCCCCTTCCGCCCCCGGCGCGACCGGCGTCGTACGCCCGCGCCGTGCACCCGGCGGCGGATCCCTGCCGTACTCCCTCGCCGTCCGGGCACCCGCGCCACGCCCCGGGCAACTCTCCCTTCCCGGCCCGCCCCGCGCTAAGGTCTGCGCACAAGGGACGTTACTGATCGGTAAGGGGAATCGGCCATGCAGCTCGGGATCAACCTCGGCTACTGGGGCGCCGGAATGGACGCGGACAACCTCGCCGTGGCCCAGGAGGCCGACCGGCTCGGTTATGCGGTGTGCTGGGCGGCCGAGGCCTACGGCTCCGACGCGGCCACCGTGCTCACCTGGGTCGCCGCCCAGACCGAGCGCATCGACGTCGGCTCCGCGATCTTCCAGATCCCGGCCCGCCAGCCCGCGATGACCGCGATGACGGCCGCCACCCTCGACTCGCTCTCCGGCGGCCGCTTCCGCCTCGGTCTCGGTGTGTCCGGGCCGCAGGTCTCAGAGGGCTGGTACGGCGTCAAGTTCGACAAGCCGCTGGCCCGCACCCGGGAGTACGTGGAGATCGTACGCAAGGCGATGACGCGGGAGCGGCTGTCGTACGAGGGCGAGCACTGGACCCTCCCGCTGCCCGGCGGTCCCGGCAAGCCGATCAAGCTGACCGTGCATCCGCAGCGCGAGCACATCCCGCTCTACATCGCCGCGATCGGCCCCAAGAACCTGGAGCAGACCGGTGAGATCGCCGACGGGGCCCTGCTGATCTTCCCCTCGGTCGACCACCTCGAGGAGACCGCGATCCGGTACCTGCGCGCCGGGCGCGAGAAGGCCGGCAAGACCCTCGACGGCTTCGACGTGTGCCCCACGCTCCCGATCTCGGTCGGCGACGACAAGGACGTCCCCGCGCTCGCCGACACCTTCCGCCCCTACACCGCCCTCTATGTCGGCGGCATGGGCAGCAGCAAGCAGAACTTCTACAACCAGCTCGCCCGGCGCATGGGTTACGAGGAGGCGGCCGCCGAGATCCAGGACAAGTACCTGTCCGGCGACAAGCAGGGCGCCGCGGCCGCCGTTCCGCACGAGCTGATCGACCGCACCACCCTGCTGGGGTCCGTGGACCGCATCGCCGACCGGATGAAGGCCTACGCCGAGGCCGGTGTCACCACGCTCACGCTGTCCCCCGCGGGCTTCACCCTGGAGGAGCGGCTCGCCTCGCTCCGGGCGGGATCCGACGCCCTGGAGCGCGCCGGGCTCGCGTAACCCGCACGACTCGACGACCGAAGAGGGCTCCACGGCCGTGGTGGGGGCTCGGGGGTCTTCCCCGCCACGGCCGTCACGCGGAACAACGCTCGGGCGGCCCCGCGGTTACGCGGGGCCTGCGCCCGGGCGTCCGTCTTTCTTTGCGCCCACAGCAGGGTCACCGAGCAGCGCGCCTCCGAGCAGATGCGGCTGCTGCGCAGACACTTCGGCGGCCATCCCGAGGTGGGCCGCGCGACCGGATGATCGCGCGCGACGAGGACAACCACCTCGGCCCGTACGGGGCGGATCCTGCGTCGGCCGAAGGCCAAGGCGGCGCTGCTCGGGGCGGGCATCCACGCGCTCTACTGCTACGAGCGTCGGCGGCTTGCGCCGCATGGTGTCCCTGAGGATGCCTGAGCCGGGAGCCGGGAGCCGGGAGCCGGGAGCCGGGAGCCGGGAGCCGGGAGCCGGGAGCCGGGAGCCGGGAGCCGGGAGCCGGGAGCCGGGAGCCGGGCGCTCCGGGCGGCGCGACGGGAGCCCTGTGCCGGGTGGGCCGTGCTGCTACAGCCAGCCCCGCCGCTTGAACAACCGGTACAGCAGCACCTCCAGGGCCGCCATCGCCAGGATCACCGCCGGGTAGGACGCCACCCAGTGCAGCTCGGGCATGTGCTGGAAGTTCATGCCGTAGATGCCCGCGATCATCGTCGGGACCGCGGCCATCGCCGCCCACGCGGAGATCTTCCGCATGTCGTCGTTCTGCCGGACGCTCATCTGCGCCAGATGTGCGGACAGCACATCGGACACGAGCCGGTCCAGGGCCTCCACGGACTCGTTCACCCGGGCCAGATGATCGTTGACGTCCCGGAAGAAGGGGCGCGACTTCTCCTGCACGAACGGCACCGCCGCCCCGGACACCCCCTGCCCCGCCAGCCGGGCCAGCGGCGGCGCCAGCGGGACCGTCGCCCGCCGGAACTCCAGGACCTGCCGTTTGAAGGTGTAGATCCGTGACGCCGTGTGCCGGGAGCCTCCGCTGGACGGCGAGAAGACCTCCGCCTCCAGCTCCTCCAGATCGGTCCCCAGTTCGGTCACCACCTCCAGATAGTGGTCGACGACGGAGTCCGCGATGGAGTACAGCACACCCGTCGGCCCGTGCCGCAGCATCTCCGGCTGCTCCTCCAGGTGCCGGCGGACGGATGCGAGCGGCATGTCCTTGCCGTGGCGCACGGTGACCACGAAGGAGTCACCGAGGAAGATCATCAGTTCGCCGCTGGTGACCGTGTCGCTGCGCGGCTCGTACGACACCGGTTTGAACACCATGAACAGCGAGTCCTCGTACACCTCCAGCTTGGGCCGCTGATGCGCCTTCAGGGCGTCCTCGACGGCCAGCGGATGCAGCCCGAACTCCTGGGTGACCAGGTCGAACTCGCGTTCCGTCGGCTCGTAGAGGCCGATCCACAAGAAGGCGTCCCCCGAGGCGCGCGCCTCCTGAAGCGCGTCGGAGAGATCCTCGGGTCCCTCGGTCCGGCGCCCGTCGCGGTAGATGGCGCAGTCGACGATCACGGAGCGCATTCTCCCGCCAGCCGGTCCCGCCCGCACTCCGGGGCCCGTGTGCCCGGGCGCACACGCCCCCGGGCCGCGCAGCCGCCGTTCCCCCGGCCCGGGTCCACAGGCGTGCCCGTACGCTGGACGGCATGCCCACGTTGATCCTCGTCCGGCACGGACGCTCCACCGCCAACACCGCGGGACTCCTCGCCGGCTGGACGCCCGGCGTCGCCCTCGACGAGCGCGGCGCCGCGCAGGCCGCGGCCCTGCCGGGCCGGCTCGCCGAGCTGCCGATCGCCGAGGTCGTCACCAGCCCCCTGCAACGCTGTCAGGAGACCCTCCAGCCGCTGCTCGACGCCCGTCCCGGACTGCGTGCGCACACCGACGAGCGCATCGGCGAGTGCCACTACGGCGACTGGTCCGGCCGCAAGCTCGCCGAGCTGAAGGACGAGCCGCTGATGGAGGTGGTGCAGGCTCATCCGTCGGCGGCCGCGTTCCCCGGCGGCGAGTCGATGCGGGCCATGCAGATCAGGGCCGCGGAGGCGGTGCGGGAGTGGAACGCGCGCGTGGAACGCGACCACGGCGCCGACGCCGTATACCTCATGTGCTCTCACGGTGACATCATCAAATCGCTCGTCGCGGACGCACTCGGACTTCATCTCGACCTCTTCCAGCGGATCTCCGTGGAGCCGTGTTCCATCACCGCGATCCGTTACACGCGCCTGCGGCCATTTCTCGTTCGCCTCGGGGACACCGGGGATTTCGCCTCTCTCGCCCCGCGTGCGGAACCTGCCGGTCCGGACGCCACGGTCGGGGGCGGTGCGGGCGCACCGTGATCGTCGGCCGCAGTAGGGTGAAGCGGTCGCACCAGCGCAGCAGCAGTACTTGTCAGCAACCGGAACGGGTCGGCGCGGTCAGCCGGTCCCGATCCCGATCCAATGGAGACAGGACGTGTCCCGTCAGGTGTTCCTCTACGACCCCCCGGACCGTTTCGTGGCCGGTACGGTCGGGCTGCCCGGGCGCCGTACCTTCTTCCTGCAGGCCACGGCCGGACCCCGGGTGACCAGCGTGGCCCTGGAGAAGACCCAGGTCGCGGCGCTCGCCGAACGCATGGACGAGCTGCTCGACGAGGTCGTGCGGCGCAGCGGCGGCAGTGCCGCCGTCCCCGCCGTGGCCCCTACGGAGATCTCCGACTCGGCTCCGCTGGACACCCCGATCGAGGAGGAGTTCCGCGTCGGCACCATGGCCCTGGCCTGGGACGGCGAGGAAGAGCGCATGATCGTCGAGGCTCAGGCCCTCGTCGAACTGGACGCCGACTCCGAGGAGGACCTCGCCGAGGCCGAGGAGCGGCTGCTCCAGGACGAGGAGAACGGCCCGCCGATGCTCCGGGTCCGGCTCACCGGCGCGCAGGCCAGGGCCTTCGCCAAGCGCGCCCTCGACGTCGTCAACGCCGGGCGGCCGCCGTGCCCGCTGTGCAGCCTCCCGCTCGACCCGGAAGGACATGTATGTCCGCGCCAGAACGGATACCGCCGCGGAGCGTGACCACGGCCGAATTGCTCGCCACGGGTGAGCTGACCGTGCGCGGACGCATCCGCGACGCGTCCAACGCGGCGCTGTACTGCACGGTCTCCCAGGACGGCCGGGAAGCCGCCTGCATCTACAAGCCTGTCGCCGGGGAACGCCCCCTGTGGGACTTCCCCGACGGCACGCTGGCGCAGCGCGAGGTCGCCGCCTACGAGGTGTCCGAGGCGACCGGCTGGGGGCTCGTGCCGCCCACCGTGCTGCGCGAGGGCCCCTACGGCGAGGGTATGTGCCAGCTGTGGGTCGAGCCCGTGCCCGACGGCGAGCTGCTCGCGCTGGTGGACGCGGAGGACCCGGAGCCCGGCTGGAAGGCGATCGGGCTGGCGGACGTCGGCGAGGGGAGGACGGCGCTGCTGGTCCACGCCGACGACGACCGGCTGCGGCGCCTGGCCGTCCTCGACGCCGTCATCAACAACGCCGACCGCAAGGGCGGCCATCTGCTGCCCGGGGACGAGGGCCGCCTCTATGGTATCGACCACGGTGTCACCTTCAACACAGAGAACAAGCTGCGCACCCTGTTGTGGGGGTGGGCGGGGGAGCCGCTGACCGGGGAGGCGGTCGAGGTGCTCAAGGGGCTGAAGGAGTCCCTGGAGGAGGGCGCCGCGCTGGCCGTACGGCTGACCGCCCTGATCACCCCGGCGGAGGTCGAGGCCACCCGCGCCCGGGTGGAGGCCATGCTGGTCTCGGGCCGGCATCCGGAGCCGAACGGGGAGTGGCCGGCCATTCCCTGGCCGCCGGTGTGAGGCGCCGCCGCCGCAGGTGACCGCCGCGCGAGCCGAGGCGCGGCGCACATCGCCGGGACTTCCGCAAGGGTGCCTTCCCGGTCATCCGGCCGGTCCGGTTCGTATACCGAACTTCCGGCCGGTTAGGCTCATGTCATGCATGCCTGGCCCGCTTCCGAGGTCCCCGCCCTGCCTGGTCAGGGCCGCGACCTGAGGATCCACGACACCGCGACCGGCGGTTCGGTCACCCTCGACCCCGGTCCTGTCGCCCGTATCTACGTCTGCGGCATCACCCCGTACGACGCGACCCACATGGGTCACGCGGCGACCTACAACGCGTTCGACCTCGTCCAGCGCGTATGGCTGGACACCAAGCGGCAGGTGCACTACGTCCAGAACGTCACCGACGTCGACGACCCCCTCCTGGAGCGGGCCCAGCGCGACGGCGTCGACTGGGTGGCGCTCGCCGAGCAGGAGACCGCCCTGTTCCGGGAGGACATGACCGCGCTGCGGATGCTCCCCCCACGGCACTACATAGGCGCGGTCGAGGCGATACCCGGGATCGTCCCGCTCGTCGAACGGCTGCGCGACCTGGGCGCCGCCTACGACCTCGAAGGGGACATCTACTTCTCGGTCGAGTCCGACCCCCACTTCGGCGCGGTGTCCCACCTGGACGCCGCGGCCATGCGTCTGCTGTCCGCGGAGCGCGGCGGCGACCCGGACCGTCCGGGCAAGAAGAACCCGCTCGACCCGATGCTCTGGATGGCCGCCCGTGACGGTGAGCCCAGCTGGGACGGCGGCTCGCTGGGCCATGGCCGGCCCGGCTGGCACATCGAGTGCGTGGCCATCGCCCTGGACCACCTGGGCATGGGCTTCGACGTCCAGGGCGGCGGCTCCGACCTCGCGTTCCCGCACCACGAGATGGGCGCCTCGCACGCCCAGGTGCTGACCGGCGAGTTCCCGATGGCCAAGGCGTACGTCCACGCCGGCATGGTGGCGCTGGACGGCGAGAAGATGTCCAAGTCCAAGGGCAACCTGGTCTTCGTCTCCCGGCTCCGGCGGGACGGCGTCGATCCGGCCGCCATCCGGCTCGCGCTGCACGCCCACCACTACCGGTCCGACTGGGAGTGGACCGACCAGGTGCTCCGGGACGCCGTGGCACGGCTCGGCCGCTGGCGCGCAGCCGTCTCCCGGCCGGACGGCCCGCCCGCCGAGGCGCTCGTCGAGGAGATCCGCGAGGCCCTCGCGAACGACCTGGACGCCCCGGCCGCGCTCGCCGCGGTCGACCGCTGGGCGGCTCTCCAGCAGGAGTCCGGCGGCACGGACACGGGCGCGCCCGGCGTGGTCTCGCGCGCCGTGGACGCGCTGCTCGGCGTGGCCCTCTGACCACGGCCGCCGCAACCACCGAAAACGCCGAGCGGCGCGGTGCGGATCGTCACGATCCGCA
>NZ_JBFAWW010000082.1:0-10192 GCF_040680495.1 Streptomyces sp. NPDC052036 | reverse complement strand
CCTCAGCCGGGCCGGCTCGGCCCAGCCGGTGTTCAGCGCCTGGTAGAGGGCCCCGTGCCCACGCCGGTGCTCGGCCTCCAGACTCAGATCGACCAAGGTCTGCACAGGTCCGTCCTTGCACAGGATCGCGTCGGTGAGCTCGAAGAGCGCGTCCGCACGGGCGTACAGACACTCATAGAACTCGACCCGAAAGCGGGATAAGACGTCCAACGCATCACCGGCGGACCCAGGGACTGGGAAACTCATACACAGCGGCCGTTCTCTCGCACTTCGTGACTCGACATCTCGAAGCGTGGAGAACGGCCGCCTCGGCTGTCCCGGGAAGAACCGCAGATCAGCAGGTCGGGTGACTGGCGAGGTTAAACGTCAAGCGTACGTCCAGCAGCTCGGGCATCGTCCCAGCTCAGAGGAGGTGGAGGCGATGTAACCGGGCGTCAAGCTCAGGATAGCCAGCCGGTGGAAGTCCGGTCCGGGGAGACGCCAGGGTCCCCGGTAGCTGACTCCCGGCGTTGTTCGAGAGGGCGGCGTCGAAGTGGAGTGACGAGTGCCCTTCGGGGGCGTGCGACCGGCCAGTCCGCAACATGAAGTGAAGCCTGCAGCGTCGTAATTTAACCCCCGCCCGTGGGCGGGCCAAGGAGGAGCCGAGCCTGTGCTTGAAGGGCGAAGGCCATGGAAGGCGATCTTGGACCTGGAGCGGTCGCCGAGGAACCTCCCGGCGTAAGGGGCGTGGAACGGTCGGAAGGTTGTCCTGGGAACTGGAGAGATCCTCCTCGGCCCCGCGCATGCGGCGCGGGAAGCGTGGCTCGCCTATAACCGGCGGAACCGGGAAGTGGCGGGCTGCCGAGAGGAAGTCGGAGGGGGCCGTAGTAGTGCCGATCGGCGGGACAGCACAACCCGCCGGGAGCGAAGGGCCTCTGCTTCATCGATGCGATCCGCGAACAGGGAGGGAGCCGGGTGAGTGCCGTATCGGCTAGGTCCACCCGCCGGGAGGAGGGCCCCGCAGGACCGGGTGGCCGTCCTTTGGACAAGGTCCGAGCCTTGCAGTGGACGCTGTACCGCTGTGCCAAACAAGAACCCGAACGCCGGTTTCATGCCCTGTATGGCCATGTTCACCGCATGGACGTTCTTCGGCGGGCCTGGGCCGGTGTGTGTGCGAACCGGGGTGCCCCCGGCGTGGACGGCGTGACCGTCGAGGCGGTGGCCGCCTCCGGGGTGGAAGAGTTCCTCCAAGATCTGGCCGAGCGGCTGCGGACGCATACGTATCGTCCGTCAGCCCTGCGGCGGGTCGTGATCCCCAAACCGGGGCGGCCGGGGGAGTTGCGGCCGCTTTCGATCCCGACCGTGGCGGACCGGGTGGTGATGACGGCCGCGAAACTGGTGCTCGAGCCGGTCTTCGAGGCCCAGTTCACCGAGGCGAGCTACGGATTCCGGCCCAAGCGGTCCGCGATCGACGCGTGCGAAGCCGTGCGTGTCGCAGCGAACCAGCGGCAGGAGTGGGTGTTCGAAGCCGACATCCGGGACTGCTTCGGGACGATCGGGCATGACGCCCTCGCCGCCCAAGTGGCGCGGCGAGTGACGGACCGGTCGATGTTGAAGCTGATCCGTGCATGGCTGCGGATGGGAGTGCTGGAGGGCGGGGTGAGCGCCACAACAGGCGCAGGAACCCCACAAGGCTCACCGATATCTCCGTTGCTCGCCAACGTGGCCCTGCATGTCCTCGATGAGGCGTGGCAGGAGCGCGGGCAGCGGTTGGGGACGTTGGTGCGCTATTGCGACGACTTCGTGGTCTTGTCGCCGACCAGACAGCGCGCCGAACTGGCGCGGGACCTGGCCGCGGAGGTGCTGGGCGGGCTCGGGATGCGTCTGCATCCGGAGAAGTCCGGCATCGTCTGCCTCACCCGGGGCGGACAGGGCTTCGAGTTCCTCGGCTTCCACCACCGCAAGGTGGAGTCGTGGAGGTGGCGGGGCAGGTTCTACCTGCAACGCTGGCCCTCAACACGGGCGTTGGGGGTGCTGCGGGACAAGATCCGCGCAGCGACCTCCCGCTCCCGGACCGAGCGGCCGGTGGCTGCTGTGGTGGCCGAGCTCAACCCTGTGCTGCGAGGCTGGGTCGGATACTTCCGCAACGGGAACTCCGGACGGAAGTTCAACGCGGTAGACGCCTATGTCCACGAACGGCTGGCGATCTTCGCCAGCCGAAAACACGGCCTGCGGGGCCGCAACTGGACCACCCGCTACACCTACGGGTGGATCAGTCGGCTCGGGGTCTTCCGTCTGAGCGGGAACGTGCACTGGGCGACGGCGCATGCCAGCCGGTGAACGATGTCGGAAAGCCGGATGCGGGAGAACTGCATGTCCGGTTTGAAGCGGCGGGGACTGGAAACGGAGCATCAGCCACCGCGCCAGTCCCCGACCCTACTCAGCGCGCGCTTACGTGTTCCCAACACGCAAGATCACCTACGGCGGTTTCCGCTGTTTCGAGATCGGCACATCCGATACCGAACCCGTACCGACCGCGCCGCCGGAAACTCGCCGGCCCGGCCCAGTCGGCCCGCCTACAACGATCCGGCCAGCGCTAGGTCCGCCCCGGCCTCGCCGCCGTACACACCGTCACCGAAACACTCTCATTTCCCGGCCGCGATCGGATTCCTGGCCGCCTTCTACAGTTCTCGTGCTGCCCCGCGCGATGGACGCGACGACGACCGCTGTCGCACGGCCTGACGGCTCTTCGGCACCTACGTCCGTCGACGGCCGCGTCGAGTTCCGGATGCGTACCCTCGCGGTGATCGGACCGGTACGCACCGCTGCCGGATGGCGGCTCGTATCCACCACGCCGTTCGCACGGACGCCGCGACTGGATGTGGTCTGCGTCCCCGGCGGCGGCGGTCAGATCGCGCTGATGGACGACGAGGAGGTCCTGGACTTCCTCAGGAACCAGGCGGCGGGCGCCCGCTACGTCACCTCCGTGTGCACCGGGGCGCTCCTGCTCGGCGCCGCTGGCCCGCTGGACGCTACCGGGCGACCACCCACTGGACGTCCCACGACCAACTGGCGCTGTTCGGCGCCACGCCGGTGCGAGAGCGCCGGTCGTTGACGGCGGTCGGATCACCGGCGGGGGCGTCACCGTCGGCATGGACTTCGCCCTCGGCGTGCTGGCCGAGCTCTTCGGTGCGCAAAAGGCGGACGCCGTCCAGCTCGCCGCCGAGTACGACCCGCAGCCGCCACGCGCGCTGGGGCGGCTGGAGCTCGCCCGCCCAATGCTGGTGGCGCGGGTCCGGGCACGAACCAGCACCCGGCAGGAGCAGCGGTTGCGCGTCTCCACCGCCGCCCCGGAGCGCCTGCGCGGCGGCGGCCCGACCAGGGCGAAGAGCGGGGACAGGTGAGCCTGCGGGAGCGTACTTCCGCGGCGGCGCGGTGCGGCCGACCGCTGGAGCCGTCCGGGACGGCGCCAGCGGTTCGGGCTGATCGCTCAGCGTGATGCCGGGCCCGCGGCGTCAGGCCTCAGTCGAGGTCCAGTACCGCCTTGCCGCGGATGGTGCGCCCGAACAGCGCCTCAGCCGCCTCTGCGGCGCGCTCCCAGGAGCCGCGCCAGCCGATCTGCGGGTCGAGCCGCCCGGCCGCCAACTCACCGACCAGGTAGGCGATATCGGGTCCCAGACCGCTGCCGATGGTGAACACCTCGATGCCGCGCCCGCCGCCGCGGAGCCGCTCGGCCTCGAAGTCGATCGTGGACGGCTCCAGCGAGGCCTTGCCGATGGACTGCACGCTGCCGCCCACCTCCACCAGGCTGTAGGCCTGCGCCAGCAGCGGCCCGCCGACGTTCTCCAGCACGCCGAAGACCGGCGCGGTCACGCCGTCCAGGCCCACCACGACCTCGGACGCCCCGAGTTCGCGCAGCCCCTCGCCGCGCGCCGGGCTGCCCACCGCGGCCACCACCTCGGCCCCGGCCCGCGCCGCGAGCTGCACCGCGAACCGGCCGACCCCGCCGGAGGCGCCGGTCACCAGCACCCGCCGGCCGACCACGGGGCCGAGCCGGCGCAGGGCCCGCAGCGCGGTCACGCCGGCGACCGGCAGGGTGGCGGCCGCGCCCAGATCCAACCCCTCGGGCACGACAGCGAGTTCACCGGTGTCCACGGCCCGCAGCTCCGCCCAGCCGTCGCTCCAGCCAACTGTTGCCACCCGGCTGCCGACGGCCGGTCCGGAGCCGTCCGCCGCCGCCTTCACCACCACACCGGCCGCGTCCGAGCCGGGCACCTCGCCCGGCTTGCGGAAGTCGGAGATATAGGCCAGCTCCCCGAAGTTCAGTGCCACCGCCCGCACTTCCACCAGTGCCTGGGAACTCCCGGGTACCGGTTCCGGCGCCTCCCCCAGGCGGATACCGCGCGGTGCGTCGGGATCATGAATCAGAGCGTGCATGCGAAACGCCCCTCCTTGCAGTCGTCTTGCCGCCGTCATCGGACCTCAGCAGCAACTCGCCCGGCCAACGGGCTATTCCCAAGGCCGTGAAGTTTGCGGCTGGGCGAGGTCGTCAAGTGTGCTGGGACGAGCAACGGAGTACCTGGTAGAACGGTGTCGACCAAGATCACCATGCAGGGACTCCGTTGGATACCCAGTCTGTCATCACCCGTACTGTCCGTGTGGCCGGGGGCCGCTTCGCGCCTGGCCACATCGGTGAGCTCACCCAGCTCATACCCTTCGAGATGGTCGACGCGGCCCTGAAGGCCACCGGCCGGGTCCAGTCGAGGCTGCGGGATCTGCCGTCCCGTGTGGTCGTCTACCTGCTGCTGGCCGCGTGCCTGTTCCCGGAGACCGGCTATCCGGGGGTGTGGCGCAAGCTCACCGGCGCGCTGGCCGGCCTGCCGGTGGCCGCGCCGTCGGCGAGCGCGCTGGCCCAGGCCCGCCGCCGTATCGGCGCCGCACCACTGAAATGAAATGGCTGTTCGACCTGCTGAAAGCCCCCGTGGCCGGTCCGCACACACCTGGGGCACGATGGCGCGGGCTGCTGGTGGTCGCACTGGACGGCACCACCCTGACCGTGTCCGACAGCCCCGCGGTCCTGACCAGGTTCACCAAGCAGGCGGGCAACCACGGCGGGACCGGATACCCGCAGGTCCGCCTGCTCGCCCTGGTCGCCTGCGGCACCCGCACCCTCATCGACGCCGTCTTCGGACCCACCACCGCCGGCG
Source organism: Streptomyces sp. NPDC052036 (assembly GCF_040680495.1). Classification (NCBI taxonomy): domain Bacteria; kingdom Bacillati; phylum Actinomycetota; class Actinomycetes; order Kitasatosporales; family Streptomycetaceae; genus Streptomyces; species Streptomyces sp. NPDC052036. The sequence continues at coordinate 5,006 of NZ_JBFAWW010000082.1, read as the reverse complement.
AGACCACCTACGCCCCGCGCCTGCTGCCCAGCCTCCGGCCAGGGATGATCCTGCTCGCCGACCGCAACTTCGGCGCCCAAAAGCTCGTGGCCGACATCGCGGCCACCAAAGCCGAGGTCCTGGTCCGGCTCAAGAACGGCCGCCGCATGCCTGTCCTGGCCCGCTACCGGGACGGCTCCTGACTAGTTGAATCGACCCCAGATGCTCGGTCTGCAGCCGTAGCGTCCAGGGTGTTGGTCGGCACGGGCCCGCAGTGCTCCTTGCCGCCTTCGGGCTGGCTCACTGATAGCGTGCCGCCGCCGGCCGACACCCGCGCGGTGTGGCTCGACAGAGGCATGAAGGTGACACGGTGACTTCAAGTCAGGGTGCCCACCGCACTCCCCTTCCTGTCTCATCGAGTGCGAGGGCAGCAGCCTGTGATCCTGATCGGTGTCGATCCCCACAAGTCGTCCCACACCGCCGTCGCCGTCGACGCCGCCGGCCACCAGGTGGCTCAGCGCCGGTTCGCCGTCAACGCCGGCACCTTCCGCCAGCTGATGCGCTGGTGCGAGCGGTGGCCCGACCGTCGTTTCGCGGTCGAGGGCGCCGGCGGCCTGGGCCGCTCGCTCGCCCAGCAGCTGGCCGCCGCAGGCGAGACTGTGGTCGACGTGCCCTCCACCCTGTCGGCCCGGGCCCGGCTGCTCGCCACCGGTGGAGACCGCAAAACCGATGCCAAGGACGCCCTCCACGTCGCCCAGGTCGCCCTCTTCCGCCACGACCTGCGCCTCGTGGTCCAGGAAGGCCAGACCACGATCCTGCGGCTGCTGACCGAGCGGCGCGACGACCTGGTCCACGAGCGCACCCGCGTCCTCAACCGACTCCATGCCGTCCTGCACGATCTCCTGCCCGGCGGAGCACCCACCGGCCTGTCGGCCGACAAGGCCGCCGCCTTGATGAAGCGCATCCGCCCCGTCACGGCCACCGACAACTGCCGCCGGGACATAGCCCGTGACCTGCTGGCCGACCTGCGCAGACTGGACCGGCAGGTCAAAGACAACGAAGCCGAAATGCGCGAGGCCATCGCTGCGACCCGCACCACCCTGACCACCCTGCCGGGCCTGGGCACCGTGCTGGCCGCGAAGGTCATCGGCCACATCGGGGACATCAGCCGGTTCCCCACCGAACACCACTTCGCCAGCTACACCGGCAGCGCACCCCTGGACGCCTCCAGCGGCAACAACGTCCGCCACCGGCTCAACACCGGCGGCAACCGCGCGCTCAACTCGGTCCTGCACACCATCGCCGTCTGCCAGATCCGCGACGGCGGGCGCGGGCAGGACTACTACCTCCGCAAGATCGCTGAGGGAAAGACGCCTTCGGAGGCCCGCCGGGCCCTCAAGCGACGACGCCTCTCCAACGTGGTCTATCGGATCATGAAACGAGACCAACGGAACCACCTCGCTCAAGCCGGTTGACACACAGAGGCGCTATCAGGCCACTCCGCGGCGGAGACCCGGGCCGGCGGGGCGGCACATCGCCGACAAGCCACCATCGCTGGGGCAGCAAAGAAACGAGCCAGCCCCGCCGGTGCCCGTCACTCTGTCACCACCCGTAGGCGCGTGTCTCAGCTTGACGTTTAACCTCGCCTGTCACCCGACCTGCTGATCTGCGGTTCTTCTCGGGACAGCCGAGGCGGCCGTTCTCCACGCTTCGAGATGTCGAGTCACGAAGTACGAGAGAACGGCCGCTGCGTATGAGTCTCCCGGTCCACGCGCCCGCGGGCGAGGCGTTCGACGTCTTGTCCCGCTTTCGGGTCGAGTTCTACGAGTGCCTTTACGCCCGCGCGGATGCGCTCTTCGAACTCACCGACGCGGTGCTGTGTGCGGACGGGCCGGTGAAGACGCTGGTCGAGCTGTCGCTGGCGGTCGAGCACCGGCGCGGGCACGGGGCGATGTACGCGGCGTTGGACCGGGGCTGGGCGGAGCCGGCCCGGTTGCGGCGCGCGCTGGCGGGCCTGCCGCTGCCCAGGGCGGCCGACGGGCGGATCGTGCTGGCTGTGGACGTGAGCAACTGGCTCCGCCCCGACGCCCCGACCAGCGAGGACCGTTTGTTCTGCCACGTCTACGGACGCGGTGCCCGCAGTCGGGATCAGTTCGTGCCGGGCTGGCCGTACTCCTTCGTCGCCGCTCTGGAGACCGGCCGGACCTCCTGGGTCGCGTTGCTGGACGCCGTGCGCCTCGGGCCGGCGGACGACGCGACCACTGTCACCGCTGCCCAACTGCGCGACATTGTCGAGCGGTTGATCCAGGCCCAGCAGTGGCGGGCGGGTGATCCGGAGATCTGGATCGTCATGGACTCCGGCTACGACGTCGCCTACCTCTCCCACGCCCTGGCCGACTTGCCCGTCGTCCTGGTCGGACGCCTGCGCTCGGACCGCGTCATGCTCCGCGACCCCGGTCCCGCCCGCTGCGGGCCGAAGGGCGGACGGCCGCGCCGGCACGGCGGCGTCCTGAGCTTCACCAAGCCCGACAGCTGGCACGAACCCGAGGTCACCACGGTCACGGACACCACCCGCTACGGCAAGGCCGAGGCCAGAGCCTGGGACCGGATGCACCCCCGACTCACCCACCGCGGCCCCTGGCTGGACCACGCGAAAGAGGAACTACCCGTCCTGCACGGCACGTTGATCCGTCTAAGGGTCGAGCGTCTGCCGGGCGACCGCGACCCGAAGCCGGTCTGGCTGTGGTGCTCGGCCACCGCCGCCACACCGGCGGACGTGGACCGCTGGTGGCAGTCATTCCTCCGCAGATTCGACCTGGAGCACACCTTCAGGCTCATGAAACAGACCCTCGGTTGGACCGCACCGAAGGTCCGTCACGCGGACACCGCCGACCTGTGGACCTGGCTCGTCATCGCCGCCCACACCCAGCTCCGCCTGGCCCGGCCACTCGCGGAGGACCTTCGCCGGCCCTGGGAACGACCGATCGAGCCCCGCCGACTCACCCCCGCCCGAGTGCGGCGGGGGTTTCGCAACGTCCGCGCGACCGCGGCCCGTCCTGCGGCCGCACCGAAACCGTCCCGGCCAGGGCCGGGACGGCCCGCAGGCTCGAAGAACAAACGCCGGGCCAGGCGCCACGACTACGGGGAGATCGGCAAGGGATACGAGATGCCCGGCGGTCGTCTCACCCCGGTCACGGACGAAGAGCTGCGGGCCCTGCCGCTGCCCACCGCCCGCGCGATCGAGCTGATCGCGTTCATCCCGGCCTCCGGTGGTCCAACTGGCTCTCCGCGCACGGCGGAAGAGCGGCCTCCTGCCCTCCGTCGCGCACGAAAGCCACGTCGCTTCTGCGAATGAACGCGGTGACAGAGGTCACTCGAATCCGGTGAACCGCATCGGCTGATTCCGACGTGTCTTCCAGTGCCCGGTCTCATTCACCCGGGCGTTCGTCCAGCCGTCACAAGGGAGCAAGGCGTTGTCCACCGTCATCGAGTACCTTGTGGAGACGCGCCTGGTCGCCGCCGCCCCGCGGATGCCCAGCATTCCCGCCACGCTGCACTACGACCCGCGCGACCCGTTCGCCGTCCGCATGACCTTCCCGGCCCCGGCCTCCCTCGAAGGGGAGGAGGTCTGCTGGACCCTCGCACGTGACCTCCTGGCGGCCGGTCTGGTGGAGCCCGAGGGACGCGGTGACGTACGGGTGCGGCCGTACAGTTTGGACCACACCGTCCTGGAGTTCCATGCCCCCGAGGGCACCGCCATGGTTCTCGTGCGCAGCGAGGAGATACGGCGCTTCCTGGAGGCCGCCGGCGAGCTGGTGCCCTTCGGTCTTGAGCACCTCCAGCTCGACCTGGACCGCGGTCTCGCGGAGCTGATGCGCGACGCCTGCTGACGGCACCTCCGTCGGCGCCCCAGGGCGATTGCAAAGTCGCGGTGATCTCGTGAGTGTGCAGGTCACGGCGGTGTGACGATGCCGGGGTGGCGCGCGACCGGACGCAACGAAGCTCCGTTGTGGAGGTGACCTTGCCAAGTCGCCTGCCCACAACGGAGCTCCGATGTGCCGTCAGTCTGCCACCGTCTGTCTGGTCAAGTCGCCCACACGTCAGCACTGTGCGACGGGTCCACTGGCCGAGCGGCTGGTCACGCTGGCCGATCCGCGCTGCCGGCGCGGGAAGCGTCACCCCTTCGTGGCAGTGCTACTGATCGCCTGCTCCGCTGTGGTGGCCGGAGCGAGGAGCTTCGTGGCGATCGATGAGTGGGCCACAGACGCGCCGCAGGACGTTCTGGCCCGGCTCGGTGCCCGCACCGAGACTGCCCTGGCCGTGCGGGTCCCGCCCAGCGGCGCGACGATCCGCCGGGTCATCAAGGACACCTGCCCCGGCGGCCTGGCCGACCTCCTCGGTCACGACCCGGCCGGCACCGACACCCTCGCGGTCGACGGCAAGAGCGCCCGCGGCTCGCGTCTGGATAACACCCCGGCCGCCCATCTGCTGGCCGCGATGACCGGCACCGGCATGACCGTCACCCAGCTCAGGGTCCCTGAGAAGACGAACGAAATCACCTGCTTCGCCGCCCTCCTGGACCCCTATGACCTGCGAGGAGTCACCGTGACCGGCGACGCGCTGCACACCCAGCGCGGCCACGCCCGCTTCCTCGTCGAAACGAAGAAGGCCCACTACGCCTTCACCGTGAAACGCAACCAGAAGAACCTCTACACCCAGCTGAGCACCCTGCCCTGGGAGAAGGCAACGGCGAAGTTCTACGACCACACCACCGGCCACGGCCGCAAGGAGACCCGGGTCGTGCAGGCCCTGACCGTCACCGACCTCGGCGTCGACTTCCCCCACGCCGCCCAGGTCGCCAAGGTCGTACGCCACCGCACCGACACCAAGACCGGAAAGCAGAGCCGCGAAACCGTCTACGTCATCACCGACCTACTGAGGTTTTCAGGGTGGGGTCGGTGGGTCGATAGCCAGGCTGGTGGCGGTGAGGCAGCCGTCGGTGAGGTGGGGTCGGAGTTGGATCCTGC
>NZ_JBFAWW010000081.1:0-10762 GCF_040680495.1 Streptomyces sp. NPDC052036 | reverse complement strand
GCGGTCCCGTCCTTCAGGAACCCGGTGTCGTCGAAGACCAGGGCCTGCGGCCTGATCACTCCCTCCATCCGCCAGGCCAGTTTCGCCCGGATGTGAGCCGGGTCCCACGGGCTGTTGGTGATGGAATGGGCCAGCGCCTGCCGGTTCCCGTCCTCACCGAGCCGTGCGGCCATCGGCTCGGCCGGCTTACTGGTGGTTTCAGAATGAGCAGTGATGGCTTGGGATCTTCGAAGCGGACGTGAAGCGCGCCATCTGCGGGGGTCAGGCCACGGACGGACGGCACCACGCTGTTCACCGTGGTGCCGGCACGTCAGTGACAGTCGCTATCGTCCGTGCCATGACCTCAAGTGATCATCTGCTCGACCTGATCCAGAACACCCCAGAGATCGATCTACTGCTGAGGTCGTCATTCGGCTTCGACATCCATCGGAAGCACTATGGCGAGGGCTTGAGGCTTGCCTCGGGTGCGCCGATGGAGGTGATCGCCGGGGAGTCCGCCGGTGGGGCGTACTTCCTCTGTGCAGAGCAGAACGGTCGCCGACCGGTGGTGTACGCGAGTTCGGAGGGGGAAGGCGGTCTGCTTGCCGATGATCTTGGGGAAGCGCTGGAGATCATCATCGGGCTGGAATGGCACGACTGCCTCACGTTCTCGAGCGGTGGCGATGTCGAGGTCATGCAGGTCTCCGCTCGACGCCTTGAACGGTCCCGTGACAAGTACAACCCGGACATCGACAACGAGGCTGCCCAGGTGGCCGCGGCCCTGTCGCTGCGGACCGTGCCTGTCGCTGACCTCGTCATCCGGTTGCACGCAGCCGCCTCAAAGACCGAACCGGACTACGTTGTAACCGACGACGACGGTCAGGAGTTCGGTCCCCTGTTCGGCGAGTATGTGGAACCTCGCCACGGAGGCTGGCGCTGAACCCGCCCAGCCCTGCCAGTCGCATCAACACCGGCATCGCGGTCAATGCCTGATAGGGCGTCGGGCACACTCTCTGACGTGTCTGCTGACCTTGTTCCCGACGATCTTTGGGAGCGCATAGCTGCGCTTCTCCCCACTCGGCCTGCCCGGCGCCATCGCCACCCCGGACGACTGCCGGTGTCGGACCGCGTTGCGCTCGCCGGCATCATGTACGTGCTGCGCAAAGGCGTGGCCTGGCGCGATGTTCCCATCCAGGTCGTTGGCTGTTCAGGAGTGACCGCCTGGCGTCGGCTCCGGGACTGGACCGAGGCTGGCGTCTGGCCCCGCCTGCACGAAGTGCTTCTCGCCGAGCTGCGAGCGGTGGGTCTCCTGGAGATGGACGACTCGGCGATCGACGGCTCGCACGTCCGGGCGCTCAAAGGGGGGATCACACCGGACCTTCGCCGGTCGACCGGGGCCGGCCGGGCAGCAAGCACCACCTGATCGTCGACCGGCATGGCAGCCCGCTCGCCGTAACGATGACCGGCGGCCACCGCCACGATGTCACACAGCTCCTGCCGCTCCTGGACGCGATCCCACCGATCCGGGGTCTGCGAGGACGCCCGCGGACCCGACCGCGCAGACTGTTCGCCGACCGGGGCTACGACTTCGACAAGTACCGCCGTCTGCTGTGGAGGCGTGGGATCAAGCCTCTCATTGCCCGTCGAGGCGTCGCCCACGGTTCCGGCCTGGGTAAGACCCGCTGGGTAGTCGAGCGGACCTTCGCCTGGCTCCACCAGTTCAAGCGCCTGCGTATCCGCTACGAGGTACGCGCCGACCTGCACCTCGGCTTGCTTCAACTCGCCTGCAGCATTATCTGCCTGAGACGACTCCGAACCTCATTCTGAAACGATCAATTACGCTGCCCGTCGGTGAGCAGTCCCCGCAGGCAGACCTGTCCCCAGCGGCGCTGGTCATTGCGCGCGAACGGCTCGAACACCTCCGCCGCGAACTCCTCCAACTCACCACGTACTGCAGCCATATCGTCCGGAGTCACGCTCTCTCAACGCCACACCAGGCCCGGAGGACACACGTCACCACAGCCGACCTGACCAAGCCCTGCTAGCGCTTCTTCGAGCGTCTCACCGTTCTCGACCTTGCCCCCGGGCAGGGACCACGACCGCGTCCCTTCGGTGCCCTGGTCCAGCAGCAGAATGGCGTCGTCCTCGATGACGACGCCCGTTACGCGCGCATGCATCCCGCAACGCTAGCGTTTGCCGCCACCAGCTCAAGGGCGAACCAGTGACCACCGAACCCGCAGGAGTGGTGATCGCGTCGTCAGCCACAGCCTCGGGCAGCCGGTGGTGCCGGGTGCTCACTCGGTGTCGGTGTAGTCCAGGAAGTCAGCGACGGCCGGGATACCGCGGCGGCGGGCGAGTGCAGCCGAGTCGATGCCGGCCAGCAGGCGCCAGGCGGTTGGCGTGGAGGCGACGGGGCCGAACACCTCCGCTTGGTCGCGCGCAGGGCCAGGTCCGTTATCGCCTCGCCGCCGTCGGCGAGCATGACTGCGAGATCGACCGCGATCCGGCCGGGGTCGTGCCCGGTGCCACGCGGTCGCAGCTGACGCAGCGCGTCAGTGAAGGCGCTGGTCAGGCCAGTGACATCGGAGAGATCGGCCAGCAGGCGGGATCCGGCGTGGCTGACCACCCCGTGACCGTCGGCCGACACGACGAGCTTGGGACGCGACCGGGTAGGGTGCACGCAGAAAGTGCCTTCCTGCTGTGATGACAGAGACCTTCGACAAGCCTCATCTTCCCAGTTCAGAAGGCACTTTCGCTTTTCCGCTCAAGACTTGGACACCGCCGCAAGTGAAACGCGGAGGTTAGGAGGTCAGGCGTTCCAGGAGCGCGGGATGGTCGGCGAGGGCGCGGTGAAGACGCTGCTGGAGAAGGGGGGCGTACTGGCCGGGGTCGGCGGCCTCCCAGTCGATCGGGCCGAATGGGGGCTTGGGGTCGTACTCGACGAACAGCTGGACCTTGCGCGCGATGTTCGGGCCGGCGAGCTCGCCGACCAGGTGGAGTGCCATGTCGATGCCGGCCGACACTCCGGCGGCGGTGATGACGTTCCCGTCCCTGACCCAGCGCTCGGCCACCGGGATCGCCCCGAACTTGGCTAGCAGGCCGCGGTACAACCAGTGCGTGTTGGCCCGGCGCCCTTCCAGGAGACCGGCGGCGGCGAGAAGCAGCGAGCCGGTGCACACCGAGCCGACGATCTCGGACCGTGCGGCTGCGGTACGCAGCCTGTCCAGCAGCTTCTCATCGGCCATCGCGGCCACGGTGGGGACCGTGCCACCGGGCACTATGAGCGCGTGCGGATCGGGCATGGTCTCGAAGGTGTGGCTGGGAACCAGGGACAGCGGGGTGTCGGTGGCCATCGGTTCGATCCGCTCGCCGACCACGACCGTGTCGTAACCGGGGACGAGAAGGGACAGCACACCGAAGACCTGCAACGGGCCGGCGATGTCGAGCGGGCTGAGGCCCGGGTACTGGACGAAGGCGATGGTCTTGACCGGGGCTTCGTGCTGGGGGACCGGGGATTCGGTCATGGAGATGCTCCTGGTAGCTGGGCCGGGCGGGCCCTGTCGCCGATCCGGCTCGGGCTGAACGTAACGCGTTGAAGTGCGCCAAGCGGCGGGGCCGAGCGCCAGGAGAGGCGGACAGGGCGCACATACGAGTCCTGGCGTGGTGTTGCGAGTCAGTCGGGTGCCGCGATGGCGCGGTGGGTGGGTACTGGGGTAGGAAACGGCTTGGCGGGAGGAGAGCGGGCTGAGTTCCTCCGAGGACGGAGCGCATGCCGGACAACACCAGGCCCTCGACATGTCGATGCCCTGCTGCAGCGGCTGAGCGTCGCGGCCGTCGTGGCTGCCGTTGACCGAAGCACGTCGGCTCGCATAGGTCTAGGCCGGCCTGACGGCTTGTGCCGAACGATTCGTCAACAGCAGCCCGGCCAGAGCCGCGCCAGCGAGTACGAGGAGGAACAGGAGGTAGTCGCGGGAGGTGGCGATGAGCCCGCCGCCGTGCACGATCAGCACCCCGGCGATGGCCGAGGGCACTCCCATGCCGACGTAGCAGACGACGAACAGGACGGACAGCACGCCGGCCCGTTCGTGCGGCACCGCGCGGGGAACAACGGTGCGGATGCCGCCCTGGTATCCGGCGCCGAACCCGAGACCGGCGACCACGGTGCTGCCGAAGAATCCCAGTGTCGACCCCGTGTCGACCACGGCCAGTGTGGCCACCGCCCCCGCCGCGAACAGCACGATGCCCAGCAGCATCACGGTGCGCGGCGCGGCGCGGTCGAGTACGAGGGAAGCCAGTGACCCGGTCACCGCCAGTAGGAAGAGCCCGAGTGCGGCGACTACGGTGGAGGCGGAGCCGGACAGCTGCCGGGCCAGGGACGGGCCGAGTGAGCCGTAGAAGCCTGCGAGCGCCCACACGGCGAACAGGATCGGCGCCGCCGCGAGGACCGGGCCGCGCAGGGCGGACGGTACGGCCAGTTCGGGGCGGAGAGCGGCGCGCACTCCTGGCATGCGGCTCACGGTTTCCGGCATGCGGATCACAGCCGCGCCCTGGACGACGAACGCGCCCATGAGGACCAGGTACACCAGATGTGTGGGTGCCGGCGCGTACTGGACCAGCCATCCGGACAGCAGCGCGCCGGCGCCGGTGCCGAGTCCCGGCACGGCCGCGTTGGCGAGGGTGCCGCGGCGCCGGTCGACGTCCAGCATCGCCGCACCCAGCGCGCCGAGGGCGCCGCCGGTGGACAGGCCCTGCAGGATCCGTCCGAGGAACAGCGCGTCCAGGCCTTGGGCGGTGGTGAGCACGCCCATCGCGGCGGTCTGCAAGAGGAGCGCGACCAGCAGCACCGGCCGTCGGCCGATGTGGTCGGACACGCGTCCGAAGACGAGCAGGGACAGCAGCACCGCGATCGCGTAGACGCCGAAGACGCCGGTTGTGGTGATCGACGAGAAGTGCCACGCGGCCGCGTATCTCGCGTACAGGGGGGTCGGCGCGCTGGATGCGGCCATGAGGGATATGACGATCGAGGCCAGCAGTACCAGGCTGCCGACGCCAGGGCTCCGCGCAGGGACGGCGGCCTGGCCGTGTCGCGACTGGATCTCGGTGGTCGATGCCAGGCATACCGGCGACTGAGTATCGGAGGCCGGCTCGAACGCCGGTTGTGGAACTGATCCGGTCATGCCTCAAGTCTCGCTACATCGCCCGGACTCCACGAGTGGCAGAAATGCCTGCTTTCGTTAGGATGCCGCCACGAGCGTCCATCGAGTGGCTGTGCTGGCGCTGGACGGGATGGCCCCGCTCGACCTGGCCATCCTGTTGCAGATCTTCGGGCCCCGCACGCAGACCCCCTACCAGGTCTCCGTGTGCGGACTGGCCAGTTCCGCCTCCGCCGCCGGCGGCTTCGTGCTGGCCGTCACCGGCGGACTGGTACGTCCTGCGCGCAGCCGACACGCTGATCGTGCCGGGATTCGGTCCGGGGTTCGCGCCGCAGCCAGGGCTGTTGCCGTCGGCGGTGCTCGACGCGCTGGCCACGGCCCGCGACCGGGGCCGACGCGTGGTGTCCATCTGTACCGGTGCATTCGCACTGGCCGCGGCTGACCTGCTCGACGATCTGCACGCCACCACACACTGGCAGCACACGGACGAACTCGAATGCCATTACCCCGCCGTGTACGTGGACCGTGACGTGCTCTACGTCGACGAGGGCAACATCCTCGCCTCGGCCGGTGTGTGCTGCGGCATCGACCTGTGCCTGCACATCGTCCGCCGCGACCTGGGCGCCGTGGGGGCCAACCAGATCGCCCGGAACATCGTCGCCGCTCCCCACCGCGAGGGCGGGCAGGCCCAGTACGTACCCGCCCGCGTCGCGACAACCGGCGACACCTCGCTTACCGACACCCGAGCCTGGGCTCTCGAACGTCTCGCACAGCCGCTCGCCGTGACCCAACTAGCCCGCCACGCCGGCATCTCCGAACGCCCCTTCCTGCGCCGGTTCGCCGAAGAGACGGGCACGACGCCCCTGCAGTGGCCGGTGAACGCCCGGCTCGGCCTGGCACGCGAACTGCTGGAGACCACCGACCAGCCGATCGACCTGGTGGCGCGCGACTGCGGCCTGGGCTCGGCCGCCAACCTGCGACTGCATTTCCGGCGCGCCCTCAACACCACGCCAACCGCTTACCGGCGTGCCTTCACCCGCCACATCCCGGACCCAGAGACATGACGTCCGTTCCGAGCGCGCGAGATGATGCCTCCTTGCGCCTGCGTCGCGTCGCCATCCTCGTACTCGAAGGTGCGAAACCCCTTGATGTCGGCATGCCCGCGCAGGTGTTCACGACCCGGGCGAGCATGCCGTACGAGGTACGGGTGTGCGGAGCAGCACCCGGGCTGGTCACCGGCGGCGACGGCCTGGCCTACCACGTCGCCCACGGTCTCGACGCGCTGGCGTGGGCCGACATCGTCTTCGTCCCTGGCTACCGGTTCCCGGACCACGACGAACCGCCGCAGGCCGTCGTCGACGCGCTGAGCGCCGCCCACGATCGCGGTGCGCGGCTCGCCGCCATCTCGACGGGAGCCTTCGCGATCGCCGCCACGAGCCTGCTCGACGGCAGGCGCGCCACGACGCACTGGCACTACACGCGGGCGCTCGCAGAAAAGCATCCGCTTGTCCGGGCCGACGAGAACGTGCTGTTCGTCGACGAGGGCAGCGTGCTGACGTCGGCCGGCGCCGCCTCGGGCATCGACCTGTGCCTGCACATCCTGCGCGGCGACCTCGGGGTGGCCGCGTCGAACCACGCGGCCCGACGCCTGGTCGCGGCCCCCTACCGCAGCGGCGGTCAGGCGCAGTATGTGCCGCGCAGCGTGCCCGAGCTCCTCGGCGAGCAGTTCGCCGCCACCCGCGAATGGGCCCTGCACCGGCTCGACGAACCCCTCGTCGGCGGCGAAGATAAGGTTCTTCAGCTCCCCGGAGACGCCGTGCAGTCCCATCTGAGCCAGCAACTTGGCTTCGTCGGTGTGACGCGGGAACGGTTGATGCCGAGTTCAGGCAACAGATGTTGATCAAAGTGAGTCCAGAATGTTGTCGAGTTCCGAGAACGACTCGTCGAGAAACGGCGTTGTCAGTGGGTTCTGCCAGGGTGTGCTTCGTGGATGAACTGGTGGAGCGTGTCGACTGTCAAGATCGTGTCCTGGGGGTGGTCACCCGTTGGCAGGCCATCCGGGAGGGCTGGCTGCATCGAATCGCCTCGACGGTGTGTCGTGATGAGCGTGGTCGGATCCTCGTCCATCGGCGGTCGGAGCAGCTGTCGCGCTTCCCCGGGCTCTATGAGGTCATGGTCGGTGGCGCCGTGGATGTCGGTGAGTCCTATGAACAGGCTGCCGCGCGGGAGCTGGCCGAAGAGCTGGGCATCCGTGGCCTGCCGCGCTTGCTGTTCACGTTCATCAACCGCAGCGGCCTGAGCCCTCACTGGCTCGGCGTGCATGAAGCCGTGGTTCCGGACGCTGTGACCCCCGATCCCGATGAGGTCGCCTGGCATGGTTGGCTGACCGAGTCGGAGCTTCACACGGCCCTGTTGAAGTGGCGCTTCACTCCCGACAGCCACGAAGCCTTCAGCCGGTATCTCGCGTTCCGGACCGCGCAGTCCTGAACTTTCGCGCCTCTTCGATCGGGCCCCTCAGCCCAGGGACTGTTGTTCGGCTCGGGCGCGAGTGGTCGCGAGGCGGTAGGAGTCGGTGCCGGTCTCGATGATGTTGCCGCCGAAAGCGAGGCGGTCAACGATGGCAGCGCAGAGGCGGGGGTCGGTGAAGGTCTTGGTCCATCCTCCGAAGGACTCGTTGGAGGCGATGGCGACGCTGTTCTTCTCCTCGCGCTCCGTCAGAACCTGGAAGAGGAGCTCGGCGCCCCGCCGGTCGAGCTCCATGTGTTGGGTCGGGGACGGGACGCCGTGCACCGTCTCCGGTGCCGGTCTTCCCGTCCCCGCCCGCCGAACCCGCTGTGCGAGTTGGCCCCGCAGCGGGCTCTCCACGTGATCCGATGTGTCAGGCGAGGTATTCACTGACCTGGCCGACGAAGGCCACATCGTCGTGGCTGGTCCGGCGAAAGCGAGCCTTCTCCGGATCAACCTCGTCGATGTTGTATGGCGTGCTGATCTGCGCTCCGCGGAAGCGGTATCGCTCGACCTTCATCTTCGCCGGGTTGTAGAGGACGAGACCGCCCTCGCTGATGCGATCCGCTCCGAAGTAGCGGCGCCGCAGTTGCTTCCAGGTCATGTGGGGGCGCTTGTAGCGAATCCAGCGGAGTACTCGCCACCACGCATACCAGCCCAGGTAGGCGAATGTCCGCTTCGAGACCCCGTAGCGGAAGTAGGCCGCCCAGCCCCGAAGGACCGGGTTGACCGTCCGCAGCACCTCCTCCAACGAGAGAAGGACCGCGTGGGGAGGCACGCCACCTGCCGTAACGGACCAGCCTGCATGTGCTCGGCTTGCCGGCGGAAGGTGCCGCATCCGACAGGTCCAGGGCCACCAGCTCGGCGTGGAACTGATCAGCGGTGGTGGCCCCAGGAGACGGCGTCGACGGTGCCGCCGCGCTGGTTGCGCACCCGCCCGTGCGGACACTCACTCCCCTCGTCCTGAGGCAACTCCCCCACCAACCTGCCTCACGTCATTCCGCCGCAGGACTCCCATCAGCCTCACTCATCGTGATCGTAAAGCTCAGGTTGAGAAATAGACATCACTCAAGAAGAACAACAGACTCCACCCATCCGTACTATCTCTACACCGGGACACACAGCAGTCATGGCCACTGCCGCTCGAATCCCAGCCCGAGAACACAGACGCTTGAGCGCGTATGCCACAGGTGCTGCACGCCCGGTCAGCAAACCGAGAGAAAGGTCAACCCATGTCCGAAACCACGACAGCCGGCACTGAACTGACATCGCAGTACGCCACACAGGTCACCAACGACCTCGAACACAACGCCAAAGAGCAGGAACGCATCAGTGCGGAGATCGCCGCGCTGCAGGAACAACTGACCGCGCTGCAGCACGACCACTCCGTGCTCGTCAACGTGCAGCAGGTGCTCGGCACTGCGCCGGCACCCGTTCAGCCTGCAGCCGCTCCGGACAGCGCCGCAGTACCCGCTCCGCGCACGAAGGCCTCTACCGAGAACGGAACCGGAGCCGGAACCGGCAAGCGGACGCGAGCGAAGAAGACAGCCGGCACGCAAGGCACCGCCACGACCAGCAAGGAATCGGCGGCCGACAAGCCGACGGACAAGGCCGCAGCCGCGAAGACAGGCCGGCCCACGCTCGTCGAACTCATCCGCAACCACCTCACCGAGCAGAGCGAACCGCGCTCCGCGGCCGAAGTCACCACCGCACTCGACAAGACCCATCCCGAGCGCGGCATCAAAACCACCGTGGTACGCACCACCCTCGAAGGACTCGTGGCCAAGAGCCAGGCCAAGCGGACCAAGCAAGGCGCCTCCGTCTTCTACACCACCCCCGACACCGCCGAGCAGACGAGCACACCCGCCAAGGACGAGGCACAGTCCGCGCAGGCCGAGTAACCCACCGGACAGCACGCTGCCGCTACGGCGGCAGCCGCGAGCGTGTCTGAAAGATTGTGTAAGTCCGTGAGGTGACAGGCTGGCCGGGGCTCTGACCTGGGCCCTTGACCAGCCGGGACGGACGGACATGAACGACAACGAGATCCCGGCCGTCGAACCGGCCGAGGACAAGCTCGTGGATGAGGTCGTCGAGCGGCTGAACGGACCGCGCCGACGCCTCGGGTGCTGCCCTGCTGGGTGAAGGCGGGCTGCTGACGCAGGTGACCCGGGCCGTGCTGGAGCGGGCCCTGGACGTGGAGATGACCGATCACCTCGGATACGAGAAGCACGATCCCGCGGGCCGCGGCTCGGGCAACAGCCGCAACGGCACATCGCCGAAGACGGTGCTGACCGATGCCGGGGCGGTCACGCTGGCCGTTCCGAGGGACCGTGACGGGACCTTCGAACCGCAGCTCGTGCCCAAGCACGCCAGGCGCCTTGCAGGCTTCAACGAACAGGTCCTGTCGCTGTACGCACGTGGCATGTCGGTGCGCGACATCCGCTCGCACCTGGCCGGCATGTACGGAGTCGAGGTCTCACCGGACCTGATCAGCAAGGTCACCGACGCCGTCACCGACGAGCTCGACGCCTGGCAGAACAGACCGCTGGACGCCATCTGGCCGATCATCTACATCGACGCCCTGTGGGTGAAGATCCGCTCCGGATCCGCGGCCTCCCGGCCGGTCTACCTGGCCGTCGGGGTGGACATGGACGGCTGCAAGGACGTGCTCGGCCTATGGGCCGGCGACGAGGGCGAAGGCGCCACGACCTGGATGACCGTGCTGTCCGAGCTCCGCAACCGCGGGGTCGGGGACGTGTGCATCGTCGCCTGCGACGGACTGAAGGGCTTGCCCGACGCGGTCACCGCGACCTGGCCCAAAGCCACCGTTCAGACATGTGTGATCCACTTGATCCGTGCCTCGCTGAGGTTCGCCTCCAAGCAGCACCACGCAAAGCTCGTCACGGAGTTGAAGGCCATCTACACCGCCCCGACCGAGCAGGCCGCCGAGCAGGCCCTCGCCGACTTCGCCGCAGGCGAGCTGGGCCAGCGGTATCCCGCGATCCTGCGGACCTGGCAGGCCGCGTGGAGCGAATTCACCCCCTACCTCGCCTTCCCGCCGGAGATAAGGAAGGTCGTCTACTCGACGAACCTGATCGAGTCGATCAACGCACGACTGCGGAAAG
>NZ_JBFAWW010000080.1:0-10911 GCF_040680495.1 Streptomyces sp. NPDC052036 | reverse complement strand
AGATCCTCGCCAAGGTCCGGCTCGTCCAGACCGCCGTGAAGAAACTCGTCAACAACAACTCGAACTGACACAAACCAGATCACCAGACACTAGCTCTATCCGGCATATCAAGGCCGGTGCCAGAGTCGGATCGAGGTCACGGTGATGGTGCCGTGGAAGATATAGGCGCGTTTGTCGAACCTCGTCGCGACCGCACGGAAGTTCTTTAGGGCGTTGATAGTCCGTTCCACCTCGTTCCTCCTCTTGTAGATCGTCCTGTCGAAGCCGGTGGGCCGGCCGCCGTTGCTGCCGCGGCTCTGCCGGCTGGCTCGCTGGTTCTTCGGTTCGGGGATGGTGTGCTTGATCTGGCGTTGCCGCAGGTAGCGGCGGTTGCGTCGGGAGGAGTACGCCTTGTCTCCGCCGAGATGATCCGGCCGGGTACGGGGGTGCCCGCCGCCGGGTCGGCCGACCGGATGCGTTCCATGACGGGGATGAGCTGCGGGGCGTCGCCCCACTGGCCCGGCGTGATCAGCAGTGCCAGTGGACGAAGTCCACCCTCCCCGGCAAGGTGGATCTTGCTCGTCAGGCCGCCCCGGGAGCGTCCGAGTCCCTCGTCGGGGCGGTGCTGCCGGGGCCTGGCCCTTTTCCCGGCACCCGAGGTGGTTTCTTGCGGGCCCCGGCGGCGTGTCGGTGGGCTCGGCAGGAGGTGGGATCCACACTCACCATCGACCAGTCGATGAGGCCCTCGGCGTCGGACATGACGGTCGCGAAGAGTTTGTCCCAGGTGCCGTCCGCCGACCAGCGCCTGTGCCGCTCGTACACGGTCTTCCACGTTCGTGAGATCTCCCCGCCCCATGGACATGCCAACGATCAAGGGTCGAGTAGGTCACATGATCCGCCGGACAGATCCTAGTAGTGTGTCGCCGCTTAGCTGTGGTCTGTTTGATTGGGAGGCTGGCGTCTGGCAGATTCCTCTTCCGCTCTGCGGGACAGGACTGGTGCGATGGGTTCGCAGAAGAAGAGGCCGGTGGTGCTGACCGCGCTGATCGTGAAGAGTTGGTTCGGGTGACGACGACGGGGGTTCATCCGGCCTCGGTGATCAGGCGGGCGAGGGTGCTGCTCGGACTCGACACCTCTGCAGGCGAGATCGGCTCGCAGGAGGTGATCGCGGCCCGGCTCGGTGTCTCCGGTGAGACGTTGCGGTTGGTCGCCAAGCGTTTCGCCGAGACCGGTGGCGATGTTCACGCCACGATCGCGGGGAAGAAGCGCGACCTCCCGCCGGTGCCCTCGCCGGTGACCGGTGAGGTCGAAGCCCGGCTGGTCGCGATGGCGTGCTCACCGCCGCCCCAGGGTCATGCCCGGTGGTCGCTGCGGCTGCTGGAGAAGCACGTCGCGCTGGTCGAGGACATCCCCGATCTGGACCACTCCACCATCGGGCGCATCTTAAAAAAACGGAACTGCGTCCTCACCTGAAGAAGTGCTGGACCATCCCACCACGGGCCAACGCGGAGTTCGCGGCCCGGATGGAAGACGTACCGGCCGTCTATGCCCGGCCCTACGATCCGGCACGTCCGGTGGTGTGCATGGACGAGAAGCCTTACCAGCTCCTCGCCGATGCCCGCGGCCCGCTCCCGGCCCGCCCCGGTCACGACGCCTGCCAGGACAGCGAGTACATCCGCCGCGGCACGTGCTCGATCTTAATGTGGGCCGAGCCCCTGCGCGGGTGGCGTCGGGTTCTGGCGCTGTCCCAGCGGACCCGGATCGACTGGGCCGGCCAGGTCAGGCTGCTGCTGAGCGTGAACTACCCCGACGCCGAGACCGTTGTACTGGTGATGGACAACCTCAACACCCACGGCATCGCCTCACTGTACGAGGCATTCGAACCACAAGAGGCCTTCGCCCTGGCCCAACGCCTCGAGATCCACCACACGCCCAGGCACGGGTCATGGCTCAACATCGCCGAGATCGAACTCTCCGCGCTGACCCGGCAATGCCTCGACCGCCGGATCGGCGACCTCGACCTCCTCAACACCGAACTCTCAGCCTGGCAGAACGCCACGAACACCGACCAATGTCAGGTGGACTGGCAGTTCACCACTCACGACGCACGCATCAAACTGCGCCACCTCTATCCCAGAATTTAGCCGCGACAGTCTACTAGGCTGCGGGGGTGAGGTCTTGGGTCGTCAGCGTCCGGGTTTGGACCGGGGTGACGTAGCCGTACTCGGGGTGCTTGCGCAGCCGTGTGAGGTTGTATTCGACCTCGATGAAGCGGAATACGTCGGCTCTGGCGGCTTCGTGGGAGGGCCAGACGGTGGTGCCGATCTCCGCTTTCGTCAGACCGAAAAAGCTCTCGGCCGCGGTGTTATTGTAACAAGACCCCGTTCTACCCATGCTCTGCCTCACCTCCAACTTCCTTACCAGGCTGCGGTATTCGCTTGAGGTGTACTCCGATCCGCGATCCGAGTGTGTGATGCGGCCGGGCCGCAGGCGGCCTCGGCCGGCGGCCATGGCCAGGGCGTCGACCACGAGCTCGGCCCGGTGGTGGTCGGCCATCGCGTATCCGATCACCTCGCGGGCGGCCAGGTCGATGACCGTGGGAGGTACCACCAGCTGGCGAGCGTGGGCAGGAAGGTGACGTCGGAGACCAGCTTGGTGCCCGGCCTGGCCGCGGTGAAGTCGCGGCCGATCAGGTCCCGGCGCAGGGGCGGCCTTCTTGTCCGGGCGGGTCAGACCACGCCGCTTGCGGCGGGTGACACCCTGCAGGCCGTGCTTGCGCATCAGCCGCGCGACCTTCTTCTCGTTGATCCGTCGCCCCGCCCGGCGCAGAGCCGCGGTGACCCTGGGTGCCCCGTGGGCCCGGCGGGAGCGGTGATGGATCTTCCTGATCTCGGTGATCGGCTCCCTCTCCTCGCGCTCACGCCGCTCGCTGGCCGGCCGGGCAGCGAGCCAGGCGTAGTAGCCGGAACGGGAGACCTTCAGCGCCCGACACAAGAAGGCGACGGAGCAGCCGCCCGGATTGTCCTCGGAAGCCTTCTCTGCGTGGATGAATGCGTAGCGAGCGGCTACTTCGACTTCCGGTTCGCGAAGAAGGCGGTCGCTTTTCCCAGGACCTCCACGGTCTGCTCCAGCTCGCGGACCTGACGGCGCAGCCGCGCCGGCTCCTCCAGGACTGCGGGGCCGTCCCAGGCGTCACCCGGCGCGGGCCGACCACAATGCCGGAGTTGCGGCGTGGATCGGATCCCTGCAGGCTGTATCTGGCAAGCGACCTTGATGACGTAAATAGGTGATCGGGTTGCAGGACCATGCGCGCCCGGTCAGCCCTCCGAAACGTTGGTGTGGGTGACGCGTGCCGCCTCGTGGGCCGGTGTTCCGGTGACTTCAGTCGCGGTTCTCCAACGACCAGCCCCCAGCCCAGGAGTCAGTCAGACGGGAACCGGCTTCGCAATCCCCGTCGTACTCCGGAGCAGGTGTCCGGAGTACTTCTTTGCGCCACGTGCTGCGGACTCCCCGCTCGATCCGCGGTGTCCGCTGGCCGTGTGGTCCGCAGTGGCTGGCCCAGATGAGCGACGTGCATGACCGCCAGTTGCCACAGCCCGCCACCAGCGACAAGGAGCCACAGAACATGGGTGGAAAGCAGAAGACACTCGCCATACTTGCCGGAACCGCGCTGGCGGCCGGACTCACCAGCCCCGCCTTCGGGTCCACCACCGCTCACTCGCCGGCCCTGCCCACCGCCGCGAAGGGGTCGGGGATGTCGGTCGTGGAGTGGAACCGCGAGCTCATCACCATCCTCAGCGATCCGAAGGCGCAGCCGTCCACTGTCCAACCCACGCGCAGCTTCGCGCTTCTCCAAGCCGCCGAGTACGACGCCGTGGTATCGATCACCCGGGTCGGCCCCGCCTACGTGTTCTCGGTGTCGGCGCCACGAGGCGCTCGTGCGGATGCCGCAGCGGACCAGGCAGCCCACGATGTGCTGGTCGCCCTGTACCCGGCCAAGCGCGCAGGCGTGGACCAGCGGCTGAGCAGCCAATTGTCCGCGATTCCCAACGGCCCGGGCAAGCAGAGGGGCATTGGTGTGGGAGCCGAGGTCGCCCGCCGACTGCTCAGCCTGCGGTCCAACGACGGGTCCTCAGCCAAACCGCCGCGGTTCCGCCCCGGCAACAAGGCCGGTGACTACCGGCCCACCCCTTCCGACTTCCCGACACCGGTGTTCACCAACTGGGGCTCCGTCAAACCGTTCGTGCTGGCCAGCGGACGCCAGTTCCGACCGGCACCGCCGCCGGCCGTGAGCGGCGCCGCGTACGCCACCGCCTTGAACGAGGTCAAGAGCCTGGGGAGCAAGACCAGTACCACCCGCACCCCCGATCAGACCGCAGCCGCCAAGTTCTGGGCGGCGGCACCCGTCTGGAACGTCTGGAACCAGGTCGCGCAGGGCCTTGTCACCTCCCAGAACGCGAGCCTGGAGGAGGCGGTGAAAGTCTTCGCCCGGCTCGACCTGTCCCTCGCCGACACCGCAATCGCGATGTACGACGCCAAGTACGCCTACCGCGTATGGCGGCCCGTGACCGCCATCCGGCTCGGCGGTTCGCACTACAACCCGAGCATCGTCGGCGATCCCAACTGGACCCCCCTGCTGCCGACCGCACCGGATCCGTCCTATCCCGGCGCTCACGGCGCCCTCAGCCAGGCGGCGGCAACGACGCTCGCCGGGTTCTACGGTGCGCGGCATCATCTCGCGGTGACATCGAAGGGCGTCACCCGATCCTTCGCTGGCTTCCAGGACGCCGCCACCGAAGCGTGGCTCAGCCGGGTCTGGTCCGGCCAGCACACCTCCCTCGACAACCGCGCGGGCCAGCAACTCGGCACCCAGGTGGCTGATTTCGTGGCACGTCATCTCTGACCGCCCCCACCGCGCGACAGCCATGCACAGCACGGCAGTGGCCAGGAGCCAGAGGTCCCGGCCCATCGGGTACCACTGGCTCGTGCCACGCTCAGAGAGCAGCCATCCTCCGCGCCGAGGGCCCGCAGCTGCTGGCCGGCAGGTCGGATGTCCACCCGCAAGAAGTCCTGGCTTCCTACTGACTTCGGCTCGTCAGGGTGATCTTTCTCCAAGCCCCGATGGTGCTGGGGTATTGGTTGCATTCCCTGGTGTGTGAGGTATGCGGATGGGGGCGAGCTGACCGCTGCGGGACGGTCAGCGCCGGGAAGCGGCACTGATGCAGGCGGCTGAGCTGTTCGAGCTGAAGATCAAGCCACCGGAGGTCGCACGGCGCCTGCGAGTCAGCCGGAAATCGGATTACCAGTGGCACCAGCGCGCACGTCAAAGGCAGTCTGGCCAACTTCGCCGTTGTCGCCCTCGAACGCCTGGAGACGCTCGTCCGTAACCGGCTCAAATGCCTCCAGTCCCGGCCCGAGGTCCTCGACGGCTTCCTCGCCGGAACCGGCCAGCCCCAGACGACTCGATCACCCTGACGAGCCAAATGGGGACCTCACCAGTGGACAGGACCCGAGTACCCGGGGCCAACTGGGAGAAGAGGTCCGCTGGGGTCGTTTCCCGCGGCTGTCTGGATGCACCGTTCGACACCATGGAGCGCTCATGAAAGGAATGGCCGCGGCGACAGTGCCAGCGGTTTCCGCCGTGCCGCTTGCTGCTGCAAGCGGCTGTCCCAGCCGGACAATGTCGTCCGCCTGCGCCAGGCCCACGTCTGGAGCGTTGTCAGCGGGCATCCCCGCATACATCGGCTCGGCCGCACCCGGCAGCTCGGCCGCCGCCACTGGCACGGTCACGGTGTACATCAGCAAGCTCGGCCCCATCCTGGATGACGCCAAGTCGCCTGCGCCGACCGGTGGCGGAGCATGCGCGTTTGCCTGGCCGCCGCCGCTCGCCTCCGGCACGCCCAAGGCGGCCCTGTTTGCCAGGAGCAACCTGATCAGCACCTCGAAACGCTCCAACGGCATCACTCAAGTGGCCTACACCGGGCACTTGCTGCACTGCTTCGCGGGTGACACGACGGCCCGTGACACCAACGGCGAGGAAACCAGCGCTTCCGGCGCCACAGTGGTACGTCGTAAACGCATCCGGCAGCAAGGTCGAACCCGATTGATTGGGGACTGATGACTGGGCACACAGGCGCGCGGATGCGGCGTCCGGCACGAACGGTGGCGGGCCTTTTGACAGCTTTGCTACCGGTCGCGGTCGCGGTGGGGGTGTATGCGTTCGGCCGCACGCACACACCCGACTACACCAGCGGCCTGTTCGGTCGGCACGGCGTCGGCGTCGGCGATCTCAAGGCGCGCCTGGGTAGCGCTCTGATGGCGCTCGCGGTCGTCCAACTGCTGCTCGGGCTGTGGATGTACCGGCGCTTACCGGGAGCGGGGGCCGCGCCGCGCCGGGTGCACCCCACACACCGGCTCATCGGCCTCCTTGCCTTTCTGCTCTCGCTGCCCATCGCCTACCACTGCATCACCGCCTACGGAGTTGAGTTCACGAGCAGCCGGGTGGCGGTGCACTCCATCACGGGCTGCGTCCTGTACGGCGCGTTCGTCGCCAAGGTGCTGGTGGTACACAGCCGCCGACTGCCCGGTTGGGCGCTTCCGGCCGCCGGCGGCGCCCTGGTCACCGCCATCGCACTGATGTGGTACACAGCCGCCTTGTGGTTCTTCGCCGGCTCCGCTCCCGGCTTCTGACCGTGCCATCACCGGGGCCCGCCATGGCCTGCACGGCAGCCCTGTTTCAGATCGGACATCGCGTTGCTCTGTGCCATCGCCTTTCTCGGCCGCATTGGCCGCCTGCACGGTCGCGGGCGTCACCTTGGCAGCTGGGACGAGCCGACCGTGAAACTCGCAGCCGCCCTGCACGACCGGGGTGGCGACCACACGGAGAGGTAGCACCGAGATGATGGCAAAACCCACTTTCGTGATCGTCGGGGCGAGCCTGGCCGGGGCCAAGGCCGCCGAAGCGCTGCGCGAGCGCGGCTTCGACGGCCGTATCGTGCTCTTCGGGGATGAGCCGGAGCCGCCGTACGAGCGGCCGCCGCTGTCCAAGGGGTACCTGGTGGGCAAGCAGGACCGCGAGGCGATCTTCGTGCACTCTTCGCAGTGGTACACCGACCACGAGATCGATCTGCGACTGGACACCACAGTCACCACGATCGACCGCGAAGGGCACGCTGTCACCGCATCCGGTGGTGAGACGGTCGGCTACGACAAACTGCTGCTCGCTACCGGCGCTTCCCCGCGCCGCCTTGACGTTCCCGGTGCCGACCTGGACGGTGTGCTCTACCTGCGCCGCGTCGAAGACTGCGAACGCATCAAGCACACCTTCCAGCACTCCTCCCACATGGTGTTCGTCGGCGGGGGCTGGATCGGCCTTGAGGTGGCCGCCGCTGCCCGCGAGGCGGGCGTCCAGGCCACCATTCTCGAACCGGGCGAGCTACCGTTGCTGCGGTTGCTGAGCCCGCAGATCGCGCCCGTCTTCGCCGACCTGCACCGAGAGCACGGCGTGGACCTGCGGCTCACCGCACAGGTCACCGAGATTGTGAACAGTGGTGGCGGAAAGGCCGCCGGGGTGCGGCTCGCGGACGACTCCCTGATCGACGCCGACGCGGTCGTGGTCGGCATCGGCGCCGTCCCCAACACCGCCTTGGCCGTTGATGCGGGGCTCCAGGTAAACAAGGGCGTCGTCGTCGACGTGGCACTGCGCACCTCGGACCCGGACATCTGCGCGGCCGGGGATGTGGCCAATGCCTTCCACCCGATGCTGGGTAAGCACATCCGCGTGGAGCACTGGGCTAACGCCCTCCACCAGCCCGCGGTGGCCGCGCGGTCGATGCTGGGCGAGCGAGCGTTCTACGAGCGGGTGCCGTACTTCTTCACCGACCAGTACGACCTCGGCATGGAGTACGCGGGCTACACCGAGCCCGGCGCGTACGACGACGTGGTCGTACGAGGTGACTTGGGGCGCCGGGAGTTCATTGCGTTCTGGCTGGCCGACGGCCGCGTGCTGGCTGGGATGAACGTCAACGTCTGGGATGTCAACGAGGCCATCCAGCAGCTGGTCCGCTCCGGCAGCCAGGTCGACCGCGGCGCGCTCGCCGACCCGGACACGCCTCTCGACCAGCTCGTCACCGGCTGACCCGGCTTCGGCTGGTGGGAGTCACGCGGTGGGCGAGCCGCGCGGCCGTTACTCGACGGATCTGTCTGATGCCGAGTGGGAGATCCTGCGACCGCTGGTGCCGGAGGTGAAGTCTGGTGGACGGCCGGCCAGCCGCACCGGGCGGGAGATCGTCAATGCTCTCACGTACTGGCTGCGGGCCGGCTGTGCCTGGCGGCTGTTACCCGTCGGCGCGGTCGTCGTTAGCGTCCGGCTGCGCGGGCAGGGCCTTGCTGGCGGACACCGATTCCACTTCGCCGATGTCCTGCAGCGTGAGGTCGAGGTCGGAGGCCTCGTCGTCGCTGGGTCGCTCTGCCTCTCTGCGGGCCTTGCGTCGGTCATTGAGAAGTGAAAAGACAACTGCGGCGAAATAGAGCACCCAGATCGGCGCGGCCAGCGCCAGCATGGTCAGCGGGTCCGTGCTCGGCGTCGCCACAGCCGAAAAGCCCGTGATCCCCAGGATCATGCCGCGCCACCAGCCGAGCATCCGCCCACCGGACAGCACCCCGGTGAGGTTCAGCATCACCAGCAGCAGCGGCATCTCGAAGGAGAGACCAAAGACGACCACCATGCGGGTGACGAGGTCGAGCAGATCATCCAGCGGCAGCAGGTTGCTCACCCCGTGCGGGGTGAAGTCGATCAACACCTTCGCGGTCGTGGGCAGCACCTTGTAGGCGAAGAGAGCGCCGCCGAAGAACAGAGGGACGCCCGCGCCGACGAACGCGTAGGCGTATTTCCGCTCGTGCTTGTGCAGTCCGGGGGCAACGAACGCCCACAGCTGGTACAGCCATACCGGCGAGGCCAGCACGACGCCAGCCGCCAGGGACACCTTCAGCGCCAGGGTGAAGGGCGCGAGCAGACCGTTGATCACGATCCGCGCGCAGGCGGTGTCCGCGGTCTGCTTGGCCAGATCGGCGAAGGACGTCGGGCAGCCGACCGAGTCCAGCACCGGCCTGGTGAAGAAGTTTATGACGTCTTTGTAGTAGAAGGCCGCAGCGATTGTGACGACCAGGATGGCCAGGACGGCCTTGGCAAGCCGGTTGCGAAGCTCACGAAGGTGCTCCGCGAGCGGCATCCGCCCCTCGGGATCCTTCTCCTTGTTGCGGGCTGACCGGGGCACGCCACGTCCTCATCTCGTGCGGCAGACCCGAGACTACCGGCCCTGCGTG
Source organism: Streptomyces sp. NPDC052036 (assembly GCF_040680495.1). Classification (NCBI taxonomy): domain Bacteria; kingdom Bacillati; phylum Actinomycetota; class Actinomycetes; order Kitasatosporales; family Streptomycetaceae; genus Streptomyces; species Streptomyces sp. NPDC052036. Next base: position 1,608 of record NZ_JBFAWW010000080.1, on the reverse strand, counting down.
AGTACTTGATCGTCTCCGTCGCCCGGTGGGGGCACGAGCTCGCCACGGCGTCGGTTGCGGCCGGTAGCGCGTCCAGGAGGCAGTTGGTTCAGGTCGGCACCACTTACCGCGAGCTGATCTGATCTGTCCTGCCCAGCGCGAGGGTGGGCGGCTCACGAAGGTCCCCAGACCGTCCGCTGTGACGCGCCGCGCCCGGGCCGGGAAACAGGGATGCTCCGGCCAGGACGCCGGCCGATACCGCGGACAACGACGCGGGCGGCCCGACAGCGCAAGAGGCGAGCCGGCAGGGGAGGCTTCGGGCAGCGTCTCGTGCGGGGGATCAGCCAGGGGCGCGCAGGACCGGGCTCAGTCTCGGTGGCTGGTCGTGCTGTCCGTGGGCACGGTGCGGGCGGTGGCGGTGTCTTCGGGAGCGCCCGAGATCGTCCGCGGTCCCGGTGCAGGCTCAGGCTCGGGGCGTGGCTCGTTTGAGGCGCCGTCGTCTTTCATGGCCTTGGTCTCGCTCTTGAGGATTCGCATGGACTTGCCCAGCGCCCGGGCCGTATCGGGTAGTTTCTTCGAGCCGAAGATCAAAACCACTACCGCGACCAGGATCAGCAGGTGCCAGGGCTCCAGCGCATTGCGGAACATCGTTACACCAGCCCTTCGCACGCATGCTTGCTACCGTGTGCAACCGTACAACCTTGGGGTGGAGCGAAGGGCCCCGCCGTGTGGCCCTGCCGGATCGTGCGGGCGGCCGCCACGCAGATGCCGGCGTTGTCGAAGAGGCCGCTGTGCAGTACCCGCCGGGCCTTTGTGTCGGCCTTCGTACCCGCCTTGGCGATCCGTGCCGCTTGTTGCTGCGCGGCAGCGGTGGGAGCGGGAGCGCGCGCGGCGCACCGTGTCTTGCCGCCCCGAGCATGCCCCCGTCCCTCTCCGGGCGCGCGCAGAGCTTCGGCCGCTGTCCAAGGAAGTGTCCTGCCCACGACCGGGCCTTGCGGAAGGTTGACGCGGTGGGAGGTACACACCTTTGGCCGCGGACGATGGCCCGCTGCCGCCGGCGGGCGCGTCCGGCACGGTTGCCCGTCCGCCGATACGGCGAAGCGTTCCCCTTCGATGTCCCGGCCGCACTCGGCCGGGACACCACGCTCGGCGGGCTCTGCACCGACGGATGCGTGGCACTCGTCGTCGCAGAAGGGGATCCGCAGGAGGTGGCCGGGCGGGCCGGTGTCCGTGCCCGCGGTCTTGTGCGCGGGCGCCTGGGAGGTGGTTTTCCGGTGCACTTGGCACTGCGGTTTCACCGGTGTCCGGCGCCCGCGCCATCGGGAGATTCCCACGGCGTCGTCCAGCCCGGCCTCACAAGTGAATTTGTCGCCCGTCGCCGCCGCAACCGCGGGGAGCTCGACCAGCAACAGGCCTATGGCGAGGCGTAGTTCGCCGCCTGCGACCTGCATGGCCACTTGCGCCGGCTGACCGGCCAGCGGGATGTGCGGGGGTGTTTGGGCCGGATGGATGCCCAGCCGCTGCCCCTGGGAGCAACCATGTTCAGGCACCTGGAACGGGTGGTGGGTCTGCGCGTTCGGCCATGGTGCGTTCATCGACGCTCCCTGGCGTGACCGTTCCTGTCGCAGG
>NZ_JBFAWW010000079.1:0-11370 GCF_040680495.1 Streptomyces sp. NPDC052036 | reverse complement strand
CTGGTACAACCACCGAAGACTCCACGGTGAGACAGGCCATATCCCGCCCGTCGAGTACGAAGCCAACTACTCCACGGAACTCACGAAACCCCAGGCCACAACCACAATCTGAGATCTCTACCGAACCCGGGGCGGTTCATCACGAAGCAGCCCCCGGTCGCTACAGCGCCGATACGTATACACCGTTTGAGGAACCCAGCGCTAGTCCCCTTTTCGGAGGTCCCCCGACAGAGGCCTTTGGCTGAAACTCGCCGGTAGCTAACATCGGGCCCATAGTCGGCCGTCGGCGTTGACTTCACAGGGCACCCGACAGGCGAGAGGGAGCCTACTGGTGACTGCTTTCGGCGTGTCCGGGCGACGAGAAATGAGAGAGACGGCGGGCAACGATTCACCGGCGTCTCCCCTCAGCCGCCGTCGGCGGCGACCGGCACATGCACGCAGCACGGTGTGCCGTGTTTCGCGTGACGGCGATACCCGGCACACCGCCCCGGGACTCTGGGCCCGCCGAGCCTGGGACCCGGTGAAGCGCCAGGGAACCAGCGCTGCACAGTGTTCTTGCTGAGCGTGAAGGGAGAAGGCTGTTGTGGCCAGCACCCAATGGATCGAAAGCGCTGCGTGCCGGGATAGCGACCCGGACGAGCTGTTTGCTCAAAGTGCCCAGCAGAACCGGGCCAAGACGGTGTGTGGTGGATGTGCAGTGCGTGCCGACTGCCTGGCCGAAGCCCTCGACAACCGCATCGAGTTCGGGGTGTGGGGCGGCATGACCGAGCGGGAACGCAGAGCACTGCTGCGCCGTCGCCCAGACGTCATCTCATGGCGGACGGCTCTCAAGCAAGCGCACCAGACGTTCAAACACTCCCGCGCCGGCTGACACGGCAGCATGACTTCGGCGGCGACGCGCTGGCGGCAGATCAGGCACATGCAGCACTCGCCGCCGGACGTAGCACTGACCTGTACCGCCGCGGGAGACCGCGCCTTGGACCCCATGGACCTCAACTTCCCCTGCATTCACGGACTCCACGCTACGAGGGGAGGGACAAGCTGAGACCTCCACCAAACCCGGCGCGGTTCAGAGTGCGTCACAAACCGGACACTGCCGTCCTATTTGTTGAATCTTCTCATTGCTAGGGAGGCCCATCCTGTGGTTGCGTTGAGTGATCAAGGACAGCCGGAGTGCTCGTGACGACCGCCTTCTCCTTTCCCGGTGTTGGGTCATTGTTCAACGATCCGTTCGCCTACTACTCCCCAGGGCAGCAGATCGCGGCCGAGATCGCGAGCCGCGTCGATGCCGTCACCTCCAGTCACGGATGGCCGTCGGTCCTGAGCGAGATCGATGCCCCGGCAGGGAGCCCGTTGAGTGAGATGCGGACTTATCATGCAGAGCTGAGCTGTCACCGCGTTCTCGTGGAGGAGTTCAGGCTTCGCCCTGACTTCTTCCTCGGGCACAGTCTCGGTGAGATTACCGCCCTGGTCGCGGCGGAGGGCATCACCGTTGAGGACGGCGCCGTCCTGCTGCGTGAGCGGGCCAGCGCGCTCCAAGCGTATGCCCGTACCGATGGCGCCACCGCGGCGTTCATGCTGCCTCCCCGCGGGGCGGCGGCACTCGCTGAGCAGGTCCAAGACGTCGTGGTCGCCGCGGTGAACAGCCCGACGCAGGTGGTCCTTTCCGGGCCCGCCGACCAAGTGGGGCATCTGGTGAGTCTCGCCCGTGCCCGGGACACAACGGTGACCATGCTGCGCGCGGGCCCCTATGCCCAGCATCACCCCGCACTCGGTCCGGCCTTCGAGCGATATCTCAAGTCTGTGCGGGGGATCCGGGCGGCGCCCCTGAAGACAGTAGTGTGGTCACCCGTACTCGGGCGTTTACTCAGCGCCGAGGATGACCTCGTCCTGCTGGTCGCACTCCAGATGGTGCGGCCGCTGGACTTCCACCACGCCGTCACCGGGCTGCACGCGGCCGGAGTGGACGAGTTCGTGGAATGCGGACTGAAAGACACCTTGACCCGGCTTGTCATCGAGACGCTCGGCAAGCGGGTGTCGGCATGGGCGCCGTTCAGAAAACGTTTGACCACGGCCCACATTGATCAGATGGCCCGCACACCTCCAACAGCTAGCTAGGGAACGACTCATGACCACAACAGACGATCTCCCCCTCCTGATCACCTACCTGCGTGAGACGTACGCCTCCGCACTTGAGATACCCGAAGAGATGGTGACACCGGATGCCGATCTGGAGGCCGAGTTCGGGCTGGACTCCCTCCAGCATCAGCTCGTGCTGGCCAAGGCGAAGGAGCGGTGGTCAGTGTTGGCCGAACAGGTCGAATCGCCCGCAACCATCACCGTCCGCTCGGTGGCCGAGGTGTTGAGGGACGCGGGCGCGCAGCAAGGGAAGGCGTGAGCTGATGCTCACGGACCAGGTCTGCATCGTCGCCGCGGGTGTCGTCACCCCAGGATGTGAGAATGTCGGAGAACTGTGGGAGCGAGCGCAGGAAGGCCCGCTCCCCTTCGGTCACGCAGCCCGCTTCAACGGGCTTGAGGCACTGTCAAAGCTCACACACAGCGAGACGGGGCAGCCGTACGACCTCAGGTTCAGCGAGGTCCGGGACGCTACGACGGACCACGCCGGTGACTTGCAGGTTTCCTGGCTGCGCCGTGCCCTGCGCCAGTGCCTCGCGGCCATGCCGGCCCCGGAAGGCCGCGAGGACCGCACTGGAGTATTCCTCTCCGCGTCCACCGACACGAGCTATGAGATGGACCTGGCACTCGCTGCGGACGCGCTCGCCGCGCAGACCGCGTCACGGCTGCCTGCCGACGGCCGCGCGGAGAGGCACGACGCGATCCGCCGGGCACTGGGGCGAAACGACCCCAGCGCCGGGCGACCGCACGCCGACTACCTTCCCCACCGCCAGGCCGCGCGGGCCGTTGACGGCATACTTCCCCCGGACACCCGGGTCATCGTCTCCAACAACATCTGCCCGTCCGCGTTGTACTCGGTGGACCTCGGTGCCAAGCACCTTCTGGACGGAGCGGTGGACGTCGCCTTCTGCGGCGGCGTGAGTTCGCACGGGCCGCTGAGGCAGGTGTATTTTGCCGAGATGGGCACGCTGTCGCGTTCCGGACAGCTGCGCGCCTTCGACGCGGCGGCGGACGGCACCGTGTTCTCCGAGGGCGTCGCCATCGTGGTACTCAAGCGGATGAGCGACGCGCTGCGGGACGGGGACACGGTGCTCGCCGTACTCGCCGGCTTCGGGGCCGCGTCCGACGGCAAAGGCAAGGCGATCTTCGCGCCCAGCCAGGAAGGCCAGACCCGTGCGATGACACGGGCGAGGGAAGTCAACGACGTCACCAGCGCCGAGGTCTCATGGGTGATCGGGCACGGGACGGCGACCCTGGCCGGGGACGCCACCGAGCTGCGCTCCATCGCCGCCGCGCATCCCGACGGCACGCCATGGGTGACAGGGAACAAGGCGATGCTCGGCCACACCGGCATGGCCTGCGGGGCCGTCTCGCTCGTCCAGGCCGCGCTCGGCCTGGACCGGGCGACGGTGCCACGGCAGCCCAACCACACCTCCTTGCCGGAGTACGCCCGCTCACTGTCCGTACAAGTCCCGGCGCAACCCGTACCGCTGACGGACGGGGAAGCGCCGTTCGTCGGGGTCTTTGCCTGCGGACTCGGCGGCATCAATGGGTACCAGCTGCTCAGTTCGCCCCGCTCGCAGGACCGAGCCGTACGGTCCGGCCGGCCCCCGCTCGGTGACGAACTGGTGCTCGTACGCTGGAGCGCCCTGTTGCCGGGAAGGCCGGAGGACGCGTCGGTCGCCGACCGGCTGTCCCGGGGCGATGCCCCCGCCAACGTGACCCGTTTCGTCTCCCCCTACCCGCTCCCTTCGATGACGCACACACTGATCCCACCGAAGATGGCGGCCCAGCTGGACATGAGCCAGCTGATCACGGCCGAGCTGGCGGGCAGACTGGCCGGGGACGGCACACCGTTCTGGGCGGGCGTCGAGGAACGCACCGGTGTCTTCGGCGCCCAGTACGGCGTCAGCAGATCAGCCGTGGACACCACGGTGAGTTGCCTGGGTGACGGGCTCGCGGAAGCGCTGGACGGCGAGGAGAGGGAAGCCGCACTGGCCTACCTGCGAGAACTCGGCGAGCGCGTCGGTCCCATCGGCCCCTACAGTCTCGTCGGACGCATGTCGTCCACCGCGCTCGGCTGGGTCAGCAACCGGAGGAACCTGCGCGGGCTGACGATGATGGTCGACACCGGAGAGACATCCGGACTGACCGCCGTGCACACCGCGGGCAGTTACCTGCGCCGCGGAGACATCGACCTCGCGCTGGTGATGGCATGGAACGCGGGGGTTCCGGAGGGCACCGCGCACTCGCTCGGCATCCAGAACGAGGACCTGGCCGAAGGCGCGTTCGCGCTCGCGCTCGCACGTCCCGAGACCGCCGCCACCCGCGGCTGGCAGGTGCTCGCGCGCGTACGGACCGACCTGGGCCCGGCAGCGGCACCGGCAGCGCGCCGCACCAGTCCTCGCTACCTGGCCGCGGACGGCGTGCTCGACATCGTGCGGTGCGTCGCGGCAGGCGCGCCGCCCCAACGGTTCTCAGCGGAATCCGGGCCGACCGTCCACGTCCTTCCCCCGCTGTCGTGACGGCCCCGGCCATGGCGATGGAAACGACCCGGCCGTACGAACTCCGTCTGGTGCCGCGCCCCGCCGTGAGCCGATACCCGGAACGCGATCCGCTGCCGCCCGGGACGCTGGTGCTCACGGACGACGCCGAGATCGCGGAACAGATACGTGCCCTCGCGCCACGCGACGCGCGGATCGTCCTCGTCCCCGACGCGGCGGCGACCTGGGACGAGGAGGCGGTCGCCTACCTCGTCACCGCGGCGGGACCGGCCGCCGGCCACTTGCGTGTCATCACGTCCACACACCGCGCCGCATGGCCCGCCGCGCCCCGGCCTGGTCTCCTCGCCCTGCAGGAGACGGCGTTCGTCGCGCTGAAAAGGCTCGCCCGGCCGGACGGTGAAGGTCAAGATGGTCTTGAAGATCAGGAAGGCGCGTCGGTCGCGGTCCTCGTGCTCGACCGCTTCGAGGGCGGGACACCGCACCCCCACGGCGCACTGCTGACCGGCCTGGTGAAGTCCGTCGCGTGGGAACTGCCGGGAACACCCGCGCACGCCCTGGTGACCGACGACGCCGGTCTTCCCGACGCGCTCGCACGGCTCCGCGTGGAGTCCGGGTGCGTCAGCGGGCTGCCCGTCGCCTACTACCGGACGCGATCGGCTCCGGCGGTCCGGTGGGAGGAACGGTTCACTCCCCTCGACGAACCGTCGAGGGGAGTGAAGAGTCCGGCTGTCACCAGACCGGTCGTGGTCGCGGTGGGTGGCGCGCGGGGTATCACCGCGCGGTGCCTGGAGGGGATGTCCCCGCCGCCGTCGCGCCTGTGGCTGCTCGGCAGCACCGATTCCGGCACGATGGCCGCTCAGGCCGCGGAGATAGGTGACCTGAGCAGTGCCGACTACGTGCGCAAGAAACGTGACGAGGCCCCCGGTGCCCACATCGCGGCTGTGCGGGCGGCATACGATCGCTGCCGCAAGTCCCGGGAGGCGCTCGCGACCATCGCCGCCCTGCGTAAGCGGATCGGCGCGGAACAGGTGCACTACCTCAGCTGCGACGTGACGGACCCGGACGCGGTACGGCGCGCGGCGGCGACGATCGCCGCGACCACGCCGCGCATCGACCTGCTGCTGAACGGCGCGGGAATCAGCGGCGCCCGACGTCTGAAGGCCAAGGACCTCGCGACGTTCCGCCGGGTGCGCGACACCAAGACCGCGGGCTACCACAACCTCAAGGCCGCGTTCCGTGATCCTGCCCCGCAGGCGTGGTGCCACTTCAGTTCCATCGCGGGAGCGTTCGGCCTGGCCGGTGAGATCGACTACGGCCCGGCCAACGACATGCTCAACGCGGCCGCCCGGTACGAGCAGGACCGCGCCACGCCTCCCGAGTGCGCGATCGGGTGGAGCCTGTGGGGCGAGTCCGGGCTGGGCCCTCGAAGCGGCTTCACCGATTACACCGCGCGGACCGGTCAGCTCGACCTGCTCAGTGACACCCAGGGACAGCGATTGTTCACCCTGCTGACGTCAGCGGGCCACCGCGGACGCCACGCGTCACCCGTGCTGCTGGGCGACGCGGAATGGCGCCTGGCGAAGACCCGGTTCCCCGACCTCGTGGACGACGGCGACCGGCGCCCCTATCTGGGTATCCCGTCCCACACCGACCATGACGGCACCGTCTGGCGACTCGACTTCTCCCGGCACGGGTACCTGCGCGGCCATATCCGGCAGTCGCGGGCGCTCGTACCGGGCGCGCTCGTACTGGAACTCGCCGCCCACGTCACCGACCACCTCGTCAGCGACGCCGTCGCGGACAGGTTCCGGGACATCCGCTTCGACGCCCCCGTCGCCATCGACCCGCAGCTGACCGCGTACACGCTCGCCGCGACGTTCCTGCCGTCAGGCCCCGGGCACGGCGTCGTACGCGTCACCGTCCGGTCACACACGGGCCACGCAGGACGGAGCCGCCATGTCCCCCACGTCGAGGTACGGGTCCCGGTCGGCGACACCGCCGGTGAGACCGCCGCCCCGGCCCGGCCCCGTCAGCTCGTCGTCCGGCGCGCGCCCGCGACCATGTCGATGTCCGGCCTGTTCGACCAAGTCCGCGATCTCCACCTCACCAAGACCAATACTTCTGCGCGCTGGAAGCCGCCGGTACTGCAAGACGACGCCTTCTCCTCCTGCCGGACACCGTGGCTGCTGATCGACGCCCTGCTGCAGACCGCCTGCGCCACGGACACCCCGAACCGTTACGCGACACCCCACTCGATCGCGGAGGTGCGGCTGCACACCCGCCACAACGACCTCGCGCTGGGCCGACAGGCGGCGAGCGGCGTCCACCTGCACGTGACCCACGGGGCAGGCGTCGCCGACGCCATCGCCCTCACCGGTGACGGCAGCCCCCTCGTAACGTTGTCCGGTCTCGTGCTGAGCGGACGGGACACCACGCCATGACCAGCCCACACGACATACTGCTTCGACTGCTGTCCCTTGAAGGACGCGTCGATCCCTACCCTCACTACCGCGACCTGATCGAACGCTGGCCAGTGCTGCCGATCACCCCCGGCCGGCTGCTCGTCACCGGCTACCAGGAGTGCGCGGACGTCCTGGTGAACCCGAAGCTCTTCCCCGTCCCCGACCCTCACTACGCCAACAGACTCTGGCCCACCTGGCACACGTTCCCCTCGACAGACCTGCTCTACCGCAGCCTGCTCTTCCGCAACGCCCCCCACAACCAGCCCGCCCGGCGGCTTATCGCGCGCTTCTTCGCCCCTGGCCAGGTCCAGCGGATGCGTCCGATGATCACTCGGCATGCCGAGGTCGGCACGGCGCCGTTCGGCGGGGAAGGTAGGGAAGATAGGGAGGACGGCGTGGTGGACGCCACCCGGTCGTTCACCACCATCCCCCACGCCGTGATGGGCGAACTGCTCGGCCTGCCGCCGCACGACAGCGGACAAGTGGCCGCCTGGATCGACGGATTCCTGGAACGCAACGAACTGCACCCGCCGGACAAACCGCTCACGGACGCCGACGAGGCGGCGGAACGACTCGTCGACTACGTCATGGACACAGTGCTCATGGAAGCACCGGACAGGACTCCGCTGGTCCAGACACTCATGGGACATGACGAGGCCGATTACCGGGACCTTGTTGGCAACCTGGTCTTCTTGCTCGGCGCGGGCACGGTCACCACCGGTTCGCTGCTCGGTAGCGGCGTCCGTCAGCTCGCGGTGGACAACGGTCTGCTGCCGTGTTTGCGCGAGGACGATGCGTTGCTGCGGTCGTTCGTTCAGGAAACACTGCGGTACGACCCTCCGATCCAATACGGCGTCAGAGTCGCCGCACAGGACACCAAGTTGGGTGGGATACCGGTTGCCCGTGACAGCGTGGTGCTGGTGTGTTTCGGCGCGCTCGGCCGGGACCCCGACAGGTTCGCCCATCCGGACGTGTTCGCGGCGGACCGGTTCCTCGCACCGGAGACGGAGCCACGCGACATCCTGTCGTTCGGCCTGGGCGCACATCGGTGCGCCGGTGCCGTACTGGCCCTGATCACCGCCGAGGCCGCGTTCCGGCAACTGGCGCTACGGGTCGACGCGATCGCGGAAGCCGGTCCCCCCCGTCGACAGGCTCGCGCGGTGATCCGCAGGTACACCCGGCTCGCTGTCGAGGTCACGCCACGGTGAGAGGTCCGCGCCGCTTCACCTGCCGACCGGGCACCGCGCCACGGCGGTGCGGATCACCTCCAGCGCTCCTCGTTCCTCCGCGACCGGATAGAAGTGACCGCCCCGGTAGATACGTACCTCGAACTCCCCTGTGGTGTGCCGCTGCCACGCGGCGGCCTCCTTCTCGGTGACCTCCGGATCGTCGTCACCGGCATAGACGAGGATCGGTGCCGTCAACCGCGCGGCTCCCGTGCCCGTCCGGGTGTCCGCCGCGGCCTCGTAGCCTGCGACGGCTTCGTAGTCAGCGCGGAGCACGGGCCGGAGCGTGCGCAGAGCGGATACGTCGTCCCCGAGCAGCGCCGGGTCGGTGCCGCCCAGCCGCGTCAGCTAGGCGATGACATCCTCGCGGGTGTCCAGCCGCACGGCTCGCTCCACGCGCGTGGACGGGGCACGACGTCCGGACAGCAGAAGCGACAACGGAACACGTCCGTCCACCTCCAGCCGCCATGCCACCTCGAACGCGACCAGAGCTCCCATACTGTGCCCGAAGAGCGTGACCGGCCGGTCCAGCCAGCCCGCAGCCTCCTCGACCACTGCGTCGGCAAGCGATCCAATCGTGTCGGCGCAGGGTTCGCCACGGCGATAGGACCGCCCGGGATACTGGACGGCGAGTACATCGACCTCACCGTCGAGCGCACGGGCGACCGGCAAAAAGTAGTTGGCCGAACCGCCGGCGTGTGGAAAGCAGACCAACCGCTTCGCCGCCGGTGGGGCTGTCTGGTATCTCCGGAACCACCGTTCGTCGTCCCTCATGCCGGCAGTCTGCCGCATCGGCCGTCTCGCCCGCCGGTGCTGTGACCGATCCCTCGGCCTGGGGCGCCCCGCAGACGCGGGCCGGAGATGCCCGAGGGGCAATTGACCCTCCAGAAGCCGCCGGTCCTCGCCGAGACGGTACCCGACGAGCGGCCGTCATGGCTTCCTTCACCGGTTCATCCCCTCGACTGTCTGCTCGTCCGGCGGCGCGGAGTCGTGGTGGAGGGTGTAGAGACTGAGGAGCGCCCGGCAATGCGTCGCGAGATCCCACACGTCATCCGCGCGCATCGCAGCGCTGGCCACGCCCTGGAGCGTGCGGCGGGCGCCAGCGATGACGTGCACCGCGACGCGCTGATCTCGCCCCGCACACGACGCACGCACTCGGCAACCACGGGCATGAGGAGCTGCACATACCCGCGCAGCAGAGCACCGAGCCGCTCCCGCTCCCCGGGCGCCGGAGCGGTGACCCACCCCCACAGAACAGCGTCATAGGTCCGGCGGATCGTCACCGCGTCGAACTGCGCCGACACCCGTCCGAGGCAGCGGTACTCTCCCGGGTACTTCCTAAATCGGTCATCGTGCGGAACTGAGCTGCTCCTGCTTTCGTGGAGTCCCTGAAGCCTGGGTTACGATCCAGGCGTAAGGAGAACCACCAGCAGTGCCAGCACCCCGTAAGTACCCCGATGAGCTCCGTGAGCGTGCCGTCCGCGAGGTCCGCTCGAGCGGCCGCCCGATCGCGCACGTAGCCCGCGACCTCGGCATCCACAAGGAGGCCCTGCGGTCCTGGGTCCGCCAGGCCGAGGCCGACGCCGGCGAGCGTGACGACCGCCTGACCAGCTCCGAACTGGAGGAGCTGAAACAACTCCGCAAAGAGAATGCCGAGTTGAGGCGCGCCAACGAAATCCTCAAGGCGGCCAGTGTGTTTTTTGCCCAGGAGATCGACCGTCCCCGGACGAGGCCGAGCAGGTGATCGACCACTTGCGCGACGGCTTCGGGGTCGATCCCGTCTGCCGGGTGCTGCAGCTGTCCCCGTCGACGTACTTCGCACGCAAGCAGCGGCCGAGGTCCGCCCGCCGCGTGCGCGACGAGGAGCTGATCCCGCTGGTCACAGCCGTGTGGGAGGATTCCGGCCGCACCTACGGCGCCCGCCGCGTCACCCGCGCCCTGGTCCGCGCCGGCCACTCGGTCGCGCGGTGCACGGTCGAGCGACTGATGCGCGAGCTCGGAATCGAGGGCGTCATCCGCGGGCAGCGCCGCCGCACCACGGTCCCCGAGCCGGCCGCCCCGCGTCCGCCCGACCTGGTCAACCGACGGTTCACCGCCCAGCGGCCAAACCAGCTGTGGCTGGCCGACCTGACCTACGTCCGCACCTGGTCAGGCTGGGTCTACGTCGCTTTCGTCCTGGACGCTTACTCGCGCCGGATCGTGGGCTGGCAGGTTGCGAATCACATGCGCACGGACCTGCCGCTGGACGCCCTGGAGATGGCCCTGTGGCGGCAGAGGATCAAGAAGGACGCCGATCTCATTCACCACAGCGACCGCGGGTCGCAATACGTGTCCATTCGCTACACGGAGCGATTGGCGGAGGTCGGTGCCTCTGCGTCGGTCGGCTCCGTCGCGCACAGCTATGACAATGCGATGGCCGAGGCCCTGAACGGCACATTCAAGGCTGAGTTGATCGAGCATCAGGGTCCATGGCGGGACTTCGACGAGGTCGAGCGGGCCGTCTTCCAGTGGGTCGCGTGGTACAACGGTGAACGGCTCCACTCCGCCCTCGGTTACGTACCGCCCGACGAGTACGAACGGGAGTACTGGGCGCAAGTGGAGGAAGCCCCGCAGACCGTGATCACACGATCGCGGACTCCACGAAACTCGGGGCAGCTCACTGGCCGCGACGCGCCGGCATCTGCTCTCCGCGGTTACCCACGGCACCGTCGTGACCCTCGCCCAGGTAGAGGTCAGTGCGAAGACGAACGAAACCACGCACTTCCAGCCGCTCCTGGCACCGCTGGACCTGGCCGGCACCGTCGTCACCTTCGACGCCCTCCACTCGGTCAAGGCGAACATCTCCTGGCTGGTCGAGACCAAGAAGGCCCACTACATCGCCGTGATCAAGACCAACCAGCCGACCGCCCACCGACAACTCGCGTCCCTGCCATGGCGGGACATCGCCGTCCAGCACGCCGCCTCCGGCACCGGACACGGCAGGAGGGAGTCCCGCTCGATCAAAACCTGCGCCATCGCGGACCAACTCGGCGGAATCGCCTT
>NZ_JBFAWW010000078.1:0-11879 GCF_040680495.1 Streptomyces sp. NPDC052036 | reverse complement strand
CCCCCACGGACGCCGCCCTGGCTGCCGACCTGGCGCTGCCGATCGAGGAGCTGGAGCTCACGGTCCGCTCCTACAACTGCCTCAAGCGTGAGGGCGTCCACTCCGTGGGTGAGCTCCTGGCGCGCTCCGAGGCCGACCTGCTCGACATCCGCAACTTCGGTGCGAAGTCCATCGACGAGGTCAAGGCGAAGCTGGCCGGCCTGGGCCTGGCCCTGAAGGACAGCCCGCCCGGATTCGACCCGACCGCCGCTGCCTTCGACGCGGACGACAATGCGAGCACCGGTTTCGTGGAGACCGAGCAGTACTGAACGCTGCGTCGGGTCAGGGGGAGCCGGGAAGGCAGAGGAGCCGGCGATGAGCGCCGGCCGATCGCTCCCGGCCCCCCGAGGGCCCATCGGCGGAGACGCAGACGCCCAAGGCCCCCGAGCCTGATCAAGATGGCGAAGGCGGCTGCCGTCTCTACCGTGTCTTGCTATCCGTCCCCCCGAGTGTCCCCCCGAGTGCGGCCGAGAACGCCGCCTGACGCGCTCTCACCCGTTTGTACCCCGAGGCACAAGCTCGTCGTTCTCAGCGCACGCGTAGCCGGCGGAAGGCGTGCAGCCAGGCAAGTGGCCGCTCGGCGACCCACCGGTAAAGCCCCGGGCCACTGCCATGCTCGGTGCCGCGCCGTGCGATGACGGGCACTGTGCCGCGCGCGCGAACCTCCCTGGCGGTAGTCGTGGTCGTAGCAGCGGTCAGCGTAGAGCGAGACCGCCCTGCGGCGTGGGCCGGCCGACTCGACCGCGAACCCCCTCTGAATGTCCGTGTGCATCACGTACAGGAGCCGCACAGCACCTGCCGGTCCGGCAGCGGCTTACGGCCCGGGCACCCGAACCTGCGCGATCGTCGCGGGCCGCTGAGGGTTCGTGGATTCGCATCCGTGGTTCTGACCCACTGCCACCGCCATGGGTGCCTGGCAGGCTTCTCCTCGTCAGCTCCGGACCCGACGAGGACTGAAGCTCCCGCCAGGACGTGAAGGAGATTCAGTCCCGCGACGTTCATACGCCGGACATGAGCGACGACCTGCGCGGATGCCGACCGGTGCGATCGTATGCCGTGGGCCGCCGAGCGCGCTCGAAAGCGCGCGCACGCGCGCGTGATCCGGGTGGGTCCGGTACCCCGTCCGAAAAAGGCTCGAGCAACGGCGAGGAACCGATGAACCCGAGCAAAGCTGACCGTCCTGAACAGGCCGTTGCCGAAGGCGACGCCGACACCGCGGCCGGGGTCAAGCCGCTGCTCGACGCCCCGCAGACGGCTGCGGCGGGCGTCGCGATGTGGATCTTCGTCGTCGGCCCGCTGATCTGTCTGATCGTCGTGGTCCCGTTCGCGTGGGGACGGGGCTTGTCCGCGCTGGACGTCGGCATGGCCGTGGTTGCCTACCTCGTGTCCGGCTTCGGCCTCACGGTCGGCTATCACCGCCTCTTCACGCACCGCTCGTTCAAGGCAAAGCGGGGCCTGCGCATCGCCCTGGCCGTCGCGGGCTCGCTGGGGGTCGAGGGCTCGCCGGTCCAATGGGTGGCGAACCACCGACGCCACCACGCCTTCGCCGACCGCGAGGGCGACCCGCACTCGCCCTGGCGCTTCGGAACCGACACGCGCGCGCTGCTCAAGGGGCTTCTCCACGCGCACATCGGGTGGATGCTGAAGCGTGAACTGAGCAACCGGGCCAGGTTCGCGCCCGACATCGCCGCCGATCCCGACCTGCGACTCATCGCTCAGCTCTTCGGGCCACTCACCGCCGTCTCGCTCCTGGCCCCCGCGCTGGTCGGCGGGCTCGTCACTGGCACCTGGACCGGTGCGCTGACCGGCTTCTTCTGGGCCGGCGTGATCCGGATGGCGCTGCTGCACCATGTCACCTGGTCGGTGAACTCGGTCTGCCACGTCGCGGGCAGGCGCCCGTTCGCCAGTCGGGACAAGGCCACCAACTTCTGGCCGCTCGCACTGCTGTCCTTCGGCGAGAGCTGGCACAACTCACATCACGCCGACCCCACGGGTGCGCGCCACGGCGTGCTGCCGGGCCAGCTCGACCCGTCGGCCCGCCTGATCTGGGTATTCGAGAAGCTGGGCTGGGTCCACGACGTTCGCTGGCCGAACGCGGACCGTCTCAGCGCTCGGCTGCTGCCCGAACCGGCCGGTCCGCACGAGTCCGCAGCCTGACACGCCCCTCGGGCGGCTCGTCGTGGACGACGCGGAGAACTGACGGCGTCAGGTGCCGATCAGGCGCGCCGATCAGCTTGTGGGCCGCCGCCCTTGGTCAGCCGCTTCGCAGCCGTGGCGGTCTGCTCCCCCAGCGGCCCCGAGGCCACCATGGCGTGGCTGTAGCCGTTGACGGGAGGCATGCCTCGGGGCGTACGAGGGGGCGCATCGTCCCGTCCTACTCATCCGGGTCCCAGGCGCTGAGCTGGTCGAAGAGACGTCGGTCGCCGTGGAGCTTCAGGGAGTTGATCGGGATACGGTCGTGCAGGATGAGGACCAGCTCGTCGGCCGTGCCCCAGGCAGAGGCGTTGGCCGCGTCCGGGTCCTGGTCGGCAGCGGTGGCCGATATGGTGCCGGGCCCGGGGAGACGGGCGGTCCGTGCGCCGTCGGCGGAGAGCGAGAGGCGCCAGGAGCGGCCCTCGGAGGCGTGGAAGTCGACGACAGCGGGCTTGTGTGGCCAGGCACTCGTCGTTGCGACGCAGGTGGACAGGAACTCGTCGACACCGTCGAGTGCCACCTCGGCCGGCAGCGGCTGCGGGGCACCCACGGTGATCTGGGCGTCGTACGTGTGCACCGCCATCTGCTGGAGCTGGTGCCGAGCTACGGCACCGGAGGTCTGCGGCGACTGCGACGTCTCCCACCACGTCCAGCAACCGCGATCCGGGCCGGCCTTCCGCAGTGCGTCCAGCAGTTGCTCCGTGGACTCCGCCAACCAGGCCAGCAGGGCCTCGCGCTCCCGAGGCGCAGCCGGGGCGCCCTCCGCTGCGGACTTGGCCGGAGCAGGCCCTGCGGCGACGGTCGCGGCCCAGTCGCGGCGCCCCTCGCCGATGTGCTGCGCCAGATCGAACAGGGTCCACTCGGGGCAGGTCGGCACCTGTACGTCGAGGCTGGGCGCGGAGGCGACTGCGGCGCGGAAGGCGGTCGACCGTTCGTCGATCAGTCGCAGCAGAACGGGGAACTCGAGTGTCGTTGTCACCCTGAATCTCTATCACTGCGTTCCAACAATCGGACAGCGATTTTTACAGCCGCCGCCGGCGGGCCCGCACCACCACGGAGAGACGATGAAGGACCTCTCCGCCGCCGACCGTGCGTCACACACGGTCATTCTCATAAATGTTCATCTGTGAGAGTTCTGCGAGAGCCCCCAGGGTGATCACATTTCGCAGGTGGCCGGTCGCAAAAGTCCTCTCGAAACCGACGTGTTGTGCGCAGCACTTCTGAGAGACTGCCCGCATGGATCTCACGCCCGACCGGGCCGCATCGGCGGTAGAACGTCACGACTGCCCGAACTGTGACGCGCCCGCCGGCAGCGCCTGCCGCACCCGGGGCGGGAAGACCGCCGCGAAGTACCACACCCCCCGCTTCGCCCTCGTTCCCGCGCTCCGCGAGGAACTCGAAGTACTCGTCCCCGCCGACCGGCATCCGGGCCGCGCGTGGAAGCAAGGCCCGGCGCTCGCCGTGGTTCCCGCGCCCCACACCGAGCGCCCGGTCCGCATCGGCTACGCCAGATAGCCTGGCATGAGACGTGTCCGGTCGATCCATGTCGACTGTGCGCCTGACGGTTTGCCGCCCACGTCGGCGGGAGTGCGCGAGGCCGTGTCTCACGTGATCGAGCTCTAGGACTGGGATCCTTCGAGGATCGCGGTCAGTTCTACGATTGGGTAATCCGGTCGCGCAGCCAGGACTCGACGCCGCTGAGCGCCGTCCTGGCCATTGCCGTGGGGTGGCCCGTGAAGCCGTGGGGTGAGTGGGGGTAGACCCGGAGCTCGACGTCATTGCCGGCCGCTGACAACCGACCTGCCAGCGCCAGGTTGTCTTCCAGCAACACGTCTGCGCTTCCGACGATCAGCAGCGTTGGGGGAAGCCCGCGAAGAACGCCGTAGATGGGAGAGATGTCGGGAACAGTGCGGTCTTCCACATGGCCGACGTACGCCTGGATGAAGTATTCGTCCGTGATGCGGCGACCGGCAGGGGTTCGTGCGCTCAAGTCGTAGGTGCCGAATTGGAGTGCAGCGCCGGTGAACTGGCCAACGGCACCTTTGTCTCTCAGCCGGAGCAGGGTCGCCAGGGCGAGTGTGGCTCCCGCGGAGCTCCCGCCGATCGCAAGTCGGGACGTTCCGAAGCGGGCATCAGCTTCTTCGGCGAGCCAGAGCGCCGCTGCTTCACAGTCGGCGGGTGCCGCGGGCCAGGGGTGCTCAGGGGCCAGCCGGTAGTCGACGCTGACAACGGCGAGGTACAGGGCGTCTGCGAGCTCGCGGTTGCGTTTGTCTCCTCGCGCTGCGGAGTCCATGTAGAAGCCGCCGCCGTGTATGTCCAGGTAGACGCCCCGCGGCGGACCGTCGATAGGAGTGAAGATCCTGACAGGGACGCGCGCTTCCGCGGCTTCGATCGTCTCTTCGATGGCAGGCGGATCGGCGGCAGGAGGAGCAGACCTCTTCGCTCGGGCCTCCTTCAGCTCCTCCAGCGAGCTGGGGCCACGGCCTGCCGCCCTCGACTTGTAGAAGTCGCGAGCTTCATCGACCTGCTCCGCGGGCACGTCAGCGAACAGTGCGTCCAGCGCGAATCGCACGCGCCCTCCTCATCACTCGGGTCTCAACTCCACGCTATCGAGGAAGTGTGCGGACTGACGCGGCCGGGGTGGCGTCAAGCTGTCGTCGAAGGGTGGTGGTGTCGTCGTGCTGGGCTGCGAGGCGGGACAGAGCTGTGGCCTGGAACTCCTTCAGAGCGTCCAGTTCAGTGTTCTTCCTGCTCAGGCGCTCGCGCAGGGTGGCAACCTCGGTTTTGAGACGTTCGATCTGAGCCAGGCGTGGGTCGGGCTGCTGTCCGGCTTCCTGGGCGGCGGTCCGCTGACGGTCGAACTCGGCCTTGAGGTCTGGGTAGGTGCGGTAGAGCGTGGCCCGCGGTACTCCTGCGAGGGTGCACAAGCTCTTGACGTCGCACTTCAGCCCGTCGGGAATGGGGCCAGTGAGGAGTTGCCGCATCGCGTTCCGAATCCTGGTCTTGGGTTCCGCTTGGGGGTTGTGCATCATGAGCGCGGCTCCTGGTCAGGGTGGCCGGCAACGTCGATATCGGCGACGATGCGGGTGGCACGGTCGAACGCGGCCTGGGCTCGGGCCCGTTCAGGTTTGGAGAGTCTGGGGTTGCTGAGGAAGACTGCCTGAGTGTTGTCGGCGTGGGCGGCCCGGATCTGCCGGTGCTGAGGGTGGTGGGTGGCTTGTGGGCAGCGGGCCGAGTCACACAGCCCCATGAGGGGTTCGTCGGCGTCCGGGGTGCCGGCGAGTTCCAGGCACAAAGCCTTGCCCGGATCGGAGAACCAGCAGTAGTTGCCGACACCGAGGTGCAGGGTCTTCGCCTTGGCTTTGAGGACACGCTCGACGCGCCGGTCGTCGATGACGGTGACCGGCCCGGCGTCGTGCCGCTCCAGGGCCTGGTCGACGGCCTTGAAGGCGCTGATGAGGTCGCGGGCGCCTTGTCCGCTGGGCAGGATGCCGCGCTGGTAGTCCTCGTAGGCGGCGACGGTCAGCCGCAGATGTTCGGCTTCTTCCTCGGCGGCGACTTCGGCGGCGAAGGCGGCCTGGTGTCCGCCGGGGCGGGCGGCACAGCCCTCGGCTGTGGCGACGCTGACATGCTTGAGGTGTAGTTTCACGGCCATCAGTCCGTGCGGGCGCTGGGCGATGGCCATCGCGAGCGTGCGCCGCAGGGCGCGGGGATTGACCGGGCCGTCGGGGATGGGCTCCAGCCCGACCCGCTGTCCGTACTCGCCGTTCACCCAGGAACTCAAGGCCGTATAGCGGCGACCGCTGTTGTTGGATGCCTTGGCGAACAGCCGCTCGCCCGGGGCGGTGCCGGTGAGGGCTTCGGCGATGGCGATGGACCGGTGCACGTCTTCGGTGACCACCCACGCGTCCTCGGTCCCCCCGAACGCCTCGCCCTTGATGCGGCGGGAGACCAAACGGTAGCGGGTGCCGCCTGCGGGCCGTTCTTCCTGCCGACGGCAGCCGCTCGTCAGTTCCGCCAACTCCGAGGAACGCATCCCGCAAAGCGCTGAGGTGAGGAAGTAGGCAGCCGAGGTGACGACATAGACCGTGGCATCCAGTTGGTGCCTGGCCAAGGGCAGAGCCCAAGGCACCAAAGTGCCGTCATCGGGGCGGGGCACCGGTGCCGCATCGCGACACCAGGGCTGCTGAAGGCCGCACTCACTCACCCACCGTTCCAGTTCGGGACGGAGAGTCTCCAGGTCCCTGCGGTGCCCCATGGCTCCCGCTGCCTGAACGACGAGCGCATGCCACGACATGTGCAGGAGCGGGTCACCCGGGTCCCATCCACGCTGCAAGCGCTGAGTGACGGTCGCTTCAGTGGCCCGTGCAGCGGGAAGCCCGGTCTCTCGCCGTCGCTCGATGACCTCGCGCAGGCCATCGACCTCAGTGACCAGCAGGCTCCGCCGCGAGGCGGCCTCATGCTGGTCGGCAGTGCGGGCCGCGGCCGCCTCGGCCGCCAGCAGCGGGCCGATCGTCTCCAGCAAGTACAGACAGTTCGCCAGCAGAGGCCGCAACAGGGTGTCCGGGACCGGCGGCACCCGGTTCTCGTCGCTGCGTACGTATCCGGTGACCTCGTCCGCGCTGCGGCCCGGCCACGGGGCGAAGCCCGGCTGGTAGCATTCGCTGAGGATCTCTGTATAGAGGACGAGGAACTGTGGGATGCGGACCATCGCCACCGTGGTCGCGGGCGACAGGAGCCGGTCAGGGTCGGTGACACTGCGCGAGGCAGCCGCGAGATAGGCGTCGCAGTGATGCTGACGGACCTGTGACAGCGAGGTGACGTCAACCACGGTGAGGTGGTTGAACCACAGGGCTAGGTGCTTGAGTTCGGACCAGAGTGAGTTCGGGTTCAGTGGGGTGCGGAACGCCTGCGGCAAGACGGCCACGTCCGGATGGAGCGGGGCCATCCGCGCCATCAGGTACTCGCGGGCAACCTGCCGCCAGCGGGGGTTGGTGATGGCGGCGAAGTCCAGGATCTTGCGGTGTGCGGTCATCACCACCGGGGCGTCGGCGAGGCCGGTCAGGTCCCAGACATCCTGGTCGAAGACGGGCCGGGGGCTGCCGGGCTCGCGTCGCAGGCCGGCGGTCTCGATGACCGGCAGACCGTGGAAGGGGCGCCGCCCAGCCAGGGCCGGGGAAGAGGCATGGGCAGTCGTCACTGGGGATGTTCCTCCAGGTGCAGCGGCCAGAAGGCGCTGATCTCGGTGCTCTGCCGGGTGGCGGCCTCGATGGCGGCCGGACCGAACCGGGGCAGGATGTCCTCGTCGAGGCGGGCCGTGTAGGGACCGAAGATCCGCAGGAACTGCACGGTGGTCATCTGCTGGGCCTGCCGGGAGAAGTACTCCTTGAGCCTGAGCAGGTTGGGCAGGCGACGGGGCGCGAACGCGGCGAGCGGACACAGCAGACACACCTCCGGCCGGGCCGGACACAAGGTTCCCGCCGGGGCGTGCGGGCCGTTGAGCGGGCTGGCGCACGCGGCGACGAACATGTCCTGCTCACCGGAAAGCAGGGCCTTGATGGCCGCCGCGTCCAGACCGGCGTCCTCGACCCGGCGTGGGAAGTCCGCGGCGAACGCGGCCGCGTCCTCACCGTTGATCACGACCGGCGGGGCGGCCTTGCGGCGCACGTCGCCCTGGGCCTGCTCGATGACGCCCTCCAGCGCGTCCAGTTGGGCCGGGGTGTGAGAGCTGAGGTAGTGATGGCCCTCCACGCGGGCGCTGTGGTTGGGGTCGATCGTCGTGCGGCCGGTCCAGTTCGTGCGGTCCCGCCGGTGGTGGTAGGTGGCCCTGACCCGGCCGCCGTGCACCGGCAGGGGCTGCCCGTCGCCGTCGAGAACGCCCGAGGACTCCATCCAGGCCCGGCGCTGGCGCTGGCCGCGGGGGCGGTCGAAGATCCTGCCCTGCCCCCGCCCGAGTCCGTCACAGCCCACATAGATCCATAGGTGATCCATCACATCCCCGGCATGCTCTCGGAGTTGGGCCGAGTGCTCCAACCAGCGGTCCAGCAGCCGCACGGCATCACGGGGCAGGTTGAGCGCCTCATCCCCGGTCCGGCCCTTGCGGTAGGAGAGCAGCACCGTGTTCGCCGAAGTCCGGGTGATGTCGTCGAGTCGCAGGGCGTCGATACCGTCAGGGACGATGCCCGTGCGCATCGCGAGCAGCGTGAGGGTAGGCGAACGCAGTCTCCGATGCCGGGAACAGCGCCGCTTCAACCGCCGCGAGCTCAGCCCGGTCAACACCGGCGCCCACTCTGCCGAACCGCTCGACGGCCCTTGTCGCCTCCGCGGGGCCCGCCTGGAGCCAGAGCCAGGCGAGGTTGTCGAAGGTGACGCCGTGGACGGACGGATCGGCGCCCCGGCCGGCTGCCTCCAGCGCCTGACGGTGGGCGCGGCCGGCCGCCGCGATCTGATTGGTGCAGGAGGCTTCAAGCCGCCACCAACCGCAGCCGCTCGGCGGGGTGAGGGTGTGCCAGCGGCGGCGCGTTCCGTTGATCAGCGCGCCGTCGCGCGTCGGGGCCTCGACGAACAGCGGGGCACGGGGCCGCCAGCGCGAGCCCTCCACCGCCGCGGCCCGCTCCCAGCCGATGTAGTCGTGAACCCGAGCCAGGCCCTCGTACCCGATCCACGTCGGCCGGCCCTTCCTGCCCTTCGCCGTCGGCGCGGCGAGCACCAGCAGCACCGGCACCGCCGTGCGCCGGCGCGGCAGCGGCGGAACCTCGTAGACCGTCAGATGTGTGAACTCCTGTGACCTCAGCCCACTGGACAGCGCCAGGCCGATCACGGCCGCGTTGCGGCCGGTCTCCCGCCCCCGGAACGAGACGTCCCTCTCGCCCGCCGGGTCGTTGCCCGCAAGGGCATGCATCAGCAGGTCCGCGTACGACTTCTCCAGGTACTTCCGCGTCGCGTGCGCGTTGCCCGTACGCACCGTCGCCAGGTTCCTGGTGACCTCCACGTGCGCACCGTCCGGGCGCGTCATCGACTGCCGCACGTAGGAGAACGGGACCGTCGGCGCGTGCCCCTCGGCCGCCGCCCACTGGTAGAAGGAGGAGAGCGTCTTGACCGCCAAATTCCAGCTCGCCGGACTCAGCCGCACCTCCAGCGGCCCGGACAGCCGGTACTCGGCGTACATCGACAACGCATCCCGAAGCCGCTGCCGATCAGCGAAGACCGGGATCCGGCGGGCGCCGAGGAACTCCGCCCAGCCCTTGAGCGCCTGGGCGTACGTCCGCCACGACTTCGGTGACGGCGCCCCGCTGACCGGTAACTTCCGGAGCCACAGGTTCATCACCACCGTCGGCCGAGGCCCCGCAGAGTCCTCGAAGCAGAGGTCCTCGTCGATGAGGACGGGCATGATCTCCCGGATGGCGGGCCGCTCGTACAGGCCCTACTCTTCCCACCCGGCGGAACTGAAGTAGTGCAGGATCACAGGACGAACCTGGAGTGAGACACGAGACAGAGCAAGAGCTAACACTCATACGGGGGACAGAACTTCACCCTCACGAGACACACTCAAACCGCAGAGCTAACGCCAGGACGTCCACCGCCCGGCAGGAACTGGCGAGCCAGCTCGAAGCACTCCACCGCGCGGAGTGCCACAAGGTCTTCAAGGAGCAGATCAGCACCCGCGTCAAGGTCCGGCCCGAACTGGAGAAGGCGCTCGCCCTGGCCCACCAGTTCAAGGAGGCCGCCCCCGAGACGCCCGTCATCCTCACGGTGCACGAGCTCAAGCGTCTCGCGCGCAACGCGGCCGAGCTGATGACGCTGTCCGCCGAGCTCCAGGCCAGCGGCATCCAGCTCGAACTCCTCACCGGCCCGCTCACCGGAATCTACGACCCCAACGGCATGGGCGCCACGTTCTTCGCCGTGCTCGCCGTCGCCGGGCAGATTGAGCGCAACTACATCCGGGAGAAGACCCTCGAAGGCCAGGTCATCGCCGCGTCCAAGGGCAACCACGGCGGACGGCCGAAGGTCATCGACGACGACATGCTCACCTTCGCCGTCGCGCTGAAGGACAAGGGCGTCCCTGTCCCCGACATCGCGAAGAAGCTCACCATCAAGGCCGGGAAGAACGCGGGCAAGTCGCCGTCGGTCGCCTCGCTCTACCGGGCGCTCGCGGAAGCCGAGGCCGCCGCGGTGGACGAGGGCCTGCCCCATCGGCCCAAGCCACTTCGCATCCGCCAGCCCGGAGAGCCGCTCAAGGCCGAGGAGATCGAGCTGCGCGAACGGCTCCAGGCCCAGCCGCACCCGAACACCGAGCTGCGGTAGCCCCCGCGACCTGCATCAAGCTCGTGATCACCGGCCTAGCGCTAACCGCTGTACCTACCGACGCCAATTGCATCGGATGCGAATAGGCGACACCCGTCCTGCAGACGGGCTTGGGACCGTGAGTAAGCGGTCTTACCAGGAGCGTTGGCTTCGGCAACGCACGGAACCACGGTAGCGGTCTCGGTGGTGCCCATGCGAGTCCGTCACTCCATGGGCGATTGAGCTGTGAAGACGCCCCCGGGTCGCATCTGATGCGAGATTTTCGCACCAGATGCGATAGGCGGAGAGTGATGACGGATGGGTGGGGACGGTCTCGTGCTGGGGTCTGCTCGGCTGCATCTGATCGACGGCCTGCCGACGCTCCGGCCGGACGAGCAGGTTTTCGAGGCGATGCTGAAGGGCCGGCGCAACCAGCAACTCGCCCGCAATCTCTCGCCCGGGTACGTCGGCGATCAGGAGCGTACGGTCCGAGCCTTCACCCGCCATACCGATGCGATGCCGTGGCAGTGCACGCCGCAGCACGTCGACGAATGGTCGGCCGACCTGAGGGCCGTGCACGGCTGCGTCCGCTCCACCCTGCGCAACTACCAGGGCGCCGTACGCCAGTTCTGCGACTTCCTGACCAACCCGGCCTACGGCTGGACCGACGAGTGCCTGCGGCTTTTCGGCACCCATCCGGTCCAGGTGGTCTACGAGTGGAATGCGGCCGCGCACGCGGACGAGGCTGAGGGCGGGCCGGAACGACGGGCCTTCACCCGGCCCGAGTTGGAAGCGTTCTTCGACCACGCCGACGAGGAGGTTCTGCGCGTTCGCGGCAAGGGCCGCAAGGGTTGGCTGCCGGCCTTCCGTGACGCGGCCTTGTTCAAGACCACGTACGCCTACGGGCTACGGCGCAACGAGACCCGGATGCTCAACCTCACCGACTTCGGCCGCAACCCGCAGGGGCGGGAGTTCGGGGAGTACGGCACACTGCTGGTCCGCTATGGCAAGGCGAAGAAGGGCTCGCCGCCCAAGCGCCGCAGCGTGCTGACCGTCCGGCACTGGACACCTGGCACGGTCGAGGAATGGATCAGCGAGGTCCGGCCGGGGATGCGGCACTCGACCAGTCCGGCTCTCTGGCCCTCCGAGCGGGGCCCGCGGGTCGGACTCCAGCGTCTGGACTCCCGCTTCGCCGCCTACCGCGACGCCCTCGGCTGGACCCGGCGCTGGAGTTCCACTCACTGCACAGGTCCTACATCACCCACCTACCGGTAGTTCGTTAAATCCGGAGGTAGAGGTCAATGCCGTGTCCGGTAGTGACCGCGTCGATGAGGGCCTGGAGTTCGTAGGGTGGGGCCGTGTCT
>NZ_JBFAWW010000077.1:0-12177 GCF_040680495.1 Streptomyces sp. NPDC052036 | reverse complement strand
GCCAGCGCCGGGGCGTCGTTGGTGCCGTCACCGGTCATCGCCACCAGCTTGCCGCCGGCCTGCTCCCGCTTGATCAGCGCCATCTTGTCCTCGGGGGTGGCCTCGGCTAGGAAGTCGTCGACGCCGGCCTCCTCCGCGATCGCCTTGGCGGTCAGCGGGTTGTCACCCGTGATCATGACCGTCTTGATGCCCATGCGGCGCAGCTCCTCGAACCGCTCCCGCATGCCCGCCTTGACGACGTCCTTGAGGTAGATGACACCCAGGACGCGAGCGCCCTTGTCGTCCTTGACGGCGACGAGCAACGGGGTGCCGCCCGCCTCGGAGATCCGGTTGGCGACGGTGTCGGCATCCTCTGCGACAGTGCCGTTGTGCTCCTTCACCCAGGCGATCACCGAGGCGGTCGCGCCCTTGCGGATCTTCCTGCCGTCCACGTCCACACCCGACATGCGGGTCTGGGCGGTGAACTCGATCCACTCGGCGTGCGCCAGCTCGCCCTGGTGCCGCTCGCGCAGCCCGTACTTCTCCTTCGCCAGGACGACGATGGAACGGCCCTCGGGGGTCTCGTCCGCGAGGGAGGACAGTTGGGCCGCGTCCGCGACCTCGGCCTCCGTCGTCCCGCGCACCGGCACGAACTCGGCGGCCTGCCGGTTGCCGAGGGTGATGGTGCCTGTCTTGTCGAGCAGCAGCGTGGACACGTCACCGGCGGCCTCGACCGCACGGCCCGACATCGCCAGCACGTTGCGCTGCACCAGACGGTCCATGCCCGCGATACCGATCGCAGAGAGCAGGGCGCCGATCGTGGTCGGGATCAGGCAGACCAGCAGGGCGACCAGCACGACCATGGTCAGGTGGGTACCCGCGAAGGTCGCGAACGGCGGCAGGGTCGCCACCGCCAGCAGGAAGACAATGGTCAGCGAGGCCAGCAGGATGTTCAGGGCGATCTCGTTCGGCGTCTTCTGCCGGGCCGCGCCCTCAACCAGGTTGATCATCCGGTCGATGAAGGTCTCGCCGGGCTTCGTCGTGATCTTGATGACGATCCGGTCGGACAGCACCTTCGTACCGCCCGTCACAGCCGAGCGGTCACCGCCGGACTCACGGATGACCGGCGCGGACTCACCGGTGATGGCCGACTCGTCGACCGAGGCGACACCCTCGACGACGTCGCCGTCACCGGGGATGATGTCGCCGGCCTCGCAGACGACCAGGTCACCGATGGTCAGGGCGGTGCCGGGCACCTCCTCCTCGGAGGTGCCGTCCGCGAGCAGTCGGCGCGCGACCGTGTCGGTCTTGGCCTTGCGCAGGGTGTCCGCCTGCGCCTTGCCCCGGCCCTCGGCGACCGCCTCCGCCAGGTTGGCGAAGACCACGGTCAGCCACAGCCAGGCACTGATCGCCCAGCCGAACCAGTCACCCGGGTGCTGGAAGGAGAAGACGGTGGTGAGGACGGAGCCGATCCACACCACGAACATCACGGGCGACTTGACCATCACCCGCGGGTCGAGCTTGCGCATCGCGTCCGGCAGGGACTTGACCAGTGCCTTGGGGTCGAAGAGGCCCGCTCCGACACGGCCCTCGGCGGGCTTGTGCCCGGTGGGGACGTCGCTGTGCGGCGCCCGGGTGGGAGTGGCTGTGGACATCGAGTCCTCTTGCTTGTCTATGCCAGTGGTCATGACGCCAGCCCCTCCGCGAGCGGGCCCAGGGCCAGGGCCGGGAAGTAGGTCAGACCGGTGATGATCAGGATCGCGCCCACCAGCAGGCCGGTGAACAGCGGCTTCTCGGTGCGCAGGGTGCCCGCGGTCTCCGGGACCGGCTTCTGCTCGGCGAGCGAGCCGGCCAGCGCCAGGACGAAGATCATGGGCAGGAAGCGGCCGAACAGCATCGCGAGCCCGGTCATGGTGTTGTACCAGTCCGTGTTCGCGTTCAGGCCGGCGAAGGCCGAGCCGTTGTTGTTCGACGCCGACGTGAACGCGTACAGGACTTCGGAGAAGCCGTGCGCGCCGGAGTTCAGCATCGAGTGCGGCGGGGTCGGCAGGGCCATGGAGGCCGCCGTGAAGACCAGTACCAGGGCGGGGGTGATGAGGATGTAGCAGGCGGCGAGCTTCATCTCGCGTCCGCCGATCTTCTTGCCCAGGTACTCGGGCGTCCGGCCGACCATCAGACCAGCGATGAACACCGCGATGACCGCCATGATCAGCATGCCGTAGAGGCCGGAGCCGGTACCGCCGGGCGCGATCTCGCCCAGCATCATGCTGAGCATGGTGATGCCGCCGCCGAGGCCGGTGAAGGAGGAGTGGAAGGAGTCCACCGCACCGGTCGAGGTGAGCGTGGTCGACACCGCGAAGATCGAGGAGCCGCCGATGCCGAAGCGGACCTCCTTGCCCTCCATCGCGCCGCCCGCGGCCTGGAGCGCCGGGCCGTGGTGGGCGAACTCGGTCCACATCATCAGCGCGGTGAAGCCCAGCCAGATGGTGAACATCGTGGCGAGGATCGTGTAGCCCTGCTTCACGTTGCCGACCATCACACCAAACGTGCGGGTCAGCCCGAACGGGATGACCAGGATCAGGAAGATCTCGAAGAGGTTGGTGAACGGGGTCGGGTTCTCGAAGGGGTGGGCGCTGTTGGCGTTGAAGTAACCGCCGCCGTTGGTGCCCAGCTCCTTGATGGCCTCCTGGGAGGCGACCGCGCCACCGTTCCACTGCTGCGAGCCGCCCATGAACTGACCGACCTCGTGGATGCCGGAGAAGTTCTGGATCACACCGCACGCCACCAGGATCACCGCGGCGACCGCGGCGCCCGGCACCAGGATGCGCAGCGTACCGCGCACCAGGTCGGCCCAGAAGTTGCCCAGCTCACCGGTGCGCGAGCGGGCGAAGCCGCGCACCAGGGCGACAGCGACGGCGATGCCGACAGCGGCCGAGAGGAAGTTCTGCACGGCCAGACCGGCGGTCTGCACGACGTGACCCATGGTCTGCTCGCCGTAGTACGACTGCCAGTTCGTGTTGGTCACGAACGACACGGCCGTGTTGAACGACTGCGCCGGGTTCACCGAGGAGAAGTGCAGAGAGCCCGGCAGGACGCCCTGAAGCCGCTGGAGGAGGTAGAGGAAGAGGACGCTGACCGCCGAGAAGGCCAGCACACCGCGCAGATACGCGGGCCAGGTCATCTCGGCATCGGGGTTGGCACCGATGGCCTTGTAGATCCACTTCTCGACGCGCAGGTGCTTACGCGATTCGTAGACCTTGGCCATGTAGTTGCCGACGGGGACGTAGACGAGCGCCAGCGCGCCTATGAGGGCGAGCAGCTGGAGAACGCCTGCGAGTTCGGGACCCATGTCGTTTCTCAGAACCTCTCCGGGAAGATCAAGGCGAGGACGAGATAGCCCAGCAGGGCGACGGCCACGACAAGACCGACGATGTTCTCGGCAGTCACAGCTTCGTCACCCCCTTGGCGACGAGAGCCACCAGCGCGAAAGCCGCGAGCACGGTGACGACGAAGGCCACATCGGCCATCGCGAACTCCTGGAATGAGGTTCGGTTGAAACGGGACGGTTAGAGGAAACCGTCCCGCTGGCCGGATCCGGTCGTTGTTGATGCGTCCCTTACGGCGGCCCCTTCGGCTTTGACGGGACTCTTACGACCCCTGCCCGTACCGGTGAGTAGGAAGTCGTGACAGTCGGTGACGTCGCTCGCTCCAGGCGGCAGCGCAGCAGGCCGGACGAGGACGGAACGGGTCAGTCCCTCCGGTTCGCCGGATGCGGCTGCACTCCCGTCATGAGGATGTCCAGCCCGCGCCGCGTCGTCGCCAGCACCACGCGGTCACCGGCCCGCAGCACCCGGCCCTGCGGCGGACGCCAGCCGAAGCCGGAGCGGTCCACCCGCAGGCCGGTGAGGGTGTCCATGGAGGAGACCTCCACCGCGGGACCCGCCGCCCCGACGGCGAGCACCCGCCACTCGTTCTCCCGGAACGCCTCGTGCACCGAGCGTCCCTCCAGCTCTGGGTGCCCGGCCACGTCCACACAGGTGAACAGCAGAGAGCCCCGCTCCACCGGCATCACGCCGAGCACATGGCGGCCCATCATCGCGGCAGCGAAGGACGGCGCGGCCAGCGCGGAGACGCTTCGGCTGCGGGTGAGCGCGTCAGGGTAGGAGGCCCGCAGGGTGCGCTGGACGGTCGCGGCCAGATCGTCGTCGTAGAGCCGCATGACCACGCGTACCGCCGGGTTGCTCTCCCGGGCGGCCATGACGATGTCCAGGTTCTGGCCGTCGTCTCGGGTGAGGACGAGCAGCGAGCGGCTGCCCTGGACGCGGGCCAGGTCGAGCACCCCTGGGGCGGTGGCGTCCTGGAGGATCAGCGGCACGCCCAGTTCACGGGCGAGTGCGACACCGCGCGCGTGCGGGTCGCGTTCGATCACCACCACCCGGTGATCCATGCTGCGCAGCTGGGCCAGCACGCGGGTACCGATCTTCCCCAGGCCGACGAGGACGATGTGGCCGGCCGTATCCTCGTCGGGCGGATGGGTCGCTGAGGCGGCACGGAAGGCCTCGGTGGCGTTCAGCGTCGCGGCCACGACGAGCGGGAGCACGGCCAGGCCCACGAATCCGGCGACGAGCTGGAGTATGCGCCGGGCGACCGACTCGTTCGTGGCCGGGTCGCCCATCGTGAAGATGTCCAGCATCGGCAGGTACAGGTTCTTCCACCACGGATGCTCGTCCGCGAACAGCGCCGTGGCGGCGCCCAGGGCCAGCACCATCGCACCGAGCGCGCCGAAGACGGCGGTGACCTCGCGAGAGAGGAACACCCTCCACGGCAGGTGTGCGAGGCGCGCCCGGAGCCACGCGCGGATGCGAGCGCGCCGGCTGCGACGCACCGGTTCGGGCACTTGGTGGTGGGTGACCTCATCCAGCATCAGCCGGCCGTGAGTGAACTGCCGGTGGTAAGCGGTCCGGGAGTCCGGCAGCAGTTGGGTGCCGTCCTCGCCGGGCGTCTCCGGGCTGTCCTGGCTCGCCGGGTCGTCCTGGTGAGCGCCGGACAGCACGGCGAGGGTGGCCAGGTCGGTGGTCTGCGGCGGGCTCCCGGCCGGGCGTACGACGCCGCGGAACACCTTGTCCTCGACCTGCAGGGTGTGGCCGTGGCCGACGGTGGCGGCCGCCACGAGTTCCGATACGGCCGTGTCGGCGTCGGAGAGCACCGTGGCGGAGGAGTCCTGCGCCAGGTCCTCGGACAGGCCGGCGGCACGATCCAGGAGCCGCTCCAGATGGCGGCCGCGCTCGCGGTGAAACATCCGCACCACCAGCCGCACGGACGGGTTGAGGGTGCGAGCCAGCAGGGCGGCGGTCATGTTGACCTGGTCGTCGCCGTAGGTGAGGGCGAGCGCGGAGGCCCGCTCGACACCGGCGGCCCGCAGGGTCCGCTCGTCCGGGCGTGCGGAGACGAGCAGCTCGACCGGTGACCGCGGGTCGTCGTGCAGTGCGGCGATCCCGGCACCGTACTCGTCGTCCCGGGACGGCAGCACCACGGTGACGACCTCGCCGCACACCCCGTCCAGTTCCAGGGCGAGCCGGTGCGCGAGTCCGTCGTCACCGCAGATCACCATGTGCTGGGAGCGTCGGCCAAGGTACCGATCTTGATGGAGAGTTGACGTCACATCAGAAAGGAACGGCGGGAGCCTGCCACGGTTCCCGGCGGAAGGCCGGTCCCGCGTCAAGATGACGTAAGGAAGTCCGCAGGGCCCGGCTTCCCTGTCGCACCGGTCCCGCGAGGGATCGTCACGCGCGCCCCACGCTCCGCCCGGTCGGTTCGGTACCCGCCGTCAGTGCCGCGAACGGCAGCGACACCACCATCGTGAGGCCGCCTCCGGGGGTGTCCTCGGGGCTGAGGGTGCCGTTCATCGCCTCGGTCAGGCCGCGCGCGAGCGCGAGACCGAGGCCGAGGCCGGTGGTGTTGTCGGTGTCGCCCAGCCGCTGGAAGGGCTCGAAGAGCCGCTCCCGGCCGTCGACGGGCAGACCGGGTCCCCGGTCCACGATCCGCAGCTCCACCCTGCCCGCCAGGGCGCTGGCGGTGACCAGCACTTTCTTCCCGGGCGGTGTGTGGCGGGCGGCGTTGCCGACCAGGTTGGCTATCACGCGCTCCAGCAGCGGCGGGTCGGTCAGCACCGGCGGGATGTCCTCCATGTCCGACACCTCGACCTCCGGCACGTCCGCCAGGGCCGGGGGCAGCACCTCCTCCAAGAAGGTCGCCCGCAGATTCAGGGTGAGGGCGCCGGCCTCCAGGCGGCTGAGGTCGAGAAGGTTCTCCACCAGGCGATTGAGCTTGGCCATGGACTCGTCGGCGGTGGCGAGGAGCTCGTCGCGGTCCTGTTCGGAGAAGGCGACATCGCGGCTGCGCAGGGAGGTGACGGCGGCCCAGCCGGCGGCGAGCGGGGTGCGCAGGTCGTGCCCGACGGCCCGCAGCAGGGCCGTGCGCAGCCGGTCGGCGGCCTTCACGGGTTCGACCTCGGCCGCCGCCTCGGCCAGCCGGGCCCGCTCCACGGCGGAGCCGACGTGTGCGGCGAACGCGGCCAGTACCCGTCGCTCGGAGGAGGAGAGGGTACGGCCGCACAACGCGAGGTAGGCGCCGGGGCCCGCGGGTACGGCCGTGACCCCGGCCGCGTCGGGGGGCTCTTCCACCAGGTCCGCCGACTCCATGCCGAAGGTCTCGCGCGTCCGGTCCAGCAGGGCCGGGATGGTGGCCTCTCCGCGCACGATGCTGCCGGCCAGGGACGACATGGTCTCCGCCTCGGCCGTCGCCCGGGCTGAGCGGCGCGACAGGCGCAGGGACCGGTCGACGACCGCGGCCACGGTCGCCGCCACGATCGCGAACACCGTCAGGGCCACCAGTGCGTTCGGGTCGTCGAGAGTGAACTGTCCGATGGGCGGGATGAACCAGTAGTTGAGGAGCAGGGACGCCGTCACCGAGGCGATCACCGCCGAGGCGACGCCGCCTATGCAGGCCACGCCCACCACGGCGAGCAGGAACAGCAGGGCCTCGCTGGTCAGGTTCAGTGTCCCGCGCAGCTGGGCGAGGAGGACGGTGAGGAGCAGGGGCAGCACCAGGCCGGCCACCGGGCCGGCGATCAGCCGGGCGGTCGACAGCGTGCGCCGGCGGGACGGCAGGAGTGTGCCCCGTCCGGCGCGCTCGTGGGTGACCCGGTGAATGTCGATGTCCCCGGAGAGCTCGGTGACCGTCTCCCCGGTGCCGGACCCGGTGAGGAACCGGGCCAGCCGACTGCGGCGGCTGGTGCCCAGCACGAGCTGGGTGGCGTTCTCGGCGCGGGCGAACTCCACCAGGGCGGTGGCGACGTCGTCGCCGACGACCGAGTGGTAGCTGCCGCCGAGGTCCTCCACGAGTCTGCGCTGGCGGGCCAGCGAGGCGTGCGAGACACCGGCCGCGAGCCCGTCGCTGCGCGCCACGTGCACGGCGAGCAGGTCCCCGCCGGCCGACCGGTCCGCGATCCGTGCGGCTCTGCGGACCAGGGTGTCGCCCTCCGGACCGCCGGTCAGGGCGACGACCACCCGCTCGCGCGTCTCCCACACCCGGCCTATGCCGTGCTGCGACCGGTACTCCTGGAGCGCTTCGTCGACCCGGTCGGCCACCCACAGCAGCGCCAGCTGGCGCAGGGCGGTGAGATTGCCGGGCCGGAAGTAGTTGGCGAGGGCCGCGTCGATCTTCTCGGGGGCGTAGATGTTGCCGTGCGCCATACGGCGGCGCAGCCCCTCGGGCGGCATGTCCACCAGCTCGATCTGCCAGGCGCGTCGTACGACCTCGTCCGGCACGGTCTCGTGCTGGGGCACCCCGGTGATCTTCTCGACCACGTCGTTGAGGGACTCCAGGTGCTGGATGTTCAGCGCGGTGATCACATCGACACCCGCCGCGAGGAGTTCCTCGATGTCCTGCCAGCGTTTGGGGTTGCGGCCGTCGCCGGGAACGTTGCTGTGGGCGAACTCGTCCACGATGGCGACCTGCGGGCGCCGGGCGAGCACCGCGGCCAGGTCCATCTCCTGGAACTGCCCGCCCCGGTATGAGCACGAGGCCCGGGAGACGGTCTCCAGGCCGTCGAGCATCGCCTCCGTGTGCCGGCGTCCGTGGCACTCCGCGAAACCGATCACCACGTCGGCACCGCGGGCGGCGCGGCGCCGCCCCTCGTCGAGCATCCGGTAGGTTTTGCCCACCCCCGGGGCCGCCCCGAGGTAGACCTTCAGTCGTCCGGGCCGTACGTCACTCATCGCCGCCGACGCGCTCCGCTCACTGATCCAACTCCCCTTCGCGGGAGGGTTCCTCCTCTCAAGGAAGCCTTTCCGCAGGGCGGTCGGTGCGGTTGTTAGCGGTTCCTTGGCGCCGGTCCCGGCGACCTTGACACTGTCTTGATACGGTCTCGCCCGATAGGGTGGGAGCCGGTGTGCCGGGAAGTCTGGTCGGCCGGAAGCCAGAGTGGCTTCCGCATTCCCAGGGGGACGGCATGCGCAGCGTCGGTACGGTTCTCGCCCTCGTGGTGCTCGCCACGGTGGTCGCCACCTTCGCTCGGCGGTGGCGCATTCCCGCCCCGTCCCTGCTCGTGGTCGCCGGTCTCGCCGTGGCCCTGCTTCCGGGCACCCCCGAGATCCGGATCAGCCCCGAGGTCATCGGCCTCGTCGTACTGCCGCCGCTGCTGTACGCGAGCGCCGAGGACATGCCCTGGCGGGAGCTGCGCGCGGTGTGGAAGCCGGTCGGGGTCCTCGCCATCGGCCTGGTTCTCGCCTCCGCGGCGGCCGTGGGAGCGGTGGCGGCGCTCGTGACTCCTCTGTCCTGGCAGATGGCGTTCGTGCTGGGCGCGGTGCTCGCCAGCACCGACCCGGTGGCGGTGACCGCACTCGGCCGCCGACTCGCCCTCCCGCCCAGGGTGCAGGTCCTGGTGCAGGCGGAGAGCCTGTTCAACGACGCGACCTCGCTGGTGCTGGTCCGGGTGGCGGCGGGCATCGCCGTGGCCTCGGCCGCCGCGAACTGGGGCGCGGCGGGCTCGGAGTTCCTGGTGCTCGCGGGCGGCGGCACGGTGATCGGGGCGGCGGTGGCGGGTGTCATCACACTGATCCGGCGCCGTACCGAGGACCCGGTGCTGGAGACGGTCATCGCGCTGGTCACCCCGTATGCCGCCTATCTGCTGGCCGAGGCGGCGCACACCTCCGGCGTCACCTCGTGTGTGGTGGCCGGTGTGGTCCTCGGCGGACGCGGCGACCGGCTCACCAACGCCCGCATACGGCTCCAGTTGCACGCGGTCTACGGCACGGTGGTCTTCCTTCTGGAGAGCGTGGTGTTCAGCCTCATAGGGCTGGCTCTCCCCTCCCAGGTGCGGGCGCTGGCGGACGGTGACCGGTCCTGGCCGCTGTACGCCCTCGCGGTGGCCGCCACGCTCGTCGCCGTGCGCCTGCTGTGGCTGGCGCCCTTGTCGGCGGTCGTGCAGCGCAAAGGCGGGATCGGCCGGCTCAACTGGCGCATCCCGGTCGTGCTGACCTGGGCGGGCACCCGCGGAGTGATGCCGCTGGCCGCCGCCCTGTCCATCCCGGAGGTCGCCGGGAACGGCACGACGCTCGCCGAGCGGCCGCTGGTGCTGGTCCTGACCACCGCGGTCGTGGTCGTCACCCTCGTCGTACAGGGCTTCACCCTCGCTCCAGTCGTCCGTGCCTCCGGCATCGCCCTGGAGCCCGCCCACACAGCGCGCGAGGAGGCCCAGGCCCGCTCCCGCCTGGCCCATGCCGGCCTTGCTCGTCTGGAGGAACTCGCGGAGCTGGAGGTCGTGCCGGATGTCGTCCTCGACCGGCTCCGCCGGGGCCTGACCGCCCGTCTGGAGGACGCCCGTGACCGCCTCACGGAGAGCGAGGGCACCGACAGCGTGGCCACCGAGTCCGCCGACCTGGTCTACCGCCAACTGCGTCGCGACCTGATAGCGGTGGAGACGTCGGAACTGCAGAGCCTGTACGACGCGCACCGCATCAGCGACACCACCCGCCGGCGCCTCCAGCGCGCCCTGGATCTGGAGGAGGCCCGGCTGACGGACGCCTGAGAGCTCCGAACTCGCGAGCCGGGCGCCCATGTTGTTCGGAAGCTCTAAACGAACTCGGCCAGCCTCGGCCGCAGTCCGAGCATGCACAGCAGGGCAGCCGCCGCCGACAATCCGTCCGCCCACGGAAGCAGGCCGTTCACGGCCGAGCGGCCCGCGCCGACGGAGGAGGTGAAGTGGGCACGGTTGATGCCCGCCACCTTGTCCAGGGCGGCCATCCACGCTCCGAAGTGCGCGTTGGAGGTACCCGGCTCCCAGCCCATGCAGAACTCGGCCGCCTCCCGCTCCCTGCCGGCCGTCAGCAGCGCGCGGATCTTCCGGTCGTCGCGCTGGTAGACGGCGTACGTCTGCACCGTCTGCTCGGCCGCGGCCCGCTCGCCGGGAAAGGTGATGTTGTCCAGCTCGCGGCGGAACTCCCCGGTGAAGCGAAGGTCGTGGTGGTCGGTGCGGTACGCCTGCCAGGTGGTGGCCAGTTCCGCGTCGTACGTCGACAGCGTCGCGTCCTTCACGCCGTACAGCTGCTGGGACTTGGCGAGGAACGACTCCTCGTACTGCGCGCGACGCTGCGGATCGAGCAGATAGCGGCTCTCGTCGGCGTTGGCGTCGTAGGCGATGGCGCGGGCACGGGAGAGGGCGACGACGGAGTCGAAGGCGTCGTGCCGGGCCACACGCAGGTGTGCGGCGGAGGCGGACAGCATCTGGGATCCCAGGATCATCGCCAGCAGAGTGCAGACGGTGGCGGCGAGCATCCCGGGGTTGAGGATGCGCCGGAAGCTGCGGGTCAGGTACCGCTGAAGGACGCCGAGCACGGCCAGCAGCAGCGCGCCGAGGGCGAGGACCGCGACGAGTTGGGCGTCCAGGGTGGAGCGGGCCGAGGCGTACTCGGTGTCGAAGGCCGCGTTGTTCGAGGAGACCAAGGTGCTTGCGGCGGGCAGGAGTTGCGTCCGTAGGAGGTCGGTCGCGCGGCGATGCTCCGCGAGGGCGGCGGCCTTGCCCCCGCTGTGGCCGTCGTTCTCCAGTGCCCGGCCGATCAGCTCCTGGTACTCGGCGAAGTCGTCGGTCAGCGACTCCACGGTCTTCTCGTCGGTGCGGCTGCCCTGCGCGGCGACGGCGAGGGTGCGCAGATCGTGGCCGATCTCCCGTCGGGCGTCACCGTAGAAGCCGACGGCCTTGGTGTACGGCGTCGGCAGGCGCCCCTTGCCCGCATCGCCGTTCGACAGCAGGATGTTGGCGGCCTGGGCGTCCATGTCGTTCAGGGCCAGATCGAGATCGGCGGCGCTGGTGGTGCGGGGCGCGTCACGGTCGGCCACGCTGCTCCACGCACCCAGGACGGTGAGCCCCGCCACCGTCAGCAGGACGGCGAGGGCGGCGGCGAGCAGGACCGTGGCCGCGCGCAGAAGGCGCATCCGCGCGGGCACGGATGCCCAGTAGCGGCGGCGCAGAGCGGTCCGCGCGGCCGCGGCCCGTTGTCGGAGGCGCTGCCCCGGACCGCGTCCGCCCGTCCGCGAACTCCCTCTTCTCAGCAGTCCGGGGCTGCCCCCTGACGAGACGACCACCCCTTGCCGTGGCGATGCGCCCCCCTCGGTCCGAGGACCCTGCGCTGTTCCGGCCGTGAGAGTCACGGTCCCTCCAACATCACGCCACGGACGGTCGCCCGTCCCCCGTTGCCGATCAGTCTGCGACGGGTTCAGGCCGTCAACGGCCCGTGTTGATGCGCCCCTGACGCCGTGCCAGGCGCGCTTGACGCGCCCTTGACGGCGTCGGCGCGGGCCCGTATGGGTGCCGCAAATTCCCTGCCGAGCGGGACGGCCGTGACGGGGAACGGGGCTAGATTTGCTGTCGGCCTCCCGGGGGCCGCGGACGTCAGCGGCCCCCGAGTGAGGAGTCGTCACTCCGTAGCGACGCGAAGGCGGTCTCCGCCGCGTGTCCATGGGGCAGGCCCCCGCACGGCGTCTTTCGTCGTCCCGCGCGGCGTCCGTGCGCCACCCGTGCGGTGCCGGGGCCCCCGCCCCCCCCGGGCCCCGCCCGGGTGCGTGTGACCCCCCCCCACCCCAACGTGTGCAAGGTTACCGCGGCCCCCCCGAAGGTCCCGCCGGCACCCCCCGTGCCGC
>NZ_JBFAWW010000076.1:0-13187 GCF_040680495.1 Streptomyces sp. NPDC052036 | reverse complement strand
GATCGTCACCAACTGGCACACCGACCCGAAGGACGCCGTTCCCTTCAGCTGAACGAACCCGTGATCCAGGCTGGTGACGCGTAGCGTGCCAACCTGGTGACAACCACCGTGCTTTGCCTGATCGAAGTCGCAGGTCAATGGAGGCCAATGGTGACAACTAACGTGCTTCGACTCAGGTGGTTTCAAAAAACTCGACCTTGAGCCAGGTACGTTTATGAAAGCGACACCAGGGGAGGGTGCCGTGACCGGCGACGAGGCACAGACGCACAAAGTGCGGTTAGAGCAGCTGGGGGTGACGAAGAAGCTGCTCCAGGACGTCCTGGAACAGGCGGCCAGCAACGCGCGGATGTGCACGGAGTTCGACGCGCCGGCGATGCCGGGCATCACGTTCTGGAGCAGGACCAACCGCTACCTCGCGGAGCAACTGACCGACCCGGAGAAGCAGAGCCCGGTGTGGAAGTACACCACCCGTGACAGCATCCTGCGCGTCGTCCACCCCACCGGGAGCCACGCCATCACCGCGGTGAGCGGAGCCGGCGGCGTGGGCGACCGTGACCGCAAGGTCAGGTCGAAGAACCCCAAGGGGCGCGTGTTCACTCTCTTGCCAACTGGCTGTACGCACGTACAGTCAGTTGGGTTGCAGCCCTCTGACGGGTCGGACGAGAGGAAGCAGCCGATGAGAGACTCGTGGACATCTCGGTGTCCCTGCGCGCCGGGATCGCGTCCGACCCGCCCGGCCACCTGCCGACCATCGAGTACCACGACCACCAACGTACCGCCGTCGACGTCCTGGCGTTCTTCCCCGGTGCCGGCAGTGCCGACCTGCCCAATGGCGAAGGCTGGGCGATCGAGCGCGTCCAGATGACCACCCACAACGGCACACACCTCGACGCGCCCTACCACTACGCGTCCACCATGGACGGTGGCGCCCGCGCCATCACCATCGATGAGGTCCCCCTGGAGTGGTGCCTGCAACCGGCCGTGAAGCTCGACTTCCGGCACTTCCCCGACGGCTACGTCGTCACCCGCGACGACGTCCGGGCCGAGCTGCGGCGGATCGGGCACACCCTGTCGCCGCTTGAGATCGTCGTCGTCAACACCGCCGCCGGTGGCCGGTACGGTGAAGACGACTACGTCTCCTCCGGATGCGGGATGGGCCGCGATGCCACGCTCTTCCTGCTCGAACAGGGCGTCCGGCTCACCGGCACCGACGCCTGGAGCTGGGACGCGCCCTTCGTGCACACGGCCGCCCGCTACGCCACCGAACGCGACCCCACTGTCATCTGGGAAGGCCACCGCGTCGGCCGCGAGATCGGCTACTGCCACCTCGAAAAGCTCGCCAACCTCGACACCCTGCCCGCCACCGGCTTGTCCATCTCCTGCTTCCCCGTGAAGGTCCACGAGGCCTCTGCGGGCTGGACCCGTGCCGTCGCCATCCTCGACAGCTGACCGACCTTCCTGCACGACGAAGTGAGGAACCCATGCCCGACGACCCCTACCGCACCGAACTCGCTGACGGGATGCGGATCGAGTGGAACGTCCCCATCCCGGTCGACGACGGCACCGTCCTGCGCGCCGACATCTTCCGCCCCGACGACACCGACGCACACCCGGTCCTGATGACCTACGGCCCCTACGGCAAAGGCCTGCACTTCGCCGAAGGCTTCCCCGCCCAGTGGGACAAGCTCGCCACCGACCACCCCGACGTCACCGCGGGCTCGACGAACAAGTACCAGGCCTGGGAGGTCGTCGACCCCGAACGCTGGGTGCCGCACGGTTACGTCTGCATCCGGGTCGACTCCCGTGGCTCCGGCTGGACTCCCGGCTACCTCGACCCGTTTTCCCCGCGGGAAACCCAGGACTACTACGAAGCGATCGAGTGGGCGGCCGCGCAGCCGTGGAGCAACGGCAAGATCGGCCTCAACGGCGTGTCGTACTACGCGATGAACCAGTGGCAGGTCGCCGCGAAGCGCCCGCCGCACCTGGCCGCAATCTGCCCGTTCGAAGGCGCAGTCGACTTCTACCGGGACGCGACGCACCACGGCGGGATCGTCTCCGAGTTCTGGGCCACCTGGTACCCGTTCCAGGTCATGAACGTCCAATATGGACTCGGCGAGAAGGGTCGCATCAACCCGAACACCGGGCAGTCGATCGCGGGCGCCGAAACGCTCGACGAGGACACTCGGGCGGCCAACCGCACCGACATCCGCGCCGCGATCCAGGCCCACCCGCTCGACGATGACTTCTACACCCAGCGCCGTCCCGACCTCAGCGCGATCGAGGTGCCCGTGCTGTCTGCGGCCAACTGGGGCGGACAGGGGCTGCACTCCCGCGGCAACTTCACCGGCTTCACCGACGCCGGCTCGGCGCGCAAGTGGCTCGAAGTCCATGGCCTGGAGCACTGGACCGAGTTCTACACCGACTACGGCCGCGACCTGCAAAAACGGTTCTTCGACCACTTCCTGCTCGGCGCCGACAACGGCTGGGACACGCAACCGCCCGTCCAGCTGCGGATCCGGGACGCCGACGGCGGCTTCACCACCCGCGCCGAACAGGGATGGCCCCTGGCAAGGACGAACTGGACGACCTACTACCTCGACTTCGCCGGCGGCGCGCTCACCGCCGAACCGCCCGCAGACGCATCCGCAGTCGAGTTCGACGCGCTCGGCGACGGCGTCACGCTGCTGGCCGAGCCGTTCGCCGAGGACACCGAAATCACCGGCCCGTCGGCGACAAGCCTGTCTCTGCGCTCCTCCACGACCGACGCCGACCTGTTCGTCGTCCTGCGCCTGTTCGACCCCGACGGCCAGGAGGTGCTGTTCACCGCGGCCGTCGAACCCCGGGCGCCGCTGTCGCAGGGCTGGCTGCGCGCGTCGCACCGCAAGCTCGACCCCGCCCGCAGCCGGCCGTACCAGCCGTGGCACACCCACGACGAACTCCAGCCCCTGACGCCCGGCGAGGCCTACCGCGCCGACGTCGAGATCTGGCCGACCTGCGTCGTCGCCCCCGCCGGGTACCGGCTCGGCCTGACCATCCTTGGCCGCGACTACGACAACAGCCTCGGCGCGCCGCACCCGATGATCTACCGTCGGGCGATGACCGGCTCCGGCTGCTGGTGGCACACCGACCCTGCCGACCGCCCCGCCGACGTCTTCGGCGGCCGCACCACCCTCGAAACCTCCCCCGACCACCCGGCCACCCTGCTTGTGCCGATCATCCCGAGGAGCCACCCGTGAGCGTCGTCATCACCGTCGCCCCCACCGGCCCGATCGCCACCAAGGCGGACCACCCGCACCTGCCCACCCAGCCCGAAGAGATCGCCGACGCGGTCGCCCAGGCGTACGCAGCCGGGGCGTCGGTCGCGCACATCCACCTGCGGGGCGCCGACCACCGGCCGACCGCCGACCTCGGCATCGCGCGCCGCACGATGGATCTGATCGCCGAGCGGTGCCCGATCCTGATCCAGCTCTCCACCGGCGTCGGCCTCGACGTCCCGTTCTAGGCGCGGGCCGCGCTCGTCGAGCTCCGGCCGCGGATGGCCGCGCTCAACCCGTGCAGCATGAGCTTCGGAGCGGCCGAGTTCCGCAACCGCCCGCCGACGTCCGGCGGCTGGTCGGCCGGATGGCCGAGCTCGGCGTTAAACCGGAGCTCGAGATCTACGACACCGGCCACCTCGACGCGTGCTGCGCCTGCGCGACGAAGGCCTCCTCGCCGACGACCCGCTGCAGTTCTCCCTCGTGCTCGGCGTCGTCGGCGGCATGGCCGCGACCCCGGAGAACCTGCTCACGATGGTGCGGCGCCTTCCCGAGGACGCCATCTGGCAGGTCATCGCGATCGGCCGCCACAACCTTGAGCTGACCGCGATGGCCCTCGCCCTCGGCGGCAACGCTCGCGCCGGTCTGGAGGACACGCTGTACCTGCGCAAAGGCGAGCTCAGCCCGGGCAGTCTCCCGTTGGTGGAGCGCACGGCCGCGCTCGCGTGGGCGCTCGACCTTTCCGTCGCCGGCGTCGAGGAGACCACTGCGCGACTGCGCCTCGGCGCCCGCTGAGCGCGGCTACGCTGGCCAGGCCGCACCGGCGAGGAGGAACCGTGAGCCCCACCCACAAGCCGCCCGCAGGCAAGGCCGACCAGGTTCGCGCCGCTGCGGAGGTCGTGTTTGCGCGCAAGGGGTTCGACGGCGCGACCATGCGCGAGGTGGCCGACGCGGCTGGCGTCGGCCTCTCCCTGGTCGTCTACCACTTCACCACCAAGGAAGGGCTCTACCAGGCGATCTTCGACGCCCGTCAGTACGTCAACGACGCCCGGCTCGCGCGCCTCGCCGAGGTGACCGACACCGACGCGCCGGACGCGCTGGACCGCCTGGTGTCGGCTTTCATCGACCCGGTCCTCGACCTGCACGAAGACTCCGACGACGTGTGGTTCGCCCGGCTGGTGCTGCGTGAGGCGGCCGACCCGTCCAGCCAGGACCGGAAGATCATCTCAGGCCTGTTCGAC
This sequence comes from Streptomyces sp. NPDC052036, assembly GCF_040680495.1. Taxonomy (NCBI): domain Bacteria; kingdom Bacillati; phylum Actinomycetota; class Actinomycetes; order Kitasatosporales; family Streptomycetaceae; genus Streptomyces; species Streptomyces sp. NPDC052036. The sequence continues at coordinate 8,692 of NZ_JBFAWW010000076.1, read as the reverse complement.
CCGGTAGCCCGGGAGTTCGTGGCGAAGCTGAACCGGATCTTCCCGGACCGTCCCGAGGGCTACCACGCCTGGGCTTACCTCTTCGCCGTCGGCGCGCTGACGCAAAGCGCGTTCGATACTCGGATCACCAGCATCGCCGGACCGGAGACGGCAACGGGCAAACGAGAATACCTTCGCCGCTTCATCACCGCAGCCTTGCGTTACGGCTGAAGGCGGCGAATCCCCCTGTTCTTGGTCGCCAGAGGTTCACGCGCGGGATGACGCGCTCCGACTACCTCCGCCGCAACAGCCGCTATGCGGTTTAGATTGTCGAAATGACAGTCGACCAGGTCGTGACTGGATCGTCAGCGCTCGCCGGGGTAGCCAGTGCCGTCGCTGTGTTCCTCGCGTTCCGGATGGGTCGGCACACTCGAGATTCGTCTCGTGAAGCGGCTGCGGCAGTGAAAGACTTCTGGACACGGCGGCCCTCGATGGGTCGTGCGGGACGCGCAGGCAGACCAGGCCGGACGCCTTCGCGATATCGATCGCCGCGACCCGCGCGACCGTTCCGTCGTCGTGGTCTTCTCTCAACTCCTCCATGATGTACCCCCTGATGCGATGGTGCGGGCGGGGCTGCCCGGGGAGCCTTGAGGGGTGGCGGAGAAGCTGATCGGCGTGCTCAAGGCGACAGTGTGTGGCCCCTCGGACGGCTCCCTCACCAGACTCCTATGCGGGCTCACGGCTCAAACATCGATCGGCGTCAGCGGACAGCCCCACCCCCGATTTTCACGGCCGCGAGGCGTCATCCGCAGGTGTACGGCTGACTCCTCCTATAGCTGTCAAGGAAGGTCAGGCTGCTGTTGCCAGGCTTTGGCAGGAGGTCAGATTGTGCCCTGCAGTTCGGGGGACGAGTAGGCGGTAGACCTCACGGACGATGTGCCGTTTCAAACAGCGGATGATCTCGGTCTGAACCGCCCCGGGTTCGGTAGAGATCTCAGATTGTGCTTGTGACCTGGGGTTTCGTGAGTTCGGTGTAGTAGTTGGCTTCGTATTCGACGGGCGGGATGTGGCCTGTCTCACCGTGGAGTCTTCGGTGTTGTACCAGTCGACCCATTCGGTGGTGGCCAACTCGACCTGGGGGAGTGTCTTCCAGGGCCGCTGGGGCTTGATCAATTCGGTTTTGAACAGGCCGATCGTGGACTCCATCAGGGCGTTGCCGTACGCGTCACCGACGGATCCGATGCTCGCCGCGATGCCGGCGGCGTCCAGGTGCTCGGCGAGCTTGAACGATGTGTAGTGCGACCCGGCGTCGGAGTGATGGATCAACTAGCCCCGGCAAACGGGCTGTTGGTCGCGGTCGCGTTGCCAGATGGCCGTCTCCAGGGCGTCCAGGACGAAGACGGTCTCCTTCACGGTGGCCGCGGACCAGCCGACGATCCGGCGGGAGAAGGTGTCCACGACGAACGCGACATAGACGGTCGCGGACCAGGTCTTCACGTGGGTGAAGTCCGCCGCCCAGCACCGGTTCGGAGCGGCGGCGACGAAGTCGCGGTCGACCAGATCGGGGGCTCGTTGGACCTGTCCGCCGGGAATCGTGGTGATGACGCGTTTGCCGCGCACCGCGCCCTGGATGCCGAGCTCGCGCATCAGGCGCTCGACGGTGCAGCGGGCCGCTGCATGTCCCTGCCGGTTCAGCTCGCGCCAGATCTTCCGGGCTCCGTAGACACGGTAGTTGGACGTGTAGACGTCCTCGATCCTCTCTTTGAGCTCCTCGTCGCGCATACGGCGGCCGGAGGGCGTTTGGAGGCGTTTCTTGTGGGCGTAGTAGGTGGAAGGGGCGATCTTGCAGTCGTGCGCGGTGAGCGTCCTGCAGATCGGCTCGACCCCGCCGAAGCGGTCCCGGTGCTCGTCGATGAACGCTACGAGCGCGTGTGTTGCCGGTCGAGCTCGGCCGCGAAGAAACTCGCCGCGGCCTTCAGGATCTCGTTCGCCCGCTTCAGCTCGGCGTTCTCCTTCTTCAGCGCCTTGAGCTGGGCAGACTCCTCCGTCGTCGTCCCGGGACGCGTCCCCGCGTCGATCTGGTGCTGCTTCACCCAGTTCCGCAGCGTCTCGCGGGAACCGAATCGGAGCTTGTCCGTGACCGCCTGCAAGGCGGCCGTCTCGTTCGGGTAGTCATCGCGCACTTCGGCGACCATGCGTACCGCACGACGGCGCAGCTCAAGCGGGTAACGGGAGGGCCGTGCCATGACTCAATCGTTACATGGGATCGAGCCTCCACCTGACCCGGGGCGGTTCACACTCCGCGTTGGCCCGTGGTGGGATGGTCCAGCATTGCTTCAGGTGAGGACGCAGTTCCGGTTTTTTAAGACGCGCCCGATGGTGGAGTGGTCCAGATCGGGGATGTCCTCGACCAGCGCGACGTGCTTCTCCAGCAGCCGCAGCGACCACCGGGCATGACCCTGGGGAGGCGGTGAGCACGCCATCGCGATCAGCCGGGCTTCGACCTCACCGGTCACCGGCGAGGGCACCGGCGGGAGGTCGCGCTTCTTCCGCGCGATCGCGGCGTGAACATCGCCACCGGTCTCGGCGAAACGCTTGGCGACCAACCGCAACGTCTCACCGGAGACACCGAGCCGGGCCGCGATCACCTCCTGCGAGCCGATCTCGCCTGCAGAGGTGTCGAGTCCGAGCAGCACCCTCGCCCGCCTGATCACCGAGGCCGGATGAACCCCCGTCGTCGTCACCCGAACCAACTCTTCACGATCAGCCGCGGTCAGCACCACGGCCTCTTCTTCTGCGAACCCATCGCACCAGTCCTGTCCCGCAGAGCGGAAGAGGAATCTGCCAGACGCCAGTCTCCCAATCAAACAGACCACAGCTAAGCGGCGACACACTACTAGGCCCCGCCCGCGGTGCCGCTGCCGCTCCCGGCGCACCTGTGCCACGTCCCCACCGCGCGGCGGGACTCCTCCCACGTCTTCCGCCGGCCCTGCATCCCCGCCATGTACCCCCGCCGTTCCCTCGTGCCACGGTCTCCGTACGGCTCCATCATGCGGTGCCGTGCCGCGCTCCTCCCACCCGCGGCGCCGGACGGTTCCCATCCCACCGGGCTTGCCATGGATCCTCGCGCACCGGCCTTGACTGCTTTGGCTAATGTGAGTAGCTTTTTAGCTATCGAAATTAGCTACGGAGGTCGACATGACTGAGTTCCTGACGTGGAAGGCGGCACCCTCGCCTACGAGGTGACCGGCTCCGGGCCGCTGATGGTGCTTGCGCACGGGATCGGCCAGAGCCGCGACGCCTATCGGTTCATGGTCTCAGAGCTGGTGACCGCCGGTTACCGGGTCGCGGCCGTGGACCTGCGAGGCAGCGGCGAGTCGACCGCGACGTGGCCGTCCTGCACCCGCACCGACATCGCCGGCGACCTGATCGCACTGATCGAGCACCCTGGGCCGGTGGAAGGGGACCTGGCAGGTGCCGACCACCGCGGCGATCGGCCGGGCCCGTCTGCGACTGGGCCCGGAGTCGCTCAAGGCACTGCGTGCCCGGGTGTGCCGGCCGGTGACGACCGAGGACACCGGCGGGGCCTGGTATCGAGGGTGGCGGCTGGTCGCAGTGGACGGCACCACCTTCGACGTGCCTGACACCGAGGCCCATGCCGCCTTCTTCGGCCGCCCGGGAGTCGGCCGAGGACCGGACAAGAGCACCTCTCCACAGGTGAGAGTGGCCGCGCCGGCCGCGCGCGGCACCCATGCTGTCTTCACGGCCGAGCCGCACCACTGGCTGTCCATGAAACCGAGCTGGCTCAGCGCCTGTTCAGCTCACTGACGCCGGGCGTGCTCCTTCTCGCCGACCGGGGCTTTCGCGGCTTTGACCTGTGGCGGGCCGCCGCCGCAACCGGCGCTGACCTGCTGCGGCGGGTCAAGAACGACGCCGTACTGCCCGTTTGGGCCCTACTGGAGGACGGCTCCTGCCTCTCGGAGATCGCCGCGGCCCGGGACAAGGACCCTCACCCGGACCCGGTCCGGGTCCGGGTGATCGAGTGCACCCTCGGCCGCGCTGATCACCACCATCCTGGACCCGAAGGCCGCCTCGGCCGCGCTGTATGCCCAGCGATAAGAGATCGAGAGCACGCTCGATGAGATCAAGACCCATCGTGGAGGTCCCCGCCTCGTCCTGCGCTCCCAGCACCCTGACGGGGCCGAACAGGAGATCTTCGCCTTTCTTTTGGTGCACCACGCCCTGCGGGAGCTGATGCACCAGGCCGCACAACAAGCGGACCACGATCCCGGGCGCGTCTCCTTCACCCGCACCCTGCGAGTCGTCCGCCGCCACGTCACCGGCCAGGCGGCGGTACTGCATCTACGGGGGCAGGCACGGGCGTCTGACTGCCGACCGGCCCGGGGTGTCGACCCGTGCCCCGTTATCCCGCGTGCTCTGCCCGCCTCCGCCGCCGTCAGCTGTGCTGTCTCCCGGCACACACACCCTCGGCGGCGCCAAAGTCCACGCCGACCTGCTCGATCGTTGCTTCGGGCCCCGCGGGTGTCTGGGCCGCTGCCGTCGGCAGGTCGTGCGCCGCGTCTCGGGGCTGTCCGGCCGTCGGCGTGTGACGGTGCGTTAGGGGTGCGATGGCCGGGACTTGCTGCGTTTGTCGGTTTTGCTGTGGCGCTGTGCTTCTGCAGGAGCTTCGTCTGCTTCACCGCGTGGGACGCGGTGCTATACGTGGTCGGCTTCGGCTTTGAGGCTGGCTCCGGTCCTGGTAACGGGTTCCGCCCCTGCGGGCAGTGCTGGGCTTCGCCGGGCGAGCAGCCAGTACAGCAGCGCGGTCGCCACGAGCCCGACGATCCAGGAGATGTCCGCGCCGCCCAGCGGCGCGACCAGCGGGCCCGTGTAGAACGCCGTGGCGAGGAACGGCAGTTGGGCGAGCAGACCTACTGCGTAGACCGCGAGCGCGTTCCAGCGCCAGGCCCCGTAGCGGCCCTGCGGGTCGAAGAGCGCCGGGATGTCGTACCGCTCCTTCGAGATCAGGTAGTAATCGACGAGGTTGATCGCCGACCACGGCGTGAAGAAGGTCAGCAGGAAGAGCAGGAAGTCCTTGAACGATGCCAGGAAGCTGTCCTTGCCGAGAAGCGCGACCGCCGTGCCCGCAATCATGATCAGCACGATGTACGCGGCCCGGCCACGCTGCGATAGCACGCGCTGGCCGCGGAATCCGCTGACGCTGGTGACCATCGACATGAAGCCGCCGTAGGTGTTGAGCACGTTGACGGTCAGCTTGCCGAGCGCGATCACGAAGTAGAGGAACGACGCGATCAGGCCCGCGCCGCCGAGGCCGACGACGTAGCCGACCTGGTTCGCAAGGAACTTGTCGCCCGCCGTCGCCGCCACCAGCACGCCGAACGTCATCGACCACTGCGAGCCGAGCGCGGAGCCCGACAGGGTCCACCAGAAGGTGGCCCGGCCGGAGGTGTTGCGGGGCAGATAGCGGGAGTAGTCCGCGACGTACGGCCCGAACGCGAGCTGCCAAGACGCCGACAGCGACATGGCGAGCAGGAACATCGGCAGCGAGAAGTGCGCGTTCTTCAGCAGCGTCGACAGGTCGGCGTGGTCGAGCAGGCGTATGCCCAGGTAGACGAAGGCGAGCGCGCAGATGACGCTCGCGAACCGGCCGAGGGCGTGGACGACGCGGTAGCCGACGACCGCCATGACCGCCGTGACCACGGCGAAGATCACGATGCCTGCGGTGTGGCCGGTGTGGGTGAGCTGGCCGACCGCCTGGCCCGCGAGCACGGAGCCGCTCGCGAAGAACCCGACATACATCAGGATCACGAGCAGCAGCGGGACCACCGCGCCGCGCACGCCGAACTGGGCGCGTGACTGGATCATCTGCGGGAGGCCGAGCTTGGGGCCCTGCGCGGAGTGCAGTGCCATCACAGCGCCGCCCAGCACGTTGCCCACCACCAGGCCGACCAGCGACCAGACGACGTCCCCGCCGAAGACGACGGCGAGCGCGCCGGTCACCACGGCGGTGATCTGGAGGTTGGCACCGAGCCAGAGTGTGAACTGTGAGAAGGCGGTGCCGTGTCGTTCCTCGTCCGGTACGACGTCGATGGAGCGTTGCTCGACAAGAGCCTCTGCCATGATCCGTTGCCCCTCCTCGGTCCCGTTGTCTGCGGACCTCGGGCTGCCAGGTCTGCATAATGGCATGCAGAGTTCTTGATGCTGAATAGATTGTCAAGAGGAAGCGCGCCATGAGCCTGAATGAGGAGTTTCCATCCTGAATTCGCAGGTCGAGCAGGGTTTGCCTGGCGATGGTCCGGCATGAGTGACCTTGCCGCCGACCGTGATCACGCATCTCGACCATGTCCCATCGGGTGACGTCCACCCCGGCCAGGACGAGCAGGGCCGGAAGCGGGGCGGTGGCGCGGCACATCCACGACGCTCAGACCGCCACCGACCACGCAACAACCGCCCAGTAACACAGAGCACCTGCACGCAGATTCGCCCCGACCCCTCCAACGGCCTGGAGCGCGACGAGTACCCGTTCACACCCGCAGGCCCCGACCTGACCATCGACCGTCGGGCCCTGACCATGTCCACGGCGGGGATACGGAAGCCGGTGGTAGCGATCGTGGTCGGCCCGACCGCGGGCCCACCATGGGCCGGCGACAAGCCCCCTGCCCGGCCCTGTATCCGCGGCCGCAGACCGAGGCTGGCAGCGCATGCCTCCCAGGCGGCCGGGCCCACCCATCGCGTGCGCAACCGGAGACAGCTCCTCGTGCGGTGGCTGCGCACGCCGGTAACCCAGGTGTGTGCAGCAGGCGGGGCGGAGCGTGCATCAGCACTCAGCACTCGTCTGCGCAGGGCCCTCGGCAGGTTGTGCAGCGTCTCTGATCAGCTTAGGTGACCTCAGTCAGCCGTAGTGGCTGGCTGAGAAGCTGTTGTCTTTCCGGACTTGAGAACTGCGTTTCTGCTGGTGGGGCGTGGCCGGCGGTTTCGTGGGAGTAGTGGCGTGTCGTGTTGTCGCTTCCCGGGAGGTCGTGGATGCCGTCGGTTGTTGGACTGCTGGAACAGCACGAACTCGCTGCTCGCCGTCGCGTTGACGGGCTGAGGGAGGAGGCCGACCGAATCCAGGCCGAGTTGGCCGCGGCCGAGCAGGAGTGGCAGGAGTGGGTGATCGCCCGCAGGCGAGTCGGTGCCGTGCTGACTCCGGACACCGGTACCGCGGCCGTGGAGGTTGCCCAGGAACCGCGCGACACGGATGCGCAGGCGGTCGTCCGGAACGCGGCGAAGGCGAAGTCGCAGGTGCCTGTGTGGCGTGAGGGTCTGGCCTGGCCGGCGCTGTCGGCGGACTACCAGCGGATCCTGCGGGTGACAGCCGACCGGGCCCGGCTCGGGCAGGGGCCGGTGACCTGTCAGGAGATGGCCGCCGCCTTCGGCATGGACGTGGTGCCGACACGGGTGGAGGCCCTGCGGTCGAAGGCGAAACGCCTGGTCGCGCGTGGCTGGCTGGCCGAGCCTGCCACGGGCCGGTTCACGCCCGCCCGCGGTGTGGCCCAGCCAGGCGGCGGCTCATGACCATGGTCATCGACCAGTAGACCACCGCTTCGGCACTGGCGGTGCGGCGCTCGTAGTCGCGGGCCACGCGGCGGCTGCGCATGAGGTGGGTGAAGAGACGCTCGACGATCCACCGCTTGGGCAGCACCACGAAGCCGCGCATGTCGTCGCTGCGCTTGACGATCGCCAGCACCAGCGCGAAGGCGGCCAGGCAGTGCTCGACGAGGCTGCCGGTATAGCCGCCATCAGCCCAGACGAGGACGAGGCGGTGATGCACGGCGGCCACCCGGGCCAGCAGAACCTGCGCGCCGGTGCGGTCGCCGACATCCGCAGCCGTGACCATCACACCTAGCAACAGGCCGAGGGTGTCGACCACAACGTGCCGCTTGCGCCCGTTGATCTGCTTGCCGCCGTCGTAGCCGCGACTGTCGGCGCCGATGACGGCGTCCGCCTTGACCGACTGCGAGTCGATCACCCCTGCCGTGGGCTCGGGATCCCGGCCCAGCTTCTCGCGGACCCTGGCGCGCAGCCGGTCGTGGAACTCCCTGACCAGGCCATGGTCGCGCCAGCGGCGGAAGAAGGCGTACGCCCGGTCCCAGGGCGGGAAGTCCACCGGCATGGCCCGCCATTTGATGCCGTTGTCGACCAGGCAGCGGATCGCGTCCAGCATCGCGCGGTGGCAGTACGCCTCCGGCTGCCCGCCGCGTCCGCGCATCCAGCCGGGCACCGGCAGCAGCGGCCGGACCTCGGCCCACTCCGTGTCCGTCATGTCCGTCGGGTACCGGCGCTCCCGCTCGGGCCGGCCGGCCGCGTTGCCGTACACGTGCGCGAGGCAATCACACGTTGGAGCGGCCGGGTTGGACTGCCCCGCCATCGACACGGAAGACTGCGGGACCGGGGCCTCCTGTTGCTCTATGGATTCGACACCCACGAGCTGTTCAGGAGGCCCCTTCCTCATGCCCTGGCTACGGCAGGATCACCCGACCGGGAATCCGCGTTCGACCGCCACCGCTCAAGATCGAAAAGACAACAACTTCTTACCTTGGTGTTTAACCTCGGGTGTCACCCGACCTGCTGATCTGCGGTTCTTCCCGGGACAGCCGAGGCGGCCGTTCTCCACGCTTCGAGATGTCGAGTCACGAAGTGCGAGAGAACG
>NZ_JBFAWW010000075.1:0-14284 GCF_040680495.1 Streptomyces sp. NPDC052036 | reverse complement strand
GCCGGACAGAACAACTCAGAGGACAGTCCGGCAGAGCCTTGAGTCCGTGCCAGAGTCACCACCACCGAAACCCGCGTACCAATATCAATGTCAGTCACGGCAGCTGTAGCTCCGATCATGGCTGGTCCTGAAGTTTGTGTCGGCGCTGGTGGCAGGCTTGCGCGACGGCTTGATGGTGGCGGCGCCAGGCCATCCAGTGCAGGACGTGTTCCGCTTGCCGGACGGGTGGTGCGAGGACGAACGCCCGGAGAAGCCGGACGAGTTCAGGACAGCTCAGCGGGACGAGCCGGACCGGTCCGGCAGGGTCGACTGTGATCGTGGCAGCGGCTGTGAGTGCAAGGACGGCGGAGGCGGCGGTCGTATCTGGTGACGGCCGAATCATCGCCGCCGTGGGCGACTGGCCCACCGACCGGGTTGTCACAGCTCGGTGTGCGGGCCCGTGACTTCTGCATCCCCGTGCAGTTAAGATCCCCCGCCGACCTGCGGGAAGTTCCCAACAGGCGGCTTCCAGGAGGTGTGGGGTGGGCAGGGCGGCAGGGGCGCTGGGCGGGCTGACTCGATGGACGTGCGGCGTGCTCGCCGCGTACGCGGTGCTGACTGCGGCGGCGGGGGTAGCGGCCTGGCACAAGTACCAGGTGTTGTACGCACCGCCACTGCCGGCTCAGCCGGACGGCAGCGAGACGCTGCCGCTGCTCAACGCCGACATGTGGTTCGGAAATCTGACGGGCTGGTGGAACGGCGCCACCCTCGTGACGCTGCTGGTCTTCAGCGTCTGGATGTCCCGCATGCGCGACCTCGCGGAGCTGGTCTGGCCCGAGGGGCAGCGTCGCAGCCGTGCCTGGTTGTTCTTCGGCTGGGTGGTCCCCGTTGCCGATGTGTTCGTGCTGAAGATGTTCGTCAACGACCTGTGGGCCGCCGCCCGGCCGGCGTCGCGGCGCGAGCGCGGCCATCCCCTGCTCACCTTCTGGTGGCTCTCCGTCCTCGCCGCGGGCGCCACGGGCGCCGACGCCCTGTACGCGCTGAAGCACGCACACACTGCCGGCCAGACCAACCAGGTGTTGCAGCAAGTCATGGAAAGCGATCTCCTGTACGTCTGCGCTGCCGCCCTGTCCGCCGCCGTCGTCTGGCAGCTCAGCGGCATGCTGAAGCAAGCCGTGCAGACGGCCCCGGCGTCGTAGGCACCTGGGGTCCGATTTCAAAGATCGTTTGGATGATGGATCACGGCTCGGTGCGTCGACATGAACTCACCGACAGGAGCAGGGGGGCTTAATCGCTCCGCTCATACCCCGGGTCGTGCCCGGGGTACCCGGACGACCGGCAGGTCAACAATGGCATGGTCTACAAGATCCATACTCGCATCACATGGCGTGACCTGCCCGAACGGCCGGACGGGCTGCTGGCCTGGTGCCTGGTGGCCAACGTGGCGCGAGACCGCGCACGGCGAGAGCAGCCTCGACATCCAGCGCGGCACGAAGCACTTCCCCGCAGGCACCCTGCTGTGGATCCCGCCCGCCCCTGGGACCCTGGCCGCTGTCGCTGGCCTGCGGTGGGCCGGCAGGAGGCAACGGCCGAGGGTCTCGTCCGCAGCCTCAACGGCTACCGGCACGACTCGGCCGCCCCGCGGATTTTCGCCCGTCACCAACGTCCCCGGACAGCGCACCTAGGCGTTGGGTTGCCGCTTGAGCGCTTTGGCCAGTCGGAGCACCTGGCCTGCCGATATATACGCGGCAGAGGGCCTTCGCGGCGCGCCCGCACGGGACGATCACGGAGCCGGGTCCGGCGTAGCGGCCCTGTCGCAGCGCCGCCTCGACCTGCGGCACGACCGCCCACATCACGGTGCGGGACTTCGCCTGGATCTCCGGCGCGGCTTCGATCAGGGTGTCCTGGTCCAGCTCCCTGGGGCCGTGATGTCATCTGCCCGAACCCGCGTACGAACGACAGCAGTCAGCGCGGTGACCCCGACACGATCACCGCGCTCGTAGTTCAGCGCGTCTCGCGCCACCCACTGCGTGACCTGCGTCGGCTTTACCCCGGAGAGGGCGGCGAACTCCCGCCTGCCGGCCAGGAGCGGCTTCTCCGCCACCCCCGCACGCCCTTCTCACTGGACTGCCCTTAGATTCTGACTGGCGCAGTACTTCGCCACCGCATGATCACCAACCGTGAGGTAGCTCAAGGGAGAACGCGCCCAGACGGTCATGGACCGACGGCAAGGTAGTGTATTTAGGGGATATTTGTCTGATTTGCACTCTGTCCGTCACCATGTGTGCAGATCCGTGACTCAGGAGTGAGTAGGAGGCGAGTTGGCACCTGCGACAGCCAAAGCCGGGAGTCACCCCCAGCAGCCCGGGCAGGGTATTCCGCCCGCCTCGTGCAAAGCGCTGCGAGGTGCGGAGATGCTGACGCTGGCCCTCAAGGCCACGGAGTGCCTGGACGGCCGGGGCGCGTTCCTGCACTGGTGCGATCCCGCTGCTCGCCGACTGCATCTGGTTGCGGCCAGCGGGTTGGCCGCGGAGAGCGCCGAGGCGTGGGCGGATCTTTCCGATGAGCAGGACGCGGCGCCCGTACGCGCCCTGCGACGCGGTAGCTATGCCTGGGTGGGAGGGGACAGCCTGGGCATTGGGGCAGTCGGCACGGCGGCGGTGCCCCTCCTCGGTGCCGATGGCCCGATAGGTGTGCTGTCCGTGATCATGGCAGGGGCCGGCGAGCCGGATGAGGTGAAGCGATCCTTTCTGCATGCGGTGGCGGGATGGGCCGCAGCGTGCCTGGAGGAACTGCCTGGCAGGCTGCCCGTCCGTGGTTCGGCGGCCGGCTCTGAGCAGACGGTCCGGATGGGCAAGTTGACCTCGGCACTCGCCGAGGCCCTCACCTCCCAGGAAGTCGTACAGGCCGTCGCGGCGCACGTCCTGCCCCCATTCGGCGCCGACGGGCTCATATTCTGGGTCTTCGAAGGCGGTCGACAGCGTGTGGTCGGCTCCGCCGGATACACACAGGAATTTCTCAGCCTGCTCGACGGAATCCCGGTAGCCGACTACCCCGTGGCTTCCGACGTGTTGGGGACTGGTACTCCCCGGTTCATCGAATCAGCCGCAGAGTACTGCCAGCGCTATCCAGCGCTGGAGCATATCCCGTCACCGGCCCAGAAGAACGCGTGGGCGTTCCTGCCCCTGATCGCCTCCGGGCACTCCATCGGCATGTGTTTGGTGTCTTTCGTCCAGCCGCGTTCCTTCAGCGACGAGGAGCGCACGCTGCTGACCGCGTTGAGTGGTCTGGCCGGGCAGTCGCTGGAGCGGGCCCGGTTGTACGACGTGGAGCACGCCCAGGCACAGGGGCTGCAGCGTGGCTTGCTTCCCCGGACGCTGCCCCGCCTGCCTGCCGCTTGCGCCGCCGCACGCTACCTGCCCGCGGGCCGGGGCGGGCAAGTCGGTGGCGACTGGTACGACGTGATCCCGCTGTCCGCGGACAGGGTCGTCATGGTGATCGGCGACGTCATGGGCCACGGCATTCCCGAAGCGGCCACCATGGGGCAGCTGCGCACCGCGGTGCGTACCCTTGCCGACCTGGACATACCACCTGCCGAGCTGCTCAGCCGTCTCAATGACCTGGTCAGCGAGCTGGGCGAGGACCGCTACGCCACCTGCCTGTACGCCGTCTTCGATCCGATCACCCGGATATGCTCGTTCTCCCTGGCCGGTCATCCCCCGCCAGTCATCGTCCATCCCGATGGCACCGTCCACAGGCCCGACCTGGTCGCCGACCCGCCGCTCGGGGCCGCCGAGCCACCGTTCGAAACGCACCAACTGCTTCTGCCCGAGGAGAGCCTGCTGGTCTTGTGCACCGACGGGCTTCTCGAATCCGCCACCCAGGATGTCGACCAAGGACTGGCCCGTCTGCAACAGATCCTCGCCCAGTATGCGGTGTCCACCTTCACGGTGCGGGATGAGGTCGACGACGTCCGGCACCTCGACGACCTGTGCGACACGGTGGTCTCGGCCCTGCTGCCCGAACATGGCCGGACGAGCGACGACGCAGCGCTGCTGATCGCCCACACGCGGGCCAGCGACGCCGGTGATGTCGCCTCTTGTATCCTCCCGGAGGATCCCCGCGCGGCGGGACAGGCCCGCGAATTTGTCCGCGAGCAACTCGCCGCCTGGGGACTGGACGATCTCGCGACTACCACCGAGCTGCTGGCCAGCGAGCTGATGGGCAACGTGATCCGGCACGCCAGGGGCCCCATCCGTCTGCGCCTGCTGCGCAGCCGCTCCCTGACTTGCGAGGTCTACGACGGCAGCCTCAGCACCCCGCGCATCCGCCATGCCGCCTACACCGACGAGGGTGGCCGCGGCCTGCAACTCGTCGCCGCCCTTTCCAGACGCTGGGGCGCCCGCTATCTCCGCGACGGCAAATGCATCTGGACCGAGCAAGACATCCCCGTCTCGCTGGCGGCATGAACGGCCTGCGGGGGAGAACCGCTGTAGCCCAGGGAGCCCGGCCCACCGTCCTCGTCGCCCCGGCCGCCGTGCGCGAGGACTGGTGTCCCGTCTGCAAGGCGTACGCGCGTCTGACCGGTGAGCTGCTGCTCCTCACGCGCGGGGAGGTTGGAACGGCTTGTGTAAGGGCCATGGACCGTTGATCCGTCGAGGCGTCCCCGCATCCGGAGATAGTACGGATGGGTGGAGTCTGTTGTTCTTCTTGAGTGATGTCTATTTCTCGACCTGAGCTTCACGATCCCGATGAGTGACGCCGATGAGGGCCGGCGAGGGGTGACTTGAGGCAGGTTGGTGGGGGAGTTGCCACAGGACTTCGTCGGTGTCTTGGTTGTGGTGCCAGGCGGCGAGAGTGCGGCTGCCCGTCAGCCGGTCCAGCGAGAATGCTCAGGACTTGTGGATCGGTTCCAGGAGGGCACGCGGAAGGCGTACCTTCCCGGATGATCCTGTGATGGTCACCGAGTAGGCCCGCGTTCGCAGCGCGGGTCGGGAAGGCACACCCGTGTTCAGCGTAGTCACCGACTACGGTTCCACCCAGTCCGGCTCCTTGAGCGACGAGATCGTCCGCGAGGGCGCCCGCCGCATGTCGGCCGCCGCTTTGGAGGCGCAAGTCAACCAGTACATAACCGAGTTGGCGGCTGAGGCCGACGATCACGGGCGGCGGCTGGTGGTCCGCAACGGCCACCACCTGCCCCGGACCGCGGTCACCGCGGCCGAGCCGGTCGAGGTCCGAACTCCGCGCGTGAACGACCGCCGTGTCGACGAGCCACCGGCGAGCGCAAACGGTTCTCTTCGGAGATCCTGCCGCCGTGGTGCCGCAAGTTCCCGAAGGTCTCCGAAGTGCTGCCCCTGCTCTATCCGCACGGACTGTCCTCCGGGGACTTCGTGCCCGCGCTGGAGCAGTTCCTCGGCCCCGCGGCCGGCCTGTCACCGGCCACGGTGACCCGGCTGACCAGGCAGTGGCAGGACGATCGCGCCGCCTTCCAGGACTGCGACCTGTCCCAGACCGACTACGTCTACGTGTGGGCCGACGGCGTGCACCCCAAGGTCCGGCTCGGACAGGCTCGCTCCTGTGTCCTGGTCCTGCTCGGCGTCCGCCTGGACGGCACCAAGGAGCTGGTCGCCCTGGCCGGGGGCCTGCGCGAGTCCGCCGAGTCGTGGGCCGACCTGCTGCACGACTGTCGCCGACGCGGCATGCGTGACCCCGAACTGGTCGTCGGTGACGGCGCGATGGGACTGTGGAGCGCACTGGTCGAGGTGTTCCCCGGTGCCCGCCACCAGCGCTGCTGGGTCCACAAGGCGCGAAATGTCACGAACGCCCTGCCGAAGTCCGCTCAGCCTGGCGCGACGAAGGCGATGCAGGAGATCTACAACGCTGGGGGCCGGGCCCACGCCGGGAAGGCGATCGAGACGTTCGCCCTCGCGATGGTGTTCAAGCTCGTCGGGTCCGCCCAGGCCCGCTGGCGTGCGATCATCGGCGCCCACCTCGTTCCCCTGGTCCGCGCGGGTGCCCGGTTCGAGAACGGCGTCCTGGCCGAGCGAGAGGGGGCAGCCGCGTGAGCGAGAACTCCGGCCCCGGCGGCCGTCGTAGCAGCGTAGAACTGCAGATTGACCGGGTCATCGTCGCATCCCTTGAACAGGCCACTGTCAGTGTGCGCTGCCTGCGGGGACCGGTTCGTCGCGGTGCCAGCTTCAACCGGCTCAGCGGTTCGGCCCAAGCGATCGACCTGACGCTGACGCAGGCCGTCGTCTATGGGTATCGAGTGGCCAAACTCGACACTGGCCTCACCGCCTTCGTGACGCTCCGAGGAGAGGGCGTCCCGCATCTCAAGTCGGGCACCCTGGCCTCCGGGTGGCAGGTCATCGAAGGCGCCAACCCGTTGTCCTAACCCAGCGATCCACAGGAATTGACATCTACTCTCCCTCCTTTCGAGGGGGCGGGGATCGGTAGGCTTGCTCTGGGGGTGGGGGATGTTCAACGCGGTGTTCCTGGGCACCAGCGGATTGGTCTTGGTGACATTCGGTGCATGGTTTGTCCGGCGGCAGCAGCGCAGACGTGCGGACACCCGTGCGGGGTGGGGCTCTATCGCGATCGGTCTGGGCCAACTGCTCCATGGGATTGGGTCTCTCCCCGCGGACCGACAGCCACTCGGTTTGATCCTCGCCATCTCTTCCGCCGCCTCCACGCTTGGCGGGACCGTGCTGGTAGCGAGAGCCGGCGAGGCGCTCAGGAAGGGCCGCGGCGGCGGGAAACGCCGAAAGCTGCCACCTCTGCATCCGTGAATATCTGTTCTTGATCATTTAGATCGGAGGGCGCTGCCTATTCTCCGGATTGCTCTACTGCCCTTCGTACTCCAGTGGTGGTCAGGGTGTTCCACCTGCCGTCTATCTGGTCCCTGGCTCGGCGTGCCAGCGGGCGGACTGGTCGGCATATCCCTCGGGCTGAAGAAGCCGAGCCGGCCGCGATGGGGTCCCTGCGCCTGGCCATCCGAGCGTTCCGGTACTCGTAGATCGACTCAGCCGTCTTGGTCGTCCTCCGCTCCGAGAGGGCGAAGGGCTGATTCGTAGTCGCCGGTGACGACGAGGCCATCAATCCCCCGAACTATGGTGGGCATGTCGACGTCGCGGACGATGAGCCGCAGCCTAACCGTCCAATGACCAGGCCACAGACCCTTCCCGTCCGCGCCGACATCGACAGCGCCGTACTCACGGCGGGTGCCAGGGCCCTAAAGGCCCTGGCACCCGCCGCGGTTCAGCCGGATCAGTCCGCGTCAGCGTCCCCGGCGGCTCATGCGGTCCCGTGGTGTAGGTAAGCGCGGTTCACGGTCTGCTGCACACTGTTGCCGGCGGCGTCCGTGGCGGTGACCCGCAGCGTTACATACGCGTCGCCGTGCACGCTCGACGGCCGTTCCACGGTGGCGGTGAACTGTCCGCCGCCACCGTGCCGCGCGGCGCGCGCGGTGGTCCAGCTCTTCCCGTCGTCGTACGACGCTTCGACCTTCAGCGTCGCCCCACGGGGGGCTGCCATGCCGTCCTGCATGCGGACGGTCAGGCCGAGGGCGTGCGTGCGCGCCGGGCCGACCGCGTTGTGTGCGTCGACCGGTACGTCGTAGTCGAGCTGGAGCAGCGGCAGCAGGGTCGCTTCGGCCGCGGTGTCCGAGCGGAACGTCCAGGACGTGTGGGTGCCGGTGGCGTAGCGCCAGTCGGCCGAGACGCGGGCTGTGGTCAGGTCAAGCCGGTACTCGGCGTTGCCCGCGGGCACCTCGAAGTTGCCCCACGCGCCGTCGTCGGACGTGGAGATCTGCTCGCCGTTCCGGTACAGCACTGCCTTGGACGTGTCGTTCACGGAAGCCGTGCCGACGCCGACGCCGCCGCCAATTCCGCCGAAGGGGTCGCTCTCCGCGAACGACCAGTGGTCGGCGCCGGAGTCGTTGAAGTCCGGAACGTACACCGACAGAGTGTCGCCGTTGCGCACCGACGGCAGGACCTCACCGTGCGGGATCGACGGGCGGACCACTGCTCCGAACCACCGCTCCGTGGCGCGCCGGCCGGGCTGGTAGGTGTGCGGTGCGTCGTGCATGCCGGCCCCCAGCGGGAAGTCGGGGTCGAAGACGACGTTGTGGTGTACGACGTGCTGCCACAGCGTGTCTCCGGCGCTCACGTACTCGACGCGTTCCTGACCCACCGGAACGTAGCGGCTGTACTGGTCCCACGCGGTGTCCTGGAACGGCCGCCACGCGAAACGCTGCTCGCTCTCCCAGTCCGTTGCACCGGTGCGGGTGTACGTACTGCGGACCTCCGCGCTGTTCCGGTCCGAGACGGTGTAGACCACCTGCTTGGGAATGGAGCCCTTCGAGACCTGCATCACGTCGTACAGGTACGGGCTGCGGACCGTGCCGGAGAACTCCACCGTTGTGGCGCCCTTCGCCATGCGGTCCAGCAGAGCCGTCCCGTTCTTCCAGGAGGTCTGCATGGTGGGCAGGGCCATCCGGTCACCGTTCGGCTGCCACCGGGTCCAGTCGGAGAAACCTTCGGGCTGCACCAGAAGCAGCGCCTTGGCTCCCGCGGCCGCCGCGGCCTGCGCGAGAGCCCGTCGGTCGAACCAGGCGGAGTTGTCGTCCCGTACGACGGCCAGCTTGCCGTGCGCCTCGCGGAAGTCGGGCGCCGCCGCCAGGCCGGCGGCCACAGCGGGCAGCCGCGCGCCCTGGTCCCCGAAGACCGGGGAGGTCGCCTGGTAGTACGGCGCGAACTGCTGCGCGCCGCCCGAGACCTTGGCCCGCAGTTGCGGTGCCGTCATCTGCCAGCGCGACGAGAACTCGAAGGCACCGTCGGTGACCGGAGCAGTGGGGCTGACATAGAGCCGCTTGACGGTGTCGAAGAACATGGCGCCCTGGAGCAGGCCATGACCGTTGATCTGACGGTAGAAGTTGGTGCTGAGAACGCCGTGCTGCTCAGCGGGGCGCGGCGTGCGGATCTTCACCTCGGTGGCATCGGCGGCGTTCAGTGTCACCGTCATGTCCTTGGTGACCTTCACCTCGGGGTCGACGATCTGGCCCACCTCTTCGCCGTCATCGGTCCGGTCGTAGAAACCGGCGTTGACGTTGTACGTGCCCTCTTCCACGACGGCGACTCCGGCATCGCGGTCCGTGTAGTCCACGAACCCGTCGGGTCCCCAGATGGTCGGCAGTGTGCCGGGCACGACCTGGCCGTTGCGGTCACGGTAGACCACGGTCAGCCGGTGCTGGGGGGCGTGCACCACGAGGGAGACGGTGGTGTGGGCGAGCACGGTGCCGTCGGCAGACTTCGCGGTGACGTATCCGTAGAACTTTCCGCGGACGGCGTGCGTCGTGTCGGTGTGCAGCGGCACGTCGGCGGTGGCCCCGGGCGCCAGTTGCACGGTGCTGGACTCGAGGCTGACCACTCCGTCGGGGATCGCGTGCCCGGTCTCGGTGGCCAGGTTGACGGCCAGAGAGAGGGTCAGCGGGTGATCGCCGGCGTTGGTGTAGTGAAGGGTGGCCGCCTGCTGCTGCCGCTGCGTGCCACCGGTTGTCAGCGGGGCGAGGGTGACGGAGCCGGTGGCCGTGACCGGGCCCATGGCCGCGGCCACGTCGATGCGGCCGCCGCCCTGCTCGGTCACCTTGGTGCCGGGCACCGTGTGCGCGGTGCTGATCAGGGTGTCCTTGAGCTGCTGGGCGCTCCAATCCGGGTGCTGCTGGGCCAGCAGCGCGGCGGCGCCGGCGACGTGCGGGGTGGCCATGGAGGTCCCGGACAGCGCTACGTAGTTGGCGTCGATCGGGTCGCCCAGGGTGGTGCCGGCCGCGCGGGCGGCGACGATGCCCACGCCGGGGGCGGTCACGTCGGGCTTGACCGCGTCGTCGCCGAAGCGTGGGCCGCGGCTGGAGAAGGAGGCGAGGGAGTCGTCGCGGTCGACGGCGCCCACGGTCAGCGCGGCATCGGCTGCGCCCGGGGTGCCGACGGTGTACTGGCCCGGGCCCGAGTTGCCCGCCGCAACGACGAAGAGCGTGCCGGTGGAGGCGGTCAGGTTGTCGACGGCCTGGCTGAGCGGGTCGGTGCCGTCGGTCTGCTCGTCCGCTCCGAGGCTCATGTTGACGATTTTGGCGTGCTCGGCGGTCGCCCACTCCATGCCGGCGATGATGCCCGATTCGTCGCCGTAGCCGTTGTCGTCCAGTACCTTGCCGATGAGCAGGTCGGCCTTGGGAGCGACACCGCGTCTGGCACCGTCGGACGCGGCACCGGTCCCGCCGACGATCGAGGCGACATGCGTGCCGTGGCCGAAGTGGTCGTCGGTGTTCCCACTGCCGGAGAAGTCCTTGGCCTCCGCGATGCGGCCGGCGAGGTCGGGGTGACCGGCATCGACACCGGTGTCCAGCACGGCCACCTTGACGCCCTGGCCTTCGTAGCCGGCCTTCCAGGCGGTGGGGGCGTTGATCTGCGCGGTGCTCCGGTCCAGCAGGGCCTTCACCTTGCCGTCCAGCGAGATGCGCGGGGTGACCGTGGTGCGGGCGGTGTCCGACGCTCCACGGGGGGTGAGCGTCTTCCAGAACTTGCCCAGGTCGTGGTCGGAGACCCGCATCGACCGCGCGTGGATGCTGTCCAGTCGGCGGGAGGGCGTCGTGGCCGTGTTGAGCGCCACCAGTCGGTCGGCAGTGGCCGCGGCCGTCTTCGCTGCCTGTGCGGTGACCCTGGCCCCCTCCCGTGACGGTTCCGGCTGAGAGGAGACGATCAAGGGCAGCGCGGAGGTGTGCGCCTCGTCGTAGCCCTCGGCGATCAGCGCCGTCACATTGAACAGTCGCCGGTCCAGGGTGCCGGCCGACACCAGCGCCTCGGCGTCGAACGGCATCACGGTCAACTGTTTGTCGTCCCCCTCCAGCGTCTGGAAGGGGATGTGCTCGCGCCCGGGTCCGGGCTGCACTGACGCGGTGTGTCGTCCACCGGGCAGCGTCGTGACGGTCACCCGGTCGCCGGTGACCAGCCGCACGGTCGCGGAGGCGGTCCCCGATACGGCAGCGGGACGAGCGGGGGTCCCGGTCGCTGCCGACTGCCCTGCGAATGCGGCCGGCACAGCTCCGGCGACCAGCAACAATCCCGTTGATATAGCCGCCGTTGGGCGGATTCTAGACATCAGTGAGACACCTCTCGTACAGCTGGAGGGGCAAAAGCTGTGCGAAAGCATCCGTTGATGAAGCTCGACCTGTCACTGACCTCGGGTGTCGCAACTGTGACATGTTCCAACTACGACAGCCTCCGCCTGTGTGCCGCCCGCCATACTGTCAGCACGCCGGGGATTGTCGTGAATTAGGTGCTTTTCTCCCCCGGAGGGGCCACGTGGTCAGTACGACGACGGATTGCACGTCAAGCGTGGTGACGGTGTGTCACCTGTCGGGTCTGTTCCATGTAGCGGCGGCGCCGATGTCAGAGTGATCGAGGATGGGTGTCCGAAGTCGGTTTGCGGTCCTGCGCGTTGAAGCAGGGGCGTCAGTTCGCCTCCGCCACGTCCGTGACCTTGCCGGTGATCTCGGTGCCGGAACTCGCGGTGGAGACCCGTACCGCTGTGCCTCTTGCGGAACGACATCCCCGAAGCGCTGGAAGAGCTCGTCGTCCACCTGCTACGCAAGCGCCCGGGTTGCGGCGCCCATTGACGCTGCGGTGGCGACCGTGGCTCGTGCTCACCCCCCGGACGGCCGGCTCACAGCCATCCGCGGCGTGCGGCCTGCCAGGCGAGTTGCATGCGGGTCGCCGCGCCTGCGCGCTCCATCATGCCCTGAATGCGGCGCTGGACGGTACGCCGGCTCAGCCCGATCTGTGAGGCGATCGCCTTGTCGGCGACTCCGGCCACCAGCAGGGACAACACCTTGCGGTCGGTGGGGGAGAGCGCATCGGACGGCCCGGCTCCGTCCGTCCCTGAGATGGCGCCGGCGCCGTCGACGTTCAGGGGGACGGCGTCCTCCCAGTAGCGCTCGAACAGGGCGATCAGAGCCGCGAGCAGATTGCTGTCCCTGACCAGTGCGGTGGTGGGCTCCTCCGGGCTGCCGTGCGGCCCACCCGCCACGAGGGGGAAGACGGCGACGGATCGATCGGCGATCGCGAGGCGCAGCGGCAGGTGTGGCACGGCCCGGGCGACCTCCCCGGCCTGCACGCCTGCCACCACGTTGTCCACGGCTCCTTCGTCGTCGAAGAACGCCTTTTCGTACAGCACCCGGTAGCGTACGCCCCGGGCCAGCGCCTGGAACTCCTCGGCGTTGCTGCCTGACGGCATGGCCACATACTGGGCCTTGCAGAACCAGAGCATCTCGTCCTGCACGCCGGACTGGATCTGCCTCAGGTGCTGACGCAGGGCCTCCGCCCCGGTGATGACCTCGAGCAACTGGCCGGCGTCGTGCCTGCGCATGGTGTCCCGGTAGGACTCGACCAGACGGGCGGCCTCGAACCGGGCCAGCTCCAGCGCATCGGCGCTGCGCTTGAGCCGGGGCAGCAGTGCCACGTCCGGGGGAGCGGCCCGGAACACCCGGGGTGTGCCATCCGTATGACTTGCCAGGCCCTTGGAGGCCAGTGCGTCGAGAATCCGCACGGCGTCGGCGTGGGGAAGACCGGCACGCTGGGCCAGGTCCTGTGCGGTGGCCCGGCCGGACGTGACGAGCAGCCGGTAGGCGGCCTCCTCCTCGTGAGAGACGCCGGCGACCTCTAGCACCACGGACGCCCTCCACGGATCCTCGGCTTCGGCAGTTGAATATCGTATTACAGAGGAGGTGTCCGTGTCCGTGCGGACCGACGCGAATGAAGTTCCCCCTGGCCGTGGACAGCGGGTGGTTAGGGCCTGTCCGGCGGATCATGTGTCTGATGCGAGGCCGGGGCTTGGTTCAGGGTGAGGAGCTCAGTGCTGCGCGTCGCTGAAATCCTGGCGACACGATAGTGTCCGCCAGCATGGCTCCTTCACTTGAACGTCCCCCGTTTCAGGCCGACGAGCGCACCGCGCTGCTTGGCTGGCTGGATCTCCAGCGGCAGATCCTGCGATGGAAGTGCGAGGGCCTCAGCGAGGTGGATGCGCACCGCTCCGTCATCCCGACCTCGCCAGCGATGACTGTGGCCGGGCTCATCAGCCATATGCGATGGGTCGAGCACCTTTGGTTGGAGGTGCTGTTCCTTGGTGGAGACGAGAGGCAGAACCCGTCCTTTGACGAGACGGACGACGACGCCAACTGGCGCACCGACGGCGTCACGTTGAAGCAGCT
Source organism: Streptomyces sp. NPDC052036 (assembly GCF_040680495.1). Taxonomy (NCBI): domain Bacteria; kingdom Bacillati; phylum Actinomycetota; class Actinomycetes; order Kitasatosporales; family Streptomycetaceae; genus Streptomyces; species Streptomyces sp. NPDC052036. Next base: position 1,050 of record NZ_JBFAWW010000075.1, on the reverse strand, counting down.
GCTCGCGGATTACGAGACGCAGTGCGCCCGAAGCAATGAGATCGTGGCAGCAGCCTCCCTGGACGACGTCGGTCGCCACTCTGGGCACTACGCTGGCAAGGCCAACCTCCGTTGGATGCTCATCCACCTCATCGAGGAGACTGGACGGCATGCAGGGCACGCGGACATCGTGCGGGAACTGCTCGACGGAGTAAAGGGATACTACTAGTGTCGCGTGATCTGGTTTGTGTCACCTGAAGCTCTTTGACTCGTTGGGTAGTGCATGAACCTCTCTTCGGAACAGGCCGCGGAATTACGGACGTTGGCGGCAGACCGGCACGTGACGGCGGACGTGGCCCTTCGGGCCCGCATCGTGTTGTGGGCCGGTGAGGGCCGCCGCCGTAAGGACATCGCCGAACTGGCCGGCGTGTCCGCGCGGACGGTGGACCGCACCAAGACCCGGTACGCCGAGCACGGCCTGGGGGGCCTGGTGGAAAAGAAGCGCGGCGGTGGGAAAGACCAGGTGCCGCCGCAGACCCGCGGCCGGGTGATCGCACTGACCAGGATGAGCCCGCCGCCGGAATCGGGCCTGTCGCACTGGTCGACGCGAACGCTGGCCGCTTACCTGAGACGGACCGAGGGCATCAAGGTCTCCTTCCACTATGTCGCCCGCATCTGGCGCGAAGAGAACCTCAAGCCGCATCGGTCGGGCACCTTCAAACTGTCGAAGGACCCGGCCTTCGCGGAAAGGGTCGCCGACATCGTCGGGCTGTACCTGGACCCGCCCGGAGGCGCCGTGGTGCTGTCGATCGACGAGAAGACGCAGGTGCAGGCCCTGGACCGGACCCAGCCAGTACTGCCGGTGACCTTCGCCGCCACCGAGAAGCGCACCCACGACTACGTGCGGCACGGCACCACGAATCTGTTCGCCGCGCTGAACGTCACGACCGGTGAAGTGCTGGGCGAGTGCAGACCGAACCGGAACGGCGCGACCTTCCTGGCCTTCCTGAAGAAGGCCGTCAAGCCGCATACGGGGAAGGAAATCCATATCGTGCTGGACAACCTCTCCAC
>NZ_JBFAWW010000074.1:0-15653 GCF_040680495.1 Streptomyces sp. NPDC052036 | reverse complement strand
CCGGCCTGGACGAAGGACAGGTGACCTGCTGGAACTCCTGGATGCGCTGGTCACTGTTCTCCCTTGCCGCATCCGCCGTCCGCGCCCTGACCGCTGCTGCCGCGACCACGGCGGGCCCTGCCCGACCGGCCCGTCTCGTCCCGTTGACCTGCCTCGAACTCGTCCGACTCCTCCGGGCGTTCGTCCTCACACCACCAGTCCGGGACGCGGAACACATCCTGCACTGGATGGCCTGGAGCCGCCACCATCGAGCCATCACACAAGCCTGCCACCAGCGCCGACACGCTCTCCAGGACCAGCCAGGCCTGAACTACAGCTGCCGTGTGAGTGAGGCATGAACGATTCCTCGGGCTCTTGATGGAAGGGGAATAACGCGGTCTCGACACGCGCAGGGCGGGTCGTCGGGCGCTTCGGCGGCGGGCATGGCGCTTTGCGACACAGCCAATAGTCGACTATCAATTCAGTGTGGGAGGGGTGTCAACTCGAACTGATCGCTGACTATCACTTGATAGGGTGGGTGTGTGCCGAGAGATGCCCCCCGACCGTTGCGCGCCGACGCTGCGCGCAATTCCGCGAAGATCGTCCAGGCCGCCCGCGAGGTATACGCGGAGCGGGGCCCGGATGCCCCTCTGGAGGAGATCGCCGGACGGGCTGGCGTGGGGATCGCGACGCTCTTTCGCCGCTTCCCCGACAAGGGGGTTCTTCTGCGTGCGGTCCTGGACCAGACGTTCGTGGAGCAGATGATGCCTGCACTCGGCTTGGCTCTGCGGGACGAGGATCCGCGCCACGGTCTGGCCGTGGTATTGGAGACCGCCCTGGCCTCCGCGGTCCGCGACTACAACGTGCTGACCGCTGCCCGGAACGCGGGAGTGCTGACAGCCGAGATCGGCGACCGGTTCTTCGACGCGCTGGACCCGCTTGTCCGGCAAGGCCAACGCGCGGGGGTGATCCGCGAAGATCTAGTGCTTGAGGACGTGCGCCGGATCATGGTCATGCTCGTCAGCGTGTTGTGGACCATGGAGCCCGGCGAGGGCGGGTGGCAGCGTTATGTGACGCTGCTGTTGGACGGGCTTTCACCGGCTGCCGCCAGCGCACTACCCAATCCCGCTCCCGCGATCGTGCGTCCACAGAACTGAAAGGGGCCCGGCGCAGGTGCTCCTGCGCCGGGCTGTTCCATGGGCGCCGGCATTGATACCCCCCGGTTCATGGATTGGGCCTGCCACCGTGGGGAAAGTGCTCTGGCCTATAGGTGACAAGCACCGGTTCGGCCGGTGCCCGGCTGACGCCGGCGACGGGCACCGGCTACCTGAGCCACATGCCTTCTATATGTCGTCGCGCGTGATGATGGCCATGCCAGGACACATCGCCGCGGCCTGCCGGGCCGGGCCCTGAGCCGAGGGCGGAGGTGCGGGTGCAAGGACGAGGACCTTTCCGGCGTCGTCCTGATCGAAGACCGCGGGAGCGGTCATGGCACACTGCCCAGACGCTACGCATTTGGATTGATCGACTTCTACCTGCATGGTGTCTACTCCTGGTTTTTCGGGGTGGCGATCACCACAGCACAGGGACGGCGGTGAGTCCCCCGGCCAGCCGTTCGGAATGATCGCGCAACGCGCTGGGGTCAACCGCGAGCTGCAAGTGCGGGAAGCGGCGGAAGAGGGCGGTGAAGGCGATCCGCATCTCGGTGCGGGCCAGAGCGTTGCCGATGCAGTAGTGGATTCCGTGCCCGAAAGCCAGGTGAGCGTTGGGTGTGCGCGCCGCATCGAAGGCGTCTGGCTCGGTGAAGGCCTCCTCGTCGCGGTTTGCGGAATGGATCGCTACGAGCACGGCGTCACCTCGGGCGATGACGGTCCCGTCGATCTCGACGTCCTCGCGGGCGTATCGCATGAGGCCGAGTCCCCCCGGGGCGGCCATGCGCAGGATCTCCTCGACAGTTGACTGGACCAGGCCCTCGGGGTCGGCGGCGAAGCGGTCGCGCCGGGCCGGGTCACTCAGGAGGAACACGGTGCCGAAGTCGATACGTGTGGAGGTCGTTTCATGGCCGGCGAAGAGGAGCCCAGCAGCCAGCAGGGTCATGTCGTACTCAGTGAAAGTGGGGTCCTCGGCCTGGACTGCCAGGATGTCGGAGATGACGTCCTCGCCCGGGGTCTTCCGCTTGCTCTGGGCCAGGCGGCCCACGTACGCCTGGAACTCAGCCATGGCGTCCTCTCCGTCGGTACCTCCGTGGAGGGCGCCGATCCGCACGGACCAGTCGCGCAGCAGTTCGCGGTCATCGTGTGGCACGCCAAGAAGTTCACAGATGACCTGCACCGGGAGGGGGAACGACAGATGCTCACGTAGATTGACCGGTGAGTGCGGGGCGTGGGCGCGTTCCATGTCGTCCAGACAGCGCTGGGTCAGTTCCTCGATGCGCGGGCCAAGCCGACGCATGCGCGGAGCACTGAACGCAGGGGCGAGCATCCGGCGCATGCGGGTGTGCTCGCGCGCTTCGTCGTCGAACGTGCTGACCGGACCGGACTGGATCGCGGCACCGGAGATCTTGGATGCCTTCTCCGGTGCGGGGTGCGACTTGCCGAACCGCGGGTCTCCCAGGACGGCGCGAGCCTCCTCGTATGTCGTCACAAGCCAGGCAGGGTCGCCAGCTGGTGTCGTCACCTGGGCCACCGGCCCCTGTTTGCGCAGTCGCGCGAACAGGGGAGCGAGGTCCAGAGCGTTGGGGCGGGCGAAGGGCAGCTGTGGTACAGAGGCGGGGATGGTCATGTTTTCTCCTCGCTGACGTGTCCCGGAAGCCGGCCGTGTAGAGCGGGAGCCCGCCACACACGGCGAACGGGGGCCCGGCGACGGCAGGCTGGTGGGGCGTAATGGCTGCCGCCTGCGTACCTGTCCGTCACATGGCCCTGGCAGAGAACACCTCCACTAAGAACTGATATCAAGCTATCTATTGCACGGAGCGTAACAGAATTGATAGCTGATTATCGAATGGCGGTCGAATTTCGGCCGATCTGTGGGATGCCCCGGCCGTTAGCCTCGATCTTGCATGAGGGTCCGTCAGCTTGCTGGCGGGCCAGGGGCGATGCGTTGTCAGGCTGTGAGCCGGAGCATGGGTGTCGCGTGCTGGGGACGTGATCGGTAGTGAAGTTCCCCCTTTCGCCGCCGTCGCCCGCACCGCAGGTGTGTCCAACTGGCTGGTGTATGCATACGGAGTCCGCGAGCACATCGAGAACGCCCGCACCCAGCAGCTCACTCGCCCCGCTCAGGAGAGGCAGACCGGAGGCGCCGCGCGAGCACGGCAAGCCTTCGCAGCGACATGGAGTTGCCCGCGCCGAGATACAGCCCTGCGCGAGGAACGAGAGAAACTCAAAGGCGGCACTCCAGTGCAACCTCGGGCAGCAGCTTGACCAGTTCGCCGCAAAGGACCTCGTAGCGCGGATCGACGAGCTGACCCGCCACAACCAGGAGCTGTCCGCGCAGCTCCGGCAGAAACGGCAGGACAACCACGCGGTGCCCCAGCGCCTGCAAGAAGGCGAAGACGACTTGACCGCAGCTCGCATCAGCCTCCGCCGCATGATTCGTGAGGAGAGCCGTAGTGTCAATCCCCTCGCGCCGTGGAGATCTTTCAAGCGGCCAACTCCACGGTGGGGTCGGCCTGATGGTCTTGTTCGTAGTCGATCGGGCTCCGGTATCCGCACACGCTGTGTAGCCGACTGGTGTTGTAGAAGCCGGTGATCCCGGTGGCGATCTTCAGCCGCGCCTCGGTGCGGGTGGTGAAGGTGCGCCGGTGGACATACTCGACCTTGAGCACGCTGTTGAACGCCTCGCTGACGGCATTGTCGAAACACGAGCCGACACGGCCCATCGACTGGGTCACGCCGAGCCGACGGCAGGCCCGCCTGAAGCGCCGGGACTGGTATTCGCTGCCGCGGTCCGAGTGGAAGATCACGCCCCTGACGTCGCCGCCGCGGGTGCCCGCGGCCATATGCAGGGAGGCGACGACCAGCTCTGCGTCGTGGCGCTCGCCCATCGCGTAGCCGAGCAGGCGGCGTGAGAACAGATCGATCACGGTGGCCAGGTACAGCTTGCCCTCACTGGTGACGATCTCCGTCATGTCCCCGGCCCACACCTGGTCGGGAGCGGTGGCGCTGAAGTCGCGGCGCACGAAGTCCGCAAACGCGCGCCGGTTGCCCGGCCTGGTCAGCCCCCGGCGCCTTCGGACCTTGCGCCCGGCCAGACCGAGTTCGGCCATCAGCTTGGCGACGGTGTTCACCGACACTCTCCAGCCCTGGCGCACGAGCGTGATCCAGACCTTCGGGGAACCATACGTGCCGCCCGACTCATCGAAGATCTGCCGGATCGCGTCGGCCAGCTTCCCGCGCCGCACCTCGCGAGCGGTGACGGGCTGGTTGCGCCACTTGTAGAACCAGGACTCGCTCACACCCAGCGCACGGCAGGTCAGGGTGTGCGGAATGTCCTGCTCGGCCTTGCAGTCGCTGATCACCCCGGCCACCTGGGCCGGTCCGCCGCAGCTGCTTCACCCACAAGGCCATGCAGCGTTTGAAGACATCACGTTCCATCTCCAGCTCGCGTATCCGCTTGTTCTTCTCGCTCATCTCCCGCCGCAGCCGCTCCAGCTCGGCGCGCTCGGTGTCCCGCAGCCGGCCGCCCGGGGCAGCGGGCGCGGGCCGGTCGGAGGAGGCCGAGCCGTTGCGCCGCCACCGCGACACCCAGCTGTGCAGCGTCCCGGAGTGGACACCGAGCTCCTCGGCGACCTCCGGGATCGGCCTGCCCGTCTCGATCACAATGCGTGCAGCACCCTCACGGAACTCAGGCGTGTACGTCAGTTGCTTGGACCCCATGAACCTCAACGTCCCCTGCATTCACGGACTCCACGCTACGAGGGGAGGGTCAGCCTTGGCCAGGTGGTGTGTCGTGCACGGACGGTCCTTGGTCAAGCCCGCCGCGGACAGCGCCAAGACCCCGGTGCAGACACCCGCGACGGTGACTCCTGCCTGCTGGGCCCGTACAAGGTCCCGCAGGACATCTGGATCTTTGATCAGCTGATCGCCGCCGCCCGGCATCAGCACATCGGCGTCGGTGGGCTCCCACACAGCAGGCACCACGATCTTCGTGCCGAAGAAGCAGGTCACCTCGCCAGGAGCCGACGGTCGCACCAGTGTCGTCTCTACCTGACCGCCCGCCGGCAACAGCGTGCCCGAACACGTCACGCGGCCCGATGGCGTCCTGCTCCTCCACTCCGTCGTACATGAGGATCTGAACACGTAACGACATCAGCTGTTTCTCCTTGGTTGAGGCAGCGCTCACGGATGCTGCGGCGCCGCACACGGTCTTGAGTGAACCGGGGGCGGCCGGTGAAGGCCGACGGTGTCACTACATGGCTCGCGCGCCCGGCCCTTGGACCAGTGCGAAGCCCTGGAACCCGCTGCGGGCTCCGGGCCTCACGCAGGCGCACCCACCTCGGATCAGCGGTCGGCCGTCTCGGGGGATCGGCTGTCGTCCTCCAGGGCGTGTCCGTCCGCGAGCGGCTGGGCTGCGTACGTGATCCGGACGACGCCGTCGGCATGCCGTTCGGTGTGCGCGCGGACGCCGAAGACGTCGGCGAGGACCTGCGGGGTGAGTGCCTCAAGGACCGGTCCCGCCGCCACCACGGTTCCCTCGTGCAGGACGACCAGGTGGTCGCAGAGGCGAGCGGCGAGGTCGAGGTCGTGCAGGACGGCGAGGGTGGTGACGCCGGTGACGCGGATGAGGTCGAGGAGCTCGAACCGGGCCCGGATGTCGAGGTGGTTGGTGAGCTCGTCCAGGACCAGGAGTTGCGGATTCTGGGCCAACGAGCGGGCCAGCAGGACACGTTGGCGTTCGCCGCCGGACAGGGAGGCGTAGTCGCGGTCCGCGAAGGGCCGTACTCCGCAGCGGTCGACGGCGTCCGTCACCGCCCGGTGGTCCTCGGCTCCGTCGCGCCCGAGCAGGCCGTGGTGGGGGGCGCGGCCGAGGGCGACGATCTCGGTGACGGTCAGGCCGGTGGTGTTGCCGCCCGCGTCCTGGAGGACGGCGGCGGTACGGCGGGCCGCGGCGCGGGCGGACAGCGCCCAGACGTCGTCCTCACCGACCCTGACGGCGCCGTCCGCCGGGCGGAGCGAGCGGTAGACGGCGCGCAGCAAGGTGGACTTGCCGCTGCCGTTGGGGCCGACGAGGCCGACGACGTCTCCCTTGCGGGCCTGAAGGCTCACGTCGCGGAGGATCGCGGTCCGGTCCAGGGTGATACGGAGCTGGTCGACGGTCAGTTTCATGCGGTCAGTCCATCCCCTTGTTGCGGCGCAACAGCCACAGGAAGAACGGGGCGCCGAGGAGCGCAGTGAGGATGCCCAACGGCAGTTCGTTGGGGCGGTCGAGGGTGCGGGAGAGCAGGTCAACGAGGACCAGGTAGACAGCGCCCAGCAGAGCGGTCAGGGGCAGCAGACGGCGGTGGTCGGCGCCTGCGGTCATCCGCACCAGGTGCGGGATCATCAGGCCGACGAAGCCGATGCTGCCGGCGACGGCGATGACGGTCCCGGTCAGCAGCGCGCTGAGGACGAGGAGGACGGCCCTCAGCCGGTTGACGTCGACGCCGAGGGCGGTGGCGGACTCGTCGCCAGCCAGCAGCACGTTCAGACGCCGGCCGAAGAGGGACAGGAGCGTGGTCGTTGCGAGCACGACCACGGCAACGGTGGGGAGTTGGTCCCACTGGGCTCCGGCGACGCTGCCCAGCATCCAGAACATCACCGTCCGCAACTCGTTCGGCGTCGCCTGGAGTTGCACATAGCTGGTGGCGGAAAGGAAGACGTAGCCGACGGCGACGCCTGCCAGCACCAGCCGGGTCGGGGCCAGCCGTCCTCGACGCTGCCCGAGCGCGAACACGAGCGCCCCGGCGGCGACCGCCCCGAGGAAGGCCGCGGCCGACACCCCGAGCCCGGCGAGCGCCACGCCCCCGCCCAGGGTGATGACGAGGACCGCGCCGAGTGTGGCGCCGTAGGAGAAACCGAGGACGATGGGGTCGGCGAGCGGGTTGGACACCACCGTCTGGAGCACCGCGCCGGACACCGCCAGGCCCGCGCCGACCAGGGCCGCCAGGACCACCCTCGGGGTGCGGAAGTTCCAGACGATCTGGTCGAGCGCGGGGTCGGCCGGCGCCGCCCCCGCGCCGGTGACGTGGTGCAGGACGATCCCCCACACGTCACCGACGGGGACGCTGACGGCACCGATACCGATCGCCACGATCATGGTGGCGACCAGCGCGACCGGCAGGAGCGTGAACGCCAACGGGATCCTGAGTCGGCTCAGAAGGCTTCCGGGTGCAGCAGCTTGGCGATCCTCTCCACGGCCAGGTCGTTGCTGGGGCCGAGGTACATCGAGTCGGACAGCGTCACGTACGTGTTGTTCTTGGCGGCCGGCCACTGGGGGAACTCCTTGAGCAGTTTCTTGGCGTAAGCCGCCGGGTTGGGGTCGTTGTAGCTGATGACGACGACGGCGTCGACGTCGGTGGCGGCCACCTTCTCTTTGCTCAGGTCGGCGAAGGTGGCCTTGGTGGTGTTCGAGAAGGCGTTGGTGCCGCCGGCCTTGGCGAGGATGTCGTTGACGATGCCGTTGGCGAGGACCGAGCTGAAGTCGTTGCTGCCCATGGACATGTTGGAGAAGAGCACCATGACCTTCGGCCGCTTCTCCCCCTTCACCTTGTCCGTGACGGCCGCGATGTTCTTCTCAGAGGCGGCGATCACCTTCTCGGCCCGGTCACTGACGTTGAAGATCTTTCCCATGTCGCGCAGCAGCCGGTAGCTGTCGGCGACGGTCATCTTGGAAGGGTCGTCGTCGCAGCCCTGCGGGGAGACGTAGCTGTTGGCGCCGACCTGCTTCAGCTGGTCGCGGGTGGCGAAGCCGTTCTTCTCGTCGAAGCCGTACGTGGTGACGGACAGGACGAGATCGGGGCGCAGGCCGAGCATCGCCTCGCGCGGGACGTCGTAGGCGTCGTTGACCTTGACGTCCCCGGTGGGCAGCTTTTTGATGGCGGCGGCACGGCCGGGCACCTCGGACATACCGTAGCCCTGCTGGTTGGCGACGACCTTGTCTCCCAGGCCGAGGGCGAGGAGGGTGGAGACCTCGGCGACGGAGGCACCGTTCATGACGACGACCCGGCTGGGAGCCTTCTCGAAGGTCTCCTTCCGGCCGCAGTTGTCCAGCGTCACCGGGTAGCCGGACTTCAAGGCCGCGGCCTGGGTCGAACTGCCGCTCGCCTTGTCGTCGGACGAGGAGGCACCGCATGCCGCCGTGAGCAGGCAGAGGGCTGCGGCCAGGGCGGTGGCGACCGGCCGGTTCATCGACATGCGGGCTCCTTGTATACGGACGTACGGGCTGCCCTCACCGGGCTGAGGGGCTTCTGCGCTCACCGGGTTGAGAGGCTTGTGTTACAGAAGTCGTGGCGAAGTGGCGTTGAGTTCCTGGCAGTAGCCGATTGCTTTTCAGGCGTCGCCGGATGGACCGGACGGCCATACGTGCTCCTCGACCCGGACGTGGACGGCGCCCGGCCGCACCCGGGGCACGGCAGCGGCCGGTGCTCCCCGGTCGGGAAGCACCGGCCCTTCGCGTCAGGGCGCTCGGGTGGCCTGTGCCTCGGCTTCCAGGAGCTGCCGTTCCAGAGCCGCCCGGGCGCGGGAGACCCGGGAGCGGACGGTGCCGACGGGGCAGCCGATGAAGCCGGCCGTCTCCTCGTAGGACAGGCCGACGACTTGGGTGAGGACGAACGTCTCACGGCGTTCTCCGGGCAGCGCGGCCAACAGGTCGAGCAGGGCCACGCCGTCGTCGAAGCCCGGCACGTCGCGCGGCTGGGTGCGTTCGACGGCCGCCTGCCAGTCGGATGTTTCGGCGAGCCGCGGCCGGGCGGCGGCGTGCCGGAAGCTGTCGGCCACCGTACGGCGGGCGATGGACAGCAGCCAGGTGCGGGCCGAGGCGCGGCCCTCGAAGCGGTGCAGGCTGCCGAAGGCCCGCGCGAAGGTGTCCTGGGTCAGGTCGTAAGCGGTCTGGGGATCGCCGCTGAGGTAGGCGACGTAGCACAGCACGTCGTTGTGCGGCGCGCGGACGAAGTGCTCAGCCGCGCGGGGGTCACCGCCGCGGGCGGCCAGGGCCCAGGCGGTCGCCGCCGCGTCCGCCGAGACGCGTTTCGTCCGGGGAACGGGCAGGACGGTAACAGTCACGTGATGTCCTTCTCGGGTCGTCCGGGGCCTGCCCGAAGAAGGGGCGGCGCGCCGGGACTTGGGGTGCGGCCGTACGCGGTGGTTACGGCGATGCCCGGGGCCCGTCAGGACGTGTCGGCTCGCGGCGGCACGCGGACGTGCCGCCGCGAGGGGACGACAGGAAGAAGCCGCGCGCGAACGCGACAGGACGACGGTCGAGACGTGAGGCCCCCAGTCATAGCGCGCCCATCTTCGCACCCGGCGCCTGATCGTCGTCAGGTGGTACGTGCGCACCCCCAGCCCTCGACTCAGCGCCGGAACAGTGACCCACCTCATACCCGACAGGCGGGAACTCGGCGGCCCGGCGGCACGACTGCGGGAACTGGACACTGCCCGGACGCACCACCACAGCGAGGACCTTGCCCCGGCCGCTGCGCCGGAACTCCAGGGTGAAGGGCACGAGATCGCCCGAACTCCACTTCCCGGCCGCCACGGCCACCGTCAGGTCCACCCCCTGCGGTGACATCCCGAGGCTGTCGCCCGCCGGTATCGCGACGGAGTCGATGCCGGTGCGGTAGGCCCCGTTCCCCTCGTTCATGCGGTGCTGGGCGAGCGTGATGCCGCCAGGGGCGTCGGGCGAGGTGACGCGTATCAGGCGGTCGGCCGAGCCGCCCTCGTTGGCGATACGGAAGAACGCCGCCGTCTCCGGAACTCCGGCGGAGGGCAGCAGGACACGTCCGCTGGTGACGCTGACGCGCGCGGGACTGCCCGCCCTGCCGGTGCCGGTCCAGGCGGTGAGGCCCGCCAAAGCCACACTGCACGCGGCGACGGGAACGAGAGCAGCGACAGCACCGTCCTTCAGCCGCCGTTCGCTAAACCGGGCGGTTATTCGGGCCAGGGTCTTCCTCATCGGACATCGTCCTTCCCGGGCCGTGATCCGCGCCCCGGCCGCCGACGGGCGACGACTGCCAGCCGCGCAGCCGCAGGCTGTTGGCCACCACCAGCACCGAACTCGCCGACATCGCGGCGGCGGCGAGCATGGGGTTGAGCAGCCCCACCATGGCGAGCGGCACGGTGACGACGTTGTAGCCGAAGGCCCACACTAGGTTGGCGCGAATCGTGCCGAGGGTGCGTCGGGCCAGCCGTACGGCGTCCACAAGGGCCTCGATGTCGCCGCGCACCAGGGTCAGGTCGGCCACTCCGATGGCCACGTCCGTACCGCTGCCCATGGCGATGCCCAGGTCGGCTCCGGCAAGCGCGGCGGCGTCGTTCACACCGTCGCCGACGACGGCGACCCGGCAGCCCTCCTCCTGCAGCTGCCGGACCAGGTCGGCCTTGTCCTCCGGGGAGCAGCGGGCGTGCACCTCGTCGATCCCGAGCGCCGCCGCCACCGCCCGCGCGGGAGCCTCGCTCTCACCGGTGGCCAGCACCGGGCGGATACCGAGCCGCCGCGGTCGGTCCACGGCCCGGTAGCTGCCCGGCCGTACCAGGTCCCCGACGGCGATCAGCGCCTCGGCCCGCCCGTTCACCCGCACCAGCACAGACGTGTAAGCCTCGTCCTCCACCACGGTCAGCCCCTCGGCCAGCGCAGGCGGCAACTCACCCTCCGGCACGACCACTTCGACCGTACGACCGTCCACCCACCCCGTGACACCCCGCCCCGCCGTCGCGGCGAAGCCGCTCACCTCCGGCAGCGGCTCGCGGTCCGCCGAGCGGCGCGCGTACGCCGTGATCGCCCGCCCGATCGGATGCTCAGCACCCTGCTCCACCGCACCAGCCAGACGAACCAGCTCCTCCTGCCCCAGCCCACCGGGCACCGCGGTCACCCCGGGCGACGGTCATGCGACCGGACGTCAGGGTGCCGGTCTTGTCCAGGACGACGGTGTCCACGTGCTGAAGCGCCTCCAGCGTCTGCGGCCCGCTCACCAGCACACCCAGCTGTGCCCCGCGCCCGGTAGCGGCCATCAGGGCGGTCGGGGTGGCGAGTCCCAGCGCGCACGGGCAGGCCACGACGAGGACGGCCACGCAGGCGGTGAGCGCCGCCTGCGGATCCGCTCCGGCGCCCAGCCAGAACCCGAGGACGGTCACCGCGATCGTCAGCACGACTGGTACGAACACCCCGGCCACCGCGTCGGCCAGCCGCTGCGCCCGCGCCTTCCCGGCCCGCGCCTCCGCCACCAGTCGGGTGATCCGGGCCAGCTGCGTGTCAGCGCCGACCGCCGTCGCCCGTACGAGGAGCAGCCCGCCGACGTTGACGGCACCGCCGACCAGCGCCGAGCCGGGGCTCACCTCCACGGGCTCGCTCTCACCGGTGACCAGGGACAGGTCCACAGCGGAGGAGCCCTCCGTCACCCGCCCGTCGGTGGCGACGCGCTCCCCCGGACGCACAACGAAGACCTGCCCGAGCCTCAACTGCTCTATGGGCACGGACCGCTCGCCCCGCTCGTCGCGGACGGACACCTCCTTGGCCGCCAGGTCCGCCAGCGCCCGCAGGGCCGCCCCGGTCCCCCGCCGTGCCCGCGCCTCCAGGTACCGCCCGGTCAATACGAACAGCGGCACGCTCACCGCGGCTTCGAGATAGACGTGCGCCACGCCATCGGACGCCGACGGCAGCAGACTGAACGGCATCCGCATCCCGGGATCGCCCGCTCCCCCGAGAAACAGCGCGTACGCCGACCAGGAGAAGGACGCCACCACACCCAGCGAGACCAGGGTGTCCATGGTGGTCGTGGAGTGACGCAGCCCTCGCAGCGCGCGCTCGTGGGAGGGCCACGCGCTCCACACCGCCACCGGGGCGGCCAACGCGAAGCACAGCCACTGCCAGTTACGGAACTGAAGAGCGGGCACCATCGACAGCACCAGGACGGGAACGGCGAGCAGCACAGTGACGAGGAGCCGCTCTCGCTCCCGCCAGGCGGCGGCCTCGGACCCGTCCGGGTCAGCGTCCGCCGCCCGCTCGTCCTCCCGGACGGGCGGCGCGGGCAGGGCCGCCTGGTACCCGGCCTGTTCGACCGCGGTGACGAGTTCCTCAGGCGCTACGTCGGCCGGATGGCTGACCCGGGCCATCCCGGTGGCCAGGTTCACGGTGGCCGTGACGCCCTCCAGCTTGGCGAGCTTCTTCTCCACCTGCCGCACACAGGCCGCGCACGTCATCCCGCCGACGGTGAGGTCCGTGACCACGAGGCCGGTCGCCGCTTCACCCGCCGTCACTAACCGCTCCCGTCCGTCATCCCCTGCATGCTCCCGTCCGTCCCGGACTTGTCCTCCATGCCGCCACCGCTTCCCCCGCTTCCACTCCCGGCGCTCCCGTGCATGCCTGGTGCCACCGGACCGGCGGCCGATCCGACGGCGTACGACACCGAGAACACCAGGGCGAGCAGCAACAGGAAGCCGCAGAACGCGGGGGGCGGCAGCAACCTGCGGGCCATCACGCCGACAGGGTGGGACGGTTGTCGGAACTCGGCCATGCTCGACCTTCCTGGTCGTATCGAACCGGCGTACGAAAAACGGCAGTTGAAGCCGTACCGATCCAGTAGTCGGCCGGACGGAACGTCGAGTTCCCGCAATCAAACGTGTCGCACGCCACATCGCGCCCGCGAAGAGGCGAACGGAGTTCTCACACCCACCCAGAAAGACGGCGGCACCATCACCGTGCCGGGCGTCGCGACGCTCTCCGGACACGGCGGTGCCATATCGGATGGCCCGATACGGCCGAGTCCACCAGGAGGTACAGGAAAGCGCCGGCCACCAGCCCCGCGGCGCATCCGACCAGGGCACCGAGCGTGCCGCCGGCGATGGAGCCCAGCCAGCCGTAGCCGCCGACGAGAACCGCGACGGTGGCCACGAGCAGCGGCCACGCTCCTTCGCGGACGCGTGTCCGCCAGCCCCGGACGTCCCTCGGCTCGGGCTCCCAGGGCCACCCGGTGTGCGCTGTGCCACGGTGGTTGCCGTGCCGGCAGTCCGTCACCCGAACCCCCTCGTCCCACATCCGGATCCGGCCCGGCGCCGCGGAGGATTCCTTCCCTCGTGCCCGGCACCGGAATCGGCGTACGCACTCGGGAACTTCTGGCTCCGCCCAACCGACTGTTGTGATGTCGGGGACGGACTGAACACCCGCCCCCGTACATCCGTAAGCCACCCAAAGCCTCATTGGCATCCAGGAGTTGCGCCATGGCACAGAAGCAGTACAACGTCACCGGCATGAGCTGCGAGCACTGCGCGGCGAGCATCAGGGAAGAGGTGTCCGAGGTCGCGGGGGTGAGCGAGGTCGTGGTCGACGTCGCAGCCAAGTTCGTCACCGTGCACGGAACGGACCTCGACGACAGCCGGCTCCGCGCCGCGATCGTCGAGGCCGGATACGGCGTCACCGACACGGTCGCCGCCTGAGCGTCCGAGCGCTGAGTCTCTCAGGTCCTGGATCACGGAAAGCACCCGGAACTCACGGGCGCTTGGACCCGACTTCCGAAGGAGAGCCATCCTGTGGACCTGGCTCCTGAGTAGGGTCGAGGACTGGCGCGGTGGCCCGTGAGGGCTCCGTTTCCAGCCCCGCCCGTCAAACCGTGCATGCGCTTCTCGCGCACACGGCTTACCGACATCGTTCACCGGCTGGCATGCGCTGCCACCCTGCGTACGTTCCCGGACAGGCGGCACACCGAGCCGGTTGAACCACGCGCCGTTGTGGCGCTGGCCCCACCGGCGGCCGGAGAGGCCGCGCTTGCGATTGTCGAAGATCGCGAGCCGCTTGTGCACGTAGCTGTCGATTGTGGAGAACTTCCCGGCCGAGTTGCCCCAGCGGAAGTACGCCACCCAGCCCCGGAGCACGGGGTTGAGGTCGGCGACCACGGCCGCCAGCGGCCGTCCCACCTGCCGGCGGTCGGTGGCCGCGCGGATCTTGTCCCGCAGCACTCCCAACGCCCGCTTGGACGGCCAGCGCTGCAGGGAGTACCTGCCGCGCCGACGCCACGATTCCACCTTGCAGTGGTGGAAGCCGAGGAAATCGAAACCCTGCCCACCCCTGGCGAGGTGGACGATGCCCGTCTTGTCCGGGTGCAGTCGCAGCCCGAGCCCGGCCAGCACCGCACCCGCCAACTCCCGTGCCTGCTCGGCACGTTCCCTGGTCGGACACAAGATCACGAAGTCATCACAGTACCTCACCAATACTCCCAGTCGACTCCCCTCGCCCTGCCACCCTTCATCGAGGACGTGCAGCGCGACGCTCGCCAGCAACGGTGAAATCGGTGAGCCTTGTGGGGTCCCTGCTCCTGGTGAGCCACTCGCCCCATCCTCCAGCACCCCCACTCGAAGCCACGCCCGGATCAGCTTCAGCATCGAACCGTCCACCACGCGCCGGGCCACCTGGGCCACGAGAGCGTCATGCCGGATTGACCCGAAGCAGTCGCGGATATCGGACTCAAGCACCCACTCACGGCCCCGGTTCGCCTCCACGCGTACGCTCTCGCATGCGTCGATCGCGGACCGCTTGGGCCGGAAACCGTAGCTGACCGGCAGGAAGTCGGCTTCAAAGATCGGCTCGAGCACGAGCTTCGCGGCCGTCATCACCAGCCGATCGGCCACGGTGGAGATCGACAGCGGCCGGAACTCGCCCGGCCGCCCCGGCTTGGGGATCATGACCCGACACAGCGGTGACGGGCGATGCGTATGCGCCCGCAGCTGCTGCGAAAGGTCGTGGAGGAACTCTTCCACCCCGGCGGCGGCCGCAGCATCGACGGTCACCCCGTCCACGCCGGGGGCACCCCGGTTCGCACACACACCGGCCCAGGCCCGCCACAAGACGTCCCTGCGAAAGACGTGGCCGTACAGGGCATGGAACCGACGTTCGGGATCTTGCCTGGCACAGCAGTAGAGCGTCCACTGCAAGGCACGGACCTTGTCCAAAGGACGGCCGTCCGGTCGTGCGACGCCCTCCTTCCGGCGGGTGGAACTAGGTCGTGTTTTAGAAGTCGGTGACCTGTCTGGTTGGCCTTCCAGGGAAGTCGCGGGCGGCCATCCAGATGGTGAGGTCGCGGGCGATGTCGTTGATGCTCGTCGCCGTGGTGACCTCGTGCTCGTTGCGGGAGGTGTCGCGGCGGACGATCTCGTAGCCGCCTTCGTCCAGGACGGCCACTGAGGCGAACCAGACGGGGTTGTCCTCGTCGGGCTGGACGACCACGAAGGTGTTGTCGGAGTTGTTGAGGTCGCTGATCGTTATGAACAGCGCGTCCTCTGAGGGGTCGTCGATGCGGTCGCCGTTCTCGCTGTCGGCGCCGTAGTACTGAGCCCCCATCGTTGCCTCTCCCTCGCCCGGTTCACCCTGGTCGCGGTCAGCATGGCACGTGGAGCCGAAAGCTCAGGCCGGTCATAACCATTCGCCGATCGCGGCGATCAGGACGGTGGCTTCGAAGCGGACGGCGAGTTTGTCGAACCGGGTGGCGACCGCCC